>JBILHQ010000044.1:0-31942 GCA_044350415.1 Saprospiraceae bacterium | reverse complement strand
ATTTAAATTCTTTTAAAAAATGGGTGTAGCCATGGTTGGAAAGTGCCCGGTGGTATCTTTTTTCGAAAGCCTCCCGGTCGGTATCCGACTGTCCCCAGGTCAGGTAAATATTGATGGCGGCCTGTTGTTCGGCAGTGTCGTAAGGTGGGTAGATCGAGATCAGTTTGTCGTTCAGGAAGGATTGTATGTTTTTGAACCCCAGTTCATTCATGGTGCCCGTGAGCAGGTCGCCAAAGGAGTGGTTGCCGTTTTTGTTGCTCAGTTTTAATTTTTCATAAGCGAGGGTGTTTTTGATCCGGTCGAGTACCCGGTCAATATCGTCATCATAATTACTGGAATCCTGTATGATCGACTGAATACGGTTATTGGGCTCCGCGCAAATCACGATACCGTCCTTTTTAACCACCCTTTTCATCTCTTTTAGTGCTTTTTCAGGATATTGGAGGTGTATGAGGAGGGTTTGGCAAGTAACCACATCAAAGGACTCATCTTCAAATGGCAACATCCCGGCATTGCCTTTGATGAAATCAATACTGGCCTGGTGCCGGGTAAAATAATCAGCTATTTTTTTGTTACCGGGAGCCCATTTAGCATCATTGTCCAATGCCGTGACACTTGTGCCAGATTGCATATAGGGTACCAGTAATTTACTCCAGTGACACAAACCGGAGCCAATGTCCAGTAGCGATGAGTGCCTGTTCAACTCCCATCTTTTAGCCATTAAATCTAAAAAATCTGTATTATACCAATGATTCCGCTCTTCATGGAAATACTCTTCTGAATGTCCTTTTTTTGTTGCTACTTGCATATATTACCGCAAAGATACAAAAAAAGGGATATTCAGCGGAATATATTGTACTGAGTCCGGGGGATAAACAGATGCATCGATGCAATATGAATTTTCCATTCCTCTTCCTCCTTCTCTCTAACCCGCATTTCATGGCTGATTTTTTTTGGTCCTTTTCCCGCGTCGCCACTTGTGTGCCTTTTTTTACACAAAGAGGCAGGGAGGTGTAGAAGTATGAACAGATCTGTATTCTTTGGTTCTTTCATAGTTTATTGAACACTCTCGTTCCACACCCAAACACCCTACGGTCAACACAACACAACTTATAACTTATAACTTATAACTCATAACTTATAACTCATAACTTATAACTCATAACTTATAACTCATAACTCCTACTTACCCTTATCTTTGTGCCAAAGCGCTAACCACACACATGTACCAATTACACAACTATATTCTGGGCCAATGGACGCCCGGTGAAGGCGACGGAACGCCCCAATATCATGCTATTACCGGTGAACTGCTTGGAACGGCCTCCGATTACGGAATAGACTTCGAAGCTGTTTTGCGGTACGGTCGCCAAAAAGGAGGCCCGGTATTGCGGCGAATGACGTTTCATGAACGCGGACAAATGCTCAAAGCAATGGCCCTGTACCTGATGGACCGCAAGGAAAAGTATTATCCGGTTTCTGCCTGGTCAGGAGCCACAAGGGCCGATAGTTGGGTGGATATCGAAGGCGGTATCGGTAATCTTTTTGCGAATGCCAGTCTGCGCCGCCGTTTCCCCAATGAGCCTTACTATGTGGAAGGGGAAACGATCCGCCTGTCTAAAGAAAATACTTTTATTGGTCACCATATCCTTACGCCTAAGCACGGTGTGGCGGTCCATATAAATGCCTTTAATTTCCCCATTTGGGGCATGCTCGAAAAAATTGCGGTCAACCTGCTCGCCGGTGTCCCTACGGTGGTGAAAGCCAGTGAACAAACCTCGTACCTCACAGAATGTATGGTGCGGGACATGGTGGAAAGTGGCATTTTTCCCGAAGGTGCTCTTCAACTCTTAGTAGGACGGGGTAGGGGATTGCTCGATTCGGTGGGCTCCCAGGATGTGGTGACGTTTACGGGGTCGGCGGAAACAGGCCAAAAACTGCGGGTCCATCCTGCTCTGGTGCAGCATTCCGTACCTTTTAATATGGAAGCGGATTCCCTGAATGCAGCCATTCTTGGCGAAGATGCACATCCCGGAACGCCGGAGTTTGATTTGTTTATCAAAGAATGCCGCCGGGAAATGGTCACCAAAGCTGGCCAAAAATGTACGGCCATCCGCAGAATCATCGTCCCCGAAACACTTTTCGATGCGGTCCAATCTGCATTGCGCAAAGAACTCGCTAAAACTGTAGTGGGCGACCCTTCGGCCGAAGGTGTGCGCATGGGCGCCCTGATCAACCGGACGCAACTCGAACGGGTACAAGCCAAACTCGCCGAACTAATGCAAATTACGCCAGCGATTTATGGCCACCATGCCGCGCTCGAAGTGGTTGGTGCGCAATACGATAAAGGCGCATTTATGTCGCCTGTATTGTTACTTAATGACCATCCTACCCGACAATTGATCACCCATGAAACGGAATGTTTCGGCCCCGTTTCGACCATCATGCCTTATAAAACGCTGGAAGAAGCGATTGCAATTGCGCGTTTAGGTAAAGGGTCGTTGGTGTCGACTATTTGTAGTTACGACCGCCATATCCTGCGGGAATATGTGCTGGAAGCAGCAGCCTGGCACGGCCGGATCCTGATGCTCAACCGCGATTCGGCTAAAGAAAGTACGGGACACGGCTCGCCTATGCCCATGTTGGTACATGGCGGCCCCGGCCATGCGGGCGGCGGAGAAGAAATGGGCGGCATGCGGGGTGTTTTGCATTATCTGCAGCGCACGGCCCTTCAGGGACATCCGACGGACATCACCCACGTCACCCGGCAGTTCCAGTCCGGTGCGGAACAAACTGAAACGTCCGTCCATCCGTTCAAAAAACATTTCGAAGAATTATTCATTGGCGAGACGTTGATCACCGCCAAACATACGGTCAGTGAGGCCGATATTCACAATTTTGCCAATGTATCCGGCGATAACTTTTATGCGCACATGGATGCCACGGCGCTCGAAGGAACACCATTCAAAGGCCGCGTTGCGCATGGTTATTTTGTATTGTCAAAAGCCGCCGGATTGTTTGTCGATGCTAAAAAAGGACCTGTTTTGTTGAATTATGGACTCGATGAATGCCGGTTTGTGAAACCGGTTTATCCGGGCATGACCATAGGCGTCAAACTTACCGTGAAAGAAAAAATAGAACAGGAGCATGACCTTACCAAAGAGGGTGTGGCGGCGATTCCGCGGGGCATCGTAAAATGGTTAGTCGATGTATATGATGAAACAGGGGAATCGGTGGCCATTGCGACGATTTTGACGATGGTGAAGCGGAGAATTGAATATCGAACACCGAATATCGAAGTAGCGTAGCGTACTACCGCATTATTAAGGAATGGCGTTAAAAAGGCTAATTAATGGTGCACTTTACGCTACTTCGATATTCGGTCTGGGTTACTGAGCCTGTCGAAGTATCGATGTTCCTCCATTTTTGAATCAACAATTACCCTGAATTATCGTTATAAAAACCCTAACTATCCTTTATCGATGCGCATCATTTTATCTTTCTTTTTCTTACTGTTAACAACGATCTCCCTGCAGGCTCAAAAAAGCCATACTTCTGTGCACGGTGTGGTAAAAGATTCGCTAACCGACGAAGGCTTGGCCTACGTCACCGTCACTTTTGAGGGCGCAGGCATTGGTGCCCGCACCGATATCAACGGCAATTTTTTTATTGAATCGGAAAAAATACTGCGGAAAGTACGTTTTTCTTATGTCGGTTTTTCCACTAAAACAGTTACGATTAAAACCGGCCAATATAATGATATTACGGTGTTGCTATCGGAAGCCTCTTCAGGACTGAAAGAGGTATCCATCCGCCCTAAAAAGTACTCCCGGAAAAATAATCCGGCGGTCGATCTGATCGAAGAAGTGTTTAAACACAAAGACGACAACAGAAAAGAAGGGTTGGACTATTACAGTTTTGTCAAGTACGAAAAACTGCAAATGGACATCAATAATGTCACTGATAAATTTCGGAACAGGTGGTATATGAAGCCTTTTCGCTTCATTTTCAGCAATGTAGATACCAATATCATCACTCACAAAGTGGCTTTGCCGATTTATATGCGGGAACGGGAGCTTACCGCGTATTACCGGAAAGACCCCAATGGCCTGAAAGCAATTCTTCACGGTGAACGCCAGACGGGTTTTGTCGATGAGGAACAGGAGGAGGATAATCTGGGTATCGATGGGGAAGGGGTATCCCAATACCTGAACTCCGCATTTTCGGATGTGGATATCTATGAACCAAAAATCCAGTTGCTGGGCACTGAATTTGTCGGCCCATTGTCAGGCATAGCCAATGCCATTTACCGTTTTTATATCGTCGATACGGTGGAAAAAGATGGTAAAAAATACGCTGATGTGTTTTTTGCTCCCCGCAATAAAGCCGATCTTGCTTTTATGGGCAATCTGCTGGTGGCGCTCGATTCCACGTACGCCGTGATGAAAGTGGAAATGGGCGTTCCAAAAGAAATCAACCTGAATTTCGTCACCGATTTGCATATCGAACAGGAATTCGACAGGATAGGGGATTCCAAACGGCTGATGCTGGTGCGCGATGCTTTTACGGTAGATATGAACGTACTTAAAAAATCGGACGGCCGCAGCATCCTGACCCATAAGACCTCTTTTTATAAGGACTATCAGATCAATGTACCGTTGCCGGATAGTTTATTCAAAGGAAAAGAACTAATTGAAAATGATACTGGTAAGATCAAAAAACGCCCGCAGGTATGGTGGGCAGCACATCGTTTACAGCCGTTGACGCCCACCGAACAGTTCGTAGATAAAATGGTGGACAGTATCAAGCAGGTGCCTATTTTCAAGTTATTGAATGGTTTGGGGCAATTAGCGGGTACTGGTTACCAGCGTTTTGGCTTTTTTGACCTGGGGACCGTTGGCTCTTTTTACAGTTTTAATGATATAGAAGGGTTCCGTGCACGAGTGGGCGGGCGCACCAATGCCCGTCTGTACAAGCCGCTCACCTTAGAGGGGTATGTCGCCTACGGTTTCCGCGACCAGCAATGGAAATACAATGTGGGAGCCACGTATTCTTTCAACGGTAAAATACCCAGGGCGTTCCCTCAAAATTTGATTTCGGTCAATTATCAACGCGATTTGCGCATTCCCGGCCTTTCACTGGAACGTATTTCCCAGGACAATGCCGCCCTTTCTTTACAACGGGGCACGCGGGATAAAATGCTGTTGAATTCGGTTTTTAAAACGGAATACAAGCGGGAATATAAAAGCCAGTTCAGTTTTTCTGCGGTCGCCTTACAAAAAAAATACAATGCCGCCGGCACCCTCTCCTTTGAAATTTCCGATGACAATCCCGCCGACAAAATATACGCTAACTCGTTGAATACCGCTGAATTGGGTCTGTTTATGCGGTATGCGCCCAACCAGAAATTTTATCTCGGACCAACTTACCGGTACCCGATCGCCAGCAAATTCCCGATTTTTACAATGACCTTCAAAAACGGTTTTAAGGGTATTGCTGGAGGGGAATATGCTTTTCAAAAACTGACACTTTCCGCCGAAAAGCGTTTTTTTGTGGCCCCTTTTGGGTATTCTGACTGGACACTTACAGGAGGACGTACCTGGGGCTCGGTGCCTTATCCATTGCTGGAACTGCATCCTGCCAATCAATCCTATTTTTACGACTGGTACGCTTACAACCTCATGAATTTTCTGGAATTTGTGAGCGATAAATATGTGGCATTAAACGTTCAGCACAATCTTAACGGCCTTATTTTTAATAAAATACCATTGATCAAAAAACTGCAATGGCGCGAAAATTTCAGTTTTAAATGCCTGTATGGTGGCCTCGATGCTGCCAATGATCCTTCCAATACCAATGGTATATTTTACTTCCCCACTGATGCTCAGGGCAATGCTATTACCCACGCTTTAGGCAAAACGCCTTATGTTGAAATGAGTGTAGGTATCGGGAATCTGTTCCGACTCATCCGGGTGGATTATGTATGGCGGTTGACTTATACCGACTTGCCGGGTGTAACCAAATGGGGTGTGAGGGTGATGCTGGCGCCTAAGTTTTGATGTCAAACGATTGATGGTTACCCTTCGATTGTTTTTTTGCACGTAGAGACACGGAGAAAAGTGCACGGTCATCCTGATGGACACAATGTGCTGATTATCAAAGTAATTATCTCCGATCTAATGTTATTTATGTTAATTTGGTGTTAAATAGTAATGGATTTGTTCCTGTTTACTACATATTTGACATGTACTTATATCGATTTTCAATAGTTTAATTTGGAAATAACTAGTATAAGCCCAAGAATATATGAAAACCCCCGCATACCGCTATCTCCAGGGATATACGCTGGATCCAGGATTCTCCACACTGCTGGACACTTTTCTGATTAATGAAACGGTTTATCGTATCCGCTGGGAGCGAACAAAACCAGGCCCGGTCGGCGAATATTTTGAAGTCGTTGATTATGATCCCGCTTCCCGTTGCTTTTATGAACCGGTAGACCTGCACGATGAAAGTGTACTGGCCTCTGGTGGGCTTGATCCGAGTGAGGGCAATGCCAAATTTCACCAGCAGTTTGTCTATACCATTTCGATGAAAACCCTGGAACGTTTTGAAGAGGCGCTCGGGCGGAAAGTGATTTGGCACCGCCGGCAGGTCGATGAAACGACCTTCGAATATGTGCCGCGTATCCGAATTTATCCGCATGGTTTGCGCGAGGCCAATGCTTATTATAACCCTGAAAAACGGGCCTTGTTGTTCGGTTATTTCAAAGCGGTGGGCAATGTGAACGGTGTTAACTTTCCTGGCGGTACAGTTTTTACCTGCCTGTCCCCCGATATTGTTGCACACGAAGTCACCCATGCCATTCTGGAAAGTATTCACCCACGGTTCAATGAAAATACCAACCGGGATGTTCCTGCTTTTCATGAAGCATTTGCCGATATTATTGCTTTGTTACAGCGGTTTATGATTTCGGAATTATTGGAACATCAGATGACTGCAGCGAGGGGGCGCCTTGATGAATCGACACTGATGGGGGAATTGGCCACGCAATTCGGAAATTCGCTGGGGCATAGTGCATTGCGATCTGCTATCGGCAGTCTCAATCGGGAAACCGGTAAATGGGAACGCCTGCGCCCCAATCCGGAAGATTACCAGGCAATAACAGAGCCGCATCACCGTGGCGCTATTTTAGTCGCCACTTTTTTTGACGCCTTTTTGAGGGTGTATAATTTTAAAACACGCGACTTGTTCCAACTTGCCGGGGACAACCAAAGTTCTCCATTGCTGATCAAAAGGCTTGCCCAGGAAGCAACGATGATTGCCCGGCATTTGATGCAGATTGCTATTCAGGCACTCGATTATTGCCCGCCATTTGATATTTCTTTTGGTGATTATTTGCGGGCATTGATTACCGCCGACATCGACATGGCACCGTCTGACGAATCGGGATTTCGAATCGCATTGATAGAGGCTTTTCGGGCACGGGGGATATTTCCCGGCAGGGTGAACACGCTGTCGGTGGAAAGCCTTCGGTGGGGAAATGAGAATAATTTCACGAAAGAGGAAAGTGAATTTATGAAACGGATCAGAGATGTCCTGCGGTCCAATGTCAGGGCATTGCTCGATGTAAAAGACCGCGAAAAACTTTACGCCATTTCTCAAAAGATCTGTGGGAAATTGCATGGCATCCTGATCGATTTTCACGGAGAAATTAAATCAAACCGCAATGCTTCGCCTGATGCGTGGCCATCCTTTCTCAAAAAGTTGGGGCTTACCAGTGCCGCTCCGGTATTTAACTACGATGGTCGGATTTACTTGTCTAAAAATGAAATAAAAACGGAAGTGCACCACGTCCGCCCTGCATTTCGGTATACCCGTGAAGGGCGCCACATTGAACAGGTGATTGTTACCCTTACTCAAAAGATGATCATGACCTCTCAAGAAGGAGACGAAGTGGTGTTTCGTGGTGGTTGTAGTATTATTTTCAATATGAATACAGACTATGCCATTGAGTATATCATTGTGAAAAATATCAACAGCGAGCGTCGGTTTAAGGCACAAATGGAGTATCAATTGGGAAATACCACCAGTGAATTGCCACTTACTGACACCATGTATGGGCTCGAATCCAGCCATAATAATCTCAGTTTTAAAGCGCTGCATTCCCATTAATAGTCTGTTGTTAATGCACCACCATAAGGCACAATCATTATTTTCCAGATTCCAAATAACATGGCCAATTCAATAGATGTCAATATTAAAATGTATCGCTTAGGTGAAGTCGGCGATTGTTTTTTACTGCGTTTTTCTGACGGCGTACAAAAAACACATGTCCTGATCGATTGCGGCACCTATAGTAATAGCGAAAAATCGATTGAACGCTTAGTCAACATTGCAACAGATATCAAGGACCAACTCAACGGTGCCCCACTGGATGTGGTAGTATGCACACACCAGCATAATGACCATATATCTGGTTTTTACCATGCCCAAAAAATATTCAGGGAAATCGGTGTTGAAAAGGTGTGGCTGCCTTGGCTGGAGAATCCAGTCGATGAGGCAGCAGCTGCATTTCAGGATCAGCAGCAACATTTGATCGGATTGGTGGCCCGTTTCCAACCGGTACTTCAATCTGTAAAAAGTTACGATACGGATAATTCTAACCATAAGAATATGCTCGGGAAAATAAATGCTATCCTTCAGTTTTATGGCATTGATCCATCTGCGTCACCCGTCAATGGCATTCCTTCCAATGTTCTGGTGGGAGGAATGGCGTTTCTTCGGTCTGCCGGCAAAAAGGGGGCTCCAGATTACTTATATCCAGGTGATGTGCTTGATCTGCCCGGCCTGCCGGCGGGTGCTGTAAAAGTATATGTACTCGGGCCACCTAAAGTGTTGGAATCAGCAAAAAGTACGGCATCCAATCAGCGGTTAGCTATGGCCATTGATCAGAGCGAATATTTTTTATCTTCATTGGCAATTGGGATGAACACTAAAACTGGTATTATTGATAAAGAAGAAGATTTTCCGTTTCGGGAAAATGAAAAAATTTATATCGATCAACAGTATTTCAAGCCAGATTACATCAAAAATGGATTTGAAATATTGAAAATGATCACTGGCACAGATGCTTATCAATCGTATCAGGATTTAGGCCAGCAATGGCGAACCATCGACCATGACTGGATAGAACAAGCCGATGACATTGCATTATACCTGAATGAACTCACGAATAACTGCAGTCTTGTCCTGGCTTTTGAATTAGTAGCATCTGAAAAAGTACTTTTGTTTGTCGGTGATGCCCAAACGGGGAGTTGGCGATCATGGTCCGGTATTCAATGGCCGGAAGGTATCCCTAAAGATAAAACAGAACACTTATTAGCCAACACCGTCGTCTATAAAGTAGGGCACCATGGCAGCCATAATGCCACTCACAAACCAGTTTTTGAAAAAATGCGGCACCCGGAATTAGTGGCCATTATTCCAGTTGATCAGGGCGATATTAATATCACCCCAAAAACGAACCCCTGGCAAATACCCGCCAAAAACCTGTACGAAGAAATAAAAAAGCAGTGTGCCTGTAAAGTACTTCGAATGGACGATGGAGTAGCCAAGGGATGTGAAGGGGGAAATCCGGTTTGGGAAAGCGGGATAATTAAGACCGATTTGTATATTTCTGTTGATTGTTAATGGCATCAAATGGTGTTACCTTATTTTTCGAGGTACGAGGAAAATAACGATGACATCATTTGATGTTATCAACAAAGATATTACCTTCGATAAATGGAGATACTATCCATGCCAATTGAAAATTGTTCCATGAATACCGCACCCACCGGCAAAGCAGGCGCTTGCACCCCGTCGCCTAAATGCCGGTCATTGGTAATCACTCTGATCTCATCCCCGTCGCCTTGTTCCAAAAAGGCATTCAGCAAAGCCGCGCCGCCCTCGACCAAAAGCGTCGCTTTTTTATGGAAATACAGTTCCTGCAGCAAGGCTGGCATCATATGCTCCCTTTCTAAATTCACAAAACGGGTATTTTCCCAGGAACCGGCGCGTTCCTTTCCAATGATCCAGGTGGGTTGCGAATCATCCAGCAGGTGAAATCCAGCCGGTATTTTTCCTTCCCAGTCAAGGGCTATCCGAAGTGGTTGCCGGTCGCCAAAATAGCGATTATTGAGGCGTGGATTGTCAATCAGCGCAGTTTGTGTACCTACTAGCATCGCATCTGTTTCGCTGCGCCAGCGGTGTACCAGCCGTTGCGTCGCAGGGCCGGAGATGGCTGTTTGCTCGCCTTTTTTGCCGATGTACCCATCTTTACTTTGGGCCCATTTGAGGATTATATAGGGGCGTTGTTGTTGAATCCAGGTAAAAAATGCCCGATTTAGCCATTGGCCTTGCTCCTCCAGCACGCCAGTGGTCACGGCAACGCCATGTTCCCGCATTTTTCGGATACTTTGACCGGCGACTAACGGATTGGGGTCCATATTGGCAATCACTACCCTGGGAATTTTTTTATTGAGAATTAAATCGACACAGGGCGGCGTTTTGCCAAAATGATGGCAAGGCTCCAGAGAGCAATACAAGGTAGCCTGGGGGAGTAATTCGGGGTTCCGGACGGACTGCACAGCAAGTACCTCGGCATGAGGGCCGCCATATTGCCGGTGCCACCCTTCTCCTATGATTTTTCCGGCGCACACAATTACCGCGCCCACCATCGGATTGGGCGACACCTGTCCGGTCCCGTTTTGGGCCAGATCAAAGCAGCGCTGGATATAAATAGCATCATTCATGGTAAGGTGGCATGTTCGTTATTAGTGATCAGTCGTAGATTGTACATTAAGCAGATCAATTTATGGATAGAGCCGGCCTGCTTGCTGCACAAACTACGACTGATAACTGGTCAACTGATCACTGTTATTGGATTAGCTGTCAACTATTTTCCCGAAAGAATGGGAATAATTCTGAAAAACAGCCTATCTTTGCGCCGCTTTTTTTAATAGAGTTGCAGTTTCCACAGCAACAACTTTGACAGAGCCAATATTAACCTCGTCATTTTCATCATTTTAATTAAAAACACATGGCAACGACCGCAGATATACGGAACGGCCTTTGCATCGAGCTGAATAACGATATTCTGAGAGTTATTGATTTCCAGAAATTTCAGGTTGGTCGCGGAAGTGGTAAAGTTTGGACAAAACTAAAAAGTTCGACTACCGGAAGGGTAGTGGAGCACACCTTTAATAGTGGTCATAATATCACTGAAGTACGGGTGGAACGCCGCAAGTTCCAATTCCTGTATATGGACGACGATGGATTTGTGGTCATGAACCAGGAAACGTACGACCAGTTCACTATTCCATTAGAACTGATTGACAACGGTAAATTTTTGAAAGAAGGCGATACCGTCGATGTGATGTTCCATGCAGAGAAAGAAACACTGATCTCCGTGGAATTACCCGCATCGGTAGTTCTTGCTATTACTTATACAGAACCTGGTATGCGTGGCGATACAGCTACGAACACACTCAAGGCGGCTACGCTGGAAACAGGCGCAGAAGTGCGTGTACCGTTATTTTGTGAGCAGGGCGATTTGATCAAGATCGATACTGTTACTGGAGCATATATGGAGCGGGTGAAGAAGTAATTTCGATGTGCTGGTTTGAATGAGCCACTTCGCTGTGCCGAAGTGGCTCATTCTTTTTCAGTCAAATCTGAAATTTTATTCATTGTTAAAATTCTCATGCGACAATTGAAAAATTCTTCTTTCCTTTACCCCTGTTAAACTCAGAAAAATCGCTAAACAACCTATAATAGGTATGGATTTCAACCAGATACAAGAACTTATCCGCTTGGTCAGCAAGCAAAAGATTTCTGAATTTATTTACAAGGAGGGCGACTTTAAGCTCGTCATCCGGCAAGGTTCTCCAGTGGAGTACACCGTTGCAGCACCCGTTGCAATAGCCGCTCCACCACCAGTGATGGCTCCTGTGGTGGCCGCTCCTGCTCCGGCCCCCAAGGCAGAAGCCCCGGCTCCTGCAGAACCAGAATTTCCCAAAGCGGTTGTTGTCAAATCTCCAATGGTGGGCACATTTTACCGGTCACCTGGAGCAGATAAGGCATCATTTGTGAAAGTTGGCGACGATATAAATATCGGTGCCACTGTTTGCATCATTGAAGCAATGAAACTTTTCAACGAGATTGAAAGCGATGTGAAAGGCAGAATCGTGAAAGTACTCGTTGAAGATGCTTCTCCCGTTGAATATGATCAACCCTTGTTTTTAGTGGAACCTGCTTAACCGCAACCGTATGTTTAAAAAAATACTCATTGCTAATCGCGGGGAAATTGCCCTGCGAATTATACGCACCTGCAAGGAAATGGGCATCAAAACGGTGGCCATCTATTCCACTGCCGATAGTGAAAGCCTTCACGTGCGGTTTGCAGATGAAGCGGTTTGTATCGGTCCGCCAGCCAGTTCTGAAAGTTACCTGAACATTCCGCGCATCATGGCCGCAGTTGAAATTACCAACGCTGATGCCGTTCACCCTGGTTATGGATTCCTGGCTGAGAATGCCGGCTTTGCTGAAATATGCAAAGATTACGGTATTAAATTTATCGGACCAACCCCTGATCAAATGAGGGCTATGGGCGATAAAATCACGGCCAAAGAAACAATGATCAAGGCCAATGTGCCTTGCGTTCCCGGTACGGAAGGCCTCCTTCCCGACTTTAAAACAGGAATCAAACTCGCCAAAGATGTGGGATACCCCGTCATCCTGAAAGCGACCGCCGGTGGCGGTGGTAAAGGGATGCGTATCGTGTGGAAGGAAAGTGAATTTGAAGGCCAATGGGATGCTGCCCGTCGCGAAGCAAAAGCTTCTTTTTCCAACGACGGCATCTACATGGAAAAATATATCGAGGAACCCCGCCACATTGAAATTCAGGTGGCTGGTGATCAATTCGGTAAAGCTTGCCACCTCTCTGAGCGCGACTGCTCTATTCAGCGCCGCCACCAGAAATTGGTGGAAGAATCGCCTTCTCCATTTATGACCCCCGAACTTCGCGAGAAAATGGGCGCGGCTTCTGTGAAAGCATGTGAAGCCATTGGTTACGAAGGGGTAGGTACGATCGAATACTTAGTAGATAAGCACCGCAATTTTTACTTTATGGAGATGAACACCCGTATTCAGGTGGAACATACCGTAACGGAAGAAGTCATTGATTTTGACCTGATTAAGGAGCAAATCAAAATTGCTGCGGGTATCCCGATCACGGGCAAAAATTACGTCCCTGAGATGTGCGCTATTGAGTGCCGTATCAATGCGGAGGATCCCTTCAATGATTTCCGCCCAAGTCCCGGCAAAATCACGTCGTTCCACTCGCCTAAAGGCCACGGTGTTCGGGTCGATACCCATGTTTATGCTGGCTATACTATTCCGCCTTACTACGACTCGATGATCGCCAAACTGATCACCCGGGCGCGTACCCGCGAGGAGGCCATTCTGAAAATGGAACGCGCACTCGATGAATTTGTGATTGAAGGTGTTAAAACAACGGTACCTTTTCACCAAAAACTCATGCGCAATGAAGATTTCAGAAAAGGTAATTTTAATACCAGCTTTCTGAATACCTGGGATTTCAAGAATGCGTAAACTGCTGCGCTATTACCTGCCTTACAAAAAACAGTTGGCGCTGGCGTTGTGCTGCAACCTGCTTATGTCTGTTTTTATGGTGGTCAGCATTCCGGTATTACAGCCGTTTTTGCAGATATTATTCCATGGGAATTCCGGACCAGCGAAACTGCCGGTAAGCGAAGGGTTTTCAGGTTTTGAATCAAAATTAAATCAATTTTTTAACGACTTAATTGCTACATACGGTCAGGAGCAAGCGCTCCTGATCGTATGTGTTTTTTTGGTCTTTACCTTTTTGGGTAAGAATCTCTTCCGCTACCTGTCGTTGTATTTTTTAGCAGGTGCCCGCAATGGTATTGTGCGCGACCTACGCGGCAAATTGATGAACAAGGTACTTGACCTCCCGCTCTCTTATTTTTCTGAAACCAGGAAAGGCGACTTGATGAGTCGGATCACTTCGGATGTACAGGAAATTGAATGGAGTATTGTAGGCGTGGTGGAGTCTATGGCGCGCGAACCTATTGTGATTTTGGGCGCCTTAGCATTTATGATTGCTGTTTCGCCGCAGTTACTGTTGTTTGTGGTGGTGTTGATGCTGTTCTCCGGATTGATTATCGGTGGAGTGGGGCGTACCCTGCGCAAACAATCGGGGGAGGCTCAAAATGCCCTCGGCGGTATTGGTGCTATGATCGACGAAACGCTGGGTGGGCTTCGGATTATTAAAGGATTTAACGCTGAACGCTGGCAATTTGACCGGTTCAATCGGGAAAGCAGCCGGTATATGCGCACGATGATCCAATTGAACCGCCGGAAAGACCTGGCTTCTCCTTTGTCAGAATTTTTGGGCATTGGTGTGGTGGCCATTTTACTTTGGTTCGGATCGCTCCAGGTTTTTGCAGGGAGCCTTTCGGCAGCCACCTTTATCACCTTTCTCTATGCCTTTTATAATGTCATCGAACCGGCCAAGTCCCTTTCAGGTGCTTTTTACAGTATCCGAAAAGGGATGGGCGCGCTCGAAAGGGTACAATCATTGCTCGATGCGCCGATAACCATTCAGGAAAAAAGCGATCCGTTGCCGATCACGGCATTAAATGATGCGATCGCCTTTAATGAGGTGCGTTTTCAGTACGAGAATTCCGACCGGCCTGCTTTGGACGGTGTCTCTTTTAAAATTCCACAAGGAAAAATTATCGCTTTAGTTGGGGCATCCGGTGCCGGGAAAAGCACCATTGCCGATCTTTTACCCCGTTTTTATGATGTATCTTCCGGAAGCATCACTTTTGATGGCGTGGATATTCGCAACGTACGCACCAAAGAACTCCGGAGTTTGATGGGAATTGTCAGTCAGGAGGCTGTTCTTTTCAACGACTCCGTGCGCAGCAATATCATTTTCAGTGCCGCCAATGCCACTGATGAAGACCTGATTGCAGCCGCCAAAGCGGCCAATGCCCACGAATTTATCATGGCGCTCCCCAATGGTTACGATACGAATATTGGCGACCGGGGCTCTAAACTTTCGGGCGGACAACGCCAGCGATTAACCATTGCCCGGGCCTTGTTAAAAAATCCGCCGGTACTTATTCTTGATGAAGCTACCTCCGCCTTAGACAGTGAATCAGAACAATTGGTCCAATCGGCCCTTGAACGGCTTTTAAATAACCGTACCGCCCTTGTAATCGCTCATCGGCTAAGTACCATCCAGCACGCCGACGAGATCATCGTCATGAGTGAAGGTCGTATCGCCGAACGCGGCACACACGAGCAACTCATGCGCAACAGCTTGATTTATAAGAAATTGGTGGAATTGCAGGCGATTTGATTTTAGTTATCAGTCGCAGCATTGACCGGTACCTGGGCGTTTAATACAATTGGAGGCCAGGATTTCGGTCAACGCTACGACTGATAACTAGTCAACTAACAACTAATAATTACTTCGGCACATTATTCGGGTTCAATAAATCATAAAACTGATCTATTTTTGGGAGAATAATGATGCGGGTGCGGCGGTTGGTGGCCCGACCGGCATCAGTGGTATTTGGCGCGAGGGTATTGTATTCACCGCGGCCTGCTGCGATCAGTTTGTTTGGATTGATTTTATAGACATTTTGTAAAACCCTTACTACTGCCGTTGCTCTTTTGACACTGAGGTCCCAGTTGTCGGCCATACAATCGTTATTGATAGGCACATTGTCGGTATAACCTTCCACCATGACTTCGAGGTCGGGGCGTGATTCGATAATTTTTGCGATTTTACCCAGGACATCCTGTGCTTTTGGGGTCAGGTTAGCGCTGCCACTTTGGTACAGCATTTTGTCGGAGAGATTGATAAAAACGACCGTTTTGTCTACTTTTACATCTACATCATCGTCGGCGACGCCATCGCGCAGTACACTTTTAAGATTGACTGCCAGTGCGAGATTAATCGAATCGGTTTTGGTTTTGGCGGCCTGTAAAAGGTGTATGTATTGGTCTTTGTTATTCAGTTGTGACAAGGTTTCTTTGATATTATCATTGGCCGATTGCGATAATTCGGTGAGGTTCCCCAATTGCGAAATTTGTTTGTCGCGTTGAGCCTTGCAGTCGGCAATTTGGTCTCTCAGATCCTGAATTTGCTCTTCGCGGGCCTGGATAGATTTTTGGGAACCCTTGTCTTCTCCTTTCATGCGCTCCAATTCCTGTTGGCAGGCGGAGAGTTTATTAGAAAGTTCGCTGAGTCTTTCACCTGATTTACCCAGGTCTAAATTGGCTGCATCTAAGGTTTTATTGGTAGAAGCGAGCTCCAACTGGAGCGCTTTAAATTTCTTTTTGGTCACGCAGGCAGTCATAGAAGCGCCCAAAAAGAGTAAAATAATGAGTTTGAGTGTAATTTTCATAAAAAAGGTATATTTTTCAAGCAAAACGGCGCAAAATAAGGGATACTGTACTAATAATGAAATTGGGGACTGGGTATTTTATTATTACCAAAAGTACCGACTCAAACTAAAGGAGTCTAAAATGCGCTACATTCAGTTCTCTTATCGTATATGTGAAATAGTTAATTATTTGCCAAGGTGAGTAGATGAATAATTTCATTTGAATAAGTCTTCATGTATATTTGATTCCAATTTTTAACCACTAATTATTATTTTTATGAAGAAAGCAAATTTTTGATTCCTAATTTTATATTCAAAACTCAAAGCGCCATTTGAAATGCAGGATCCTTACTCAATTAGTGATCACCAAAAGGAATTATTAATTTATTCTAAATTGGTAAAACATAACATTGACGCCGTAACTAATGTAGCAAATAAACAAGAGCTGATTTTAAGTCAACTGTCAAAAATTCGCTCTGAAATGTCTTTAGTTTATAATGATGACAGGACTATTTTACCTGAATATCAAGCTAATGGAACAAAAATAATGAATGATTATAGTTCAAATTGCCTCAAAACAACCTGAATAATAGTGTTGTTTTCAGAGATTCTCTTCCAATGAATTATGTGAGTGAGTGACAAAATAGGGACGGATTAGATTTCATTTGTAATAAACAGTGCCCCTGAAAGCCATAAGACCTCCTATAGATTCGTAAAGTATTGCCTTTGTCTTATTACATAATTATTTTCTTTTTCATTAAAACTAAAAATCTGCGCTACTTCCAAAACTTGGAAATAGCACAGATTTTTGGTAAATTATTGATTTAATGTTTTTGAAAAAAAATTAAATCAACACTACCCATTCTGCTGAATTCCCGACTAGTTAAACGAGTAACGAATACCCAACTGAAGGTTCCACACATCATTGATGGAGGAATTGTAGTCAATTGTTTTTTTCGTTGCAGTATTCAACAACTGGCTGGCTACCCGGTACACAGGCACTCCTTCGGCAGTTACACTCCGGTATTGCAATGGAGCAGTTGCAACAAAACGACGGCCCACGCCCCAATCAGAATTCAACAGGTTGCCAACGTTAAAGATATCCACCCGGAACTGAAGGTTGTTGCGTTTTTGGCCTTTACCAGTTTTGATCCAGAAATCACGGGAAACAGCGAGGTCAAAGCGGTGCAACCAAGGAAGGATAGCACCGTTGCGCTCTGTGTATTGACCCCGACGGCCGTCGAGGTAAGCATCCTGTTTGATATACTCATCAAACAGGGTAACCTGCTGTGCTGCCGAAGTAGTCACATTGCCGTTAGCGTCCTTGATATCTTCAAAGGTAAGGTCTGCGGCATTCGTTGGTACGAAAAGGAGGTCGTTACCTGCGATACCATCACCATTCATGTCGCCATTATAGGTATAAGAGAAGCCACCGAATCCAAGATTGCGGGATTGCAGTCCTTCGTAACCCAAAGAAAATTGTACGGCACCGCCATTTTTGTTGCCAAAAGAAGTGCTGTAGCTGGTCAAGCCGATAATACGGTGCGGGATATCCTGGTCAGAATTGGTCAGGTCCAGTTTGTTGTTGCCATTCACCGAACGTGCGCCTGTGAAGGAACCCGATGCGATAGAACCTGCATTCATCAGGTCCTTGGTTTGGCTGTAAGTATAAGCAGCCATTGCATAAAGACCTTTTCTCTCCGGATATTCCAGTTTGAAGGTAGCACCTGCGTAATAACCTTTATTGGTGGTTGCCAATACTGCAGCACTCGATACATTGTTCACTACACGTACAGCGTTGTTCAATTGCGCTGAAGGCACCAAAGACCCCGGGAAGCGCGGACGTGTATCCGGGCCGCTGAAGTTGGCAGTAGATGCTTCCTGGTTCGCATTGTAATAATACGCAGCGTTCAGGTTCTGGTTGTACAGGAATTCCACAGTGGCAACAATGTTACCTGGTAATTTTTGATCAATTGCGAGATTGGTTTTGATCACCTGTGGGAAACGGTATGCAGCATCCGTAATCGCAATTTCAAAAGTAGACGGAAGTGTTGGTGTTGCGGGGATAAATTGTGTGGCATCACCTACTAATGGGTACTTTGTGGTGTTAGTATTGCTCGCATCAATGAAACCAGTCAGAACACCGTTGTTGCCGATTTGGTTAGACAGCCATACGTAAGGAGGACGGCCGGTAAAGATACCAGCGCCACCGCGGATTTGTGTTTTGCTTTTACCGGCTACATTGTAATTGAATCCAAGACGTGGCTCGAACAACAACTGTGGCTCGGGAATCGTGCTGGTATTGATTTTCAATGGTGCACCGTCCACATTCCGGAAAGTGGAGTCTGCGAGGACTGTATTCTGAAGGGATTTAGTGGCTCCCAAATCAATCAAGCTGACACGAACACCAGCCGTTACAGTGAAGTTTTTGTTTACTTTGAATTCATCCTGACCGTAAACGTCGTATTTTGATACTTTCAAAACCTGTAATGGGTCGGCACCACCTTCCAATGCGGAATAACGGTACTGGAACCGCTTCACGCCTGTAGAGTCGCCATTGATTGCTGCTTTGAACTCATCTAAAGAGTTGAAAACATACACACCGTTAGAACCTGGGAAGAACGAGTTGTTCGACTTGTAATTCTCGTAGTTGACACCTGCTGTGATCGTGTGTTTGCCTGCGTAATAAGATACGTTGTTGGTGATGTGGAACGTACTGTAGTCCAGTAAGTTATCAGGCGTGAACGGGTCGAAACCTGCAGCGATATAAGTGGCATTATCTTTCAGGATGTCAATAGTGGGGAACAGCGCGCCTTTATATTGGCGGTCCTCATTCTGAAGATCGTAACCGGCACTGAAACTATTGGCAATTTTATCACTGAAGGTAGAGTTTAACTCCGCAACGATAGACCGGGTATTATCGCCGATGATGTAGCCGGAATTCTGGTACGACATCGAGTTAATATTGGTCGTTCTGTTACCAAAGCCAAGCGATGCGCTATTGCTGATATTGACATCAGCCTTTGAATCGTGGTGGGTATAACGAAGGTTCAGTTTGTGCTGGTCGCTGAGGTTAAAATCGAGGCGTGCGAGGAATTTTTTGGATTCTGTGGCATTGTTATACGCCTCGTAAGGGCCTGTTTCGTAACCAAATTTTTCTTTCAACAGGCTGCTCACTGTTTCCAGATCGCTTTTTAATACCCGTGTTGCAGTGCCGGTATTGGTACTGCCCGCTGCTACCCATGGGGTTGCAGGCGAGGTGTTTTTTACCATTTCCGCATTCACAAAGAAGAATACCTTGTTTTTTACGATTGGACCACCGATGCGTGCACCCACTACATTTTCATTAAACTGGGTAGCAGTCACACTCACATCGCGTGCTTTGTTGCCATACATGTTGGCTGCGCGGGTGTTGTAATAAGCGGAACCAGAGAATTCATTGGTTCCTGAACGGGTAACCGCGTTGATACCTGCACCAACAAAACCCGTTTGACGAACGTCAAATGGCGCGACGTTGACTTGTAATTCCTGGATAGCGTCGAGCGAAATCGCAGTGGAACCGGTACGGCCACCAGCCTGAGCATCAGAACCCAGACCAAATCCGTTATTGAAAACGGAACCGTCGATGGTAAAGTTGTTCAAACGGCTGTCCTGACCACCAAATGAACGGCCATTACCATTAGGATTGTACTTGGTAAGGGAACTGATCGAGCGGCTGCCGATAGCGGGTACCGAAGTGACCCGCTTTACATCGAATGTAGAAGCGGCACCAGTACGTTGGGAAGAAAACAAACTGTTGCGATCGGCAACAATATCTACTTCGCCGAGGCTGATACCAGATTCTGCCAATTGAAAATCGACGTTGGAAGTAGTACCCAGATTGGTCATTACGCCTTCAATAGTCTGCGGCTCATAACCTGTGTAAGAAACGGTAACACTGAAGGGCCCACCTACCCGTACTGCAGGCAGGGTATAACGGCCGGAAGCATTGGAGGAGGTTCCGTAACGGGAACCGGAAGGGGTGTGGATAGCAACAACTGTCGCTCCTGCCAGACCCTCGCCTGATTTGTCGGTGATAATACCGCTGATTGTGGAGGAGGTCACCTGTGCAAAAGCAGTGATGCCTGTCAATAAAAGAGCAACAGCAAGGATGGAGAATCGGAGTAATCCGTTCCCTGCGCTGAAAAGTGATACTTTTCTCATACAAATAGAATTGAGTTAGTGAAGTTTCCCAGCCAGGCATGAAAACGATTGATGGCTGGAAAAACAAATCGCCGCAAAAGTAACAAGCAAAAGTAAACGTACTGTTAAGTTTGGGTAATAAGATTTTTTTAAATTAAGGATAATCGGGAGGTGGAATCTTGTTTTGGTTTGTAATTGTTTGATTATGACTCTTTTCGGATGGGCTGAAGGGAATTATATTTTTTTTGGCTGCTTTAGGTTATTGGGCACTTGCGCCACTTCTAAAAAGGCTTAAACTTGGTCGTTGGTGAAAGATTTCGTTATTTTGCGCTCTGATTATTCCTTTTTCACCATTCCCGTTTTTTTAACCGTTTTATTTATGAATAAGACCTTCTTTTCTTTAATGGTTGCCTTGTTGATGTATGTCGCAGCGCAAAGTCAGATTGTTATTACCGAAATCATGTATAATCCGCCAGAGTCGGGTACCGATAGCCTGGAGTTTATTGAAGTATTGAATACGTCTAGTAATGGCGTTGATATGACAGGATGGAAGCTCGAATTTGGTACTTTTTCAACGGTATTATCCACGTTGAATGTGAATGCCGGAGCCTATCAGGTGTTTAGTGTGAACGCAGCAGCCCTGCAAAATAATTTTGGCAAATCCTCTGTGCAGTGGACCTCCGGTGCTTTGAGTAATAATGGTACAACCATTAAAATCAGAAATGCCTCTTCTGCCCTGATTGACTCGGTGACCTTCGATGACGTTGCTCCATGGCCTACTGCGCCTGATGGCACAGGGCCATCACTTGTACTTTGTGATCCAACAGCGGATAACAGCCTGCCGGAAAACTGGTATGAGGCAACCACAGAAACAATCGTGGTTATTGGTATTTACACCGTTTTTGCTAATCCAGGGGCTGCTTCAGGGTGTATTTCAGGGTTGGTCGCTCAGGAAGATATTGTGGCTATTCCTCCCGGACAGCCATCCTCCATTGATGTGCTGGCGAATGACAATATTCCGAATTTGATTACTTCGTTCTCTGTTATTTCAAATCCACAACATGGTACTGCTGTGGCACAGGCCAATAATACAGTGGTATATACGCCAACAGCCGGGTATTGCGGACCAGACCAGTTTATTTATCAGGTTTGTAATGGCCCAACCAGTTGTACCAGTGCGACTGTTAAAATTGATGTCAAATGCTATCCGGTTCGGAGCATCGGACAAATGAATAACGTGAATCCAATTGGATTACCGGATTCGCTGAATGTCTCCTGCGAGTTAAAAGGAAAAGTATACGGTATTAATACCAGAGCATCCGGTGCCGGCCTCCAGTTTGTCATTATGAACGACAACGGTTCAGAAGGCATTACAACTTTTAAAGGAGCAGGGACCTTTGGTTACACGGTTACAGAAGGCGATGAAGTAACCGTTCGCGGCACCATTGCCCAATTTAATGGCCTTACACAGATCAATATGGACACTTTGATTAAAGTGTCAGCCAATAATATCCTTGTAAGTGCATCTGAAGTTCAAAAAGTAGATGAATCTACAGAAAACCGCTTGGTTAAGATTAAAAATCTACGCTATGTTGATGTGACCCAATGGACGCCAGGTATTGGCCCGGGCTTTACGGTTCGTGTTTATTCAACTTTGAATCCTACTGACACCATCCAGATGCGTATCGACAATGATGTGGATTTGTTTAATCAGGTAACACCACCGGTAGAACCTTTTAATGTGACGGGTTTAGGTGGTCAGTTTGACGGTTCTGCTCCGTATTCGTCCGGTTATCAGTTGTCGCCCCGGTATACGGCTGATATCGAACAAATGGTGGGCACCAGTATTGTGGATTACAGTAACGAGGTTGTTGTGGCGCCTAACCCGGTTAAAAATATTCTCTCCATCCAAACGGCAGTTGCATTCGATCGGATCTCTTTGGTCAATCCAAACGGTCAGGTGGTAAAGGTTATTCAAAACCCTGCACAAAATGCGCAGGTAGAAATGGGAACCATGCCGGCAGGAGTGTATGTACTTCGGTTTGAAAAATCAGGTACATTCTGGTCAACACCAGTGTTGAAAATGTAACCTCCGCCCCTTCGTTGCGCTCAGGGAGACACACGTCGGTCCGCTTAGGGAAGACACTAATAAAAAAAGCGTACCGGATTTCCGGTACGCTTTTTTTATTGGGCATACGCTACGAGACTCCTGACTCTTAACTATTGCACGTTTTTTTCGAACACGAATTCGCGGCGCTCACTATCCACCACTACTGTTGCTTTCATCGTAGTTTCAGTCAGGGAAGTGATGTCGTATTTTTCTTCGGAATTGTTGTCGTATTTGAGAACGATTTCCTCTTTCACTTCGTCAGCAGTCCATACGCCGGTGTAGGAAGAGACGATTGGATCACCGATAACCACTTTGGTGGTTACATCTGCGTCGAATTCGTGGGAGGATTGAATATTGAGCGTAACAGTATTGGTGCTGGTGACATCAACCCCTTTGATTTTTAAATTAGTGGATACCCACTTGCCAACGAGTTTGTCGTCAAAAGTTGGATCTTTCTTGCAGGCGGCAAATGATACGGATAATACAAGCAGACTAAAAATTAAGTTTTTCATTACGTGATTACGTTTTGAATGTGAAAAGAACGGATTTTGGATTAAATATTGGCATCGGTCGGTATTTTCAAGTATACCGTTGTTCGAAGCACAACGGGTGATAAAATGCTTTCGCTGCCTGTATTATTGTACTTTGCGGAGATGGTAACACTACTTTTAACTATTTCGTAACGATTGAATTGGTCAGTAGTTAATATCTGGTGAAAAATTGGAAGGAAATTGGCCACCCCTAAATCTTCCCCTTTTCCATCCCAACAGGAAGTAAGTTTTGAACCGAAAATGACGACTTAGGGATTGGTATTCAACTTTAGCAGTATAGCCCTGTATAAACCACTGGGTTTTGATTTTTACATGAATCTGGGGCCACTTACAGTATTTTTGACCTGAAAGACAAAGACTATCTTATCTCAAGGCTGGTTATGATTTCTCTAATGACTTTTTACAACAATGCATAGAGCAGTTTTGGGGCTTTCAGATTCAGATTGGGATGACGATGGGGTGGCGGTTGTAGGTGGGAATTTTTACTTGGGGTGTGATTTATGGCACAACTTAACCCATAGTTAATCTTAACTATTCCATGTGTTCATATTGCCTACCGACCTTTGCAGCAGCAAATTGAACTTGTAGGTTGTTCGTGGATTTTACAGGAAAAGCAGGGCGAGGCAAAGGTTAATGGTCGTTCTGCTTTTTTCCTGTGAAAAAGAAATAACGCCAAATGCCGCCATAGGCTTTTCTCACCAATGTTTTTTCCGGGTTAAATTGTTTTTCGAGTACAGGCAGTAAATGCCCGTCCATTCTTACGTGGTTGACGCCCATCCACTTTTCAAATAACCGGATCGGGGAGTTGTGGAAATCAACAACAGCAATAAGGCCACCTTCAGGAAGATCTTTCCATGCCTGTTCTATCACTTTGGGCCAATCGGGATTGATCATCGTCAAACAATAAGAGAACAGAATAATGTCGGGTTTTTCATTGTTGGCGAAAGTATTGTCCGTATAAAGTGTTTCTTTTAACTGCACACGGTCGCCGAATTGGCGGTTTTTTTGATATGCTTTTTGAAGCATATCAGCAGAAATATCAATCCCTGTAATCCGCACCTCTGGATAATTATCCGCCATGTTTTTCAGGTTGAAGCCAGAGCCGCAGCCAACTTCTGCGATGTGCATACCATCCCTGACATATGGCTTCAACAGGTCAATAATTGTTTTCCGGCCAAAAAGAAAAGTCCAGCGGGTACTGTCGTAAATATGCGCGTGAAAGCGATAATATCCGCGCATCGTTTTTTGCTGCGATGGCGCAGCGATGTGATCATGCATAGCCCAAATGTACGCTTGCGTACGTACCTACCCGGTCGTTTTGATGAGAAATATTGGCCTTTATTCTATCAAATCGAACTGATTCGGTGACGAATGCGGGTAAAAAATCTGGGTTTTCAGCAGCGGAGCGGAAAAGGATGGTGGCTCCGGGGGCACTGTTTTGCAGGATTAATTCCCATTCTTCATGCAAAGCTGGTCGATTGTGTGCGGCCAGCCAGTCCTGGTGGTCGAGGAGCACAAAGTGGGTGTATTGACCAGGGTTCTGCACTAAAAAACTACTCAAAGTGGTAGTATGGGTCGCAATGCGATCCACCCTTTGGCGGATGGTACTGAAGTGGTCGGCTTTCAGGTAATTCGGGCAACATTCCGGCGTATATTGGCCAAAGAAATAGAGTTTCCAGAAATAATTATCACCTACGGGTATTTCTGTAAATACTTTTCGGAAACAAGTTCTGAAGTAACCGGTCAGCCCGTCCCGAAATTTTTCTTTCGCCAACTCCTGTTGGCTTTTCGGCACTCCCAGCATACTTTGTACCAGATGGCTGTTCAGCACTCTTTTCATGATTTGGTTCAGGAGCCGGGGTTCCAGTGCGTAATAAAGAATGCGCTGCTGTTCGAGGTCTTTACAATTGAAGAGTTGATGAATAATTTTTCGGGTAGCCGGATTTATTTCTAAAGATTTCTTAACCATAAACGCCACAGTGCCCGAAGTGCCTCGCCAGTAAAAACTTTGGCGTACGCCTTTGCCGTCGAAATAATTCAGGTTGCGTTTCCAAAATTTGCGCGCGAAATCATCCAGGTGTTCTGTCAGCACATCCGCAAAAAAAACTCTGGCGTTGCTGCATTTCCCTTCTCCAAAGAAACGGTAAAGATCGGAATACGAACCTGCCTGGAACAAAGCTTTCTTGAGTTCCAGCAAGGCATTTTGCCGTGGATTCATATCCACACAGTCTATGGATTCCGGGCTGTCGAGCAGGTAATCCAGGGCATTACAGCCTGCGGAAGTGAGCATTACTACTTTACTGTCGGGCTGTAAATTCAGCAGGTCGCGATCACAACGCGGATCCTCCCAGCAAGTATTATAAATCAGCGCATTGCCATGAATCGCGTTAAAAATCGCCTGGTGTACCATAAAAAGGTAATTGGTAAAGTTCCGATAGGAGTTGGTTAAAAATCAAATGCCGCAATACCTGTGCCTGTTGGCAATACTTCTTCGCGGCGGAGCGCATAAACAGAAGGCTGCTTTTCATGTACTTGTAATTTGGGACTGACCACACTGTATGCCTCATTCATATAAGTAAACATCGTCCATTTGCCATCAGCAAATTCCAGTGCGGTGAGGTGTTCTATCCAGTCGCCACTGTTCATATACGTTACCTTGACACCATTTTCGGCAATGGCTTCGCGCATCTGCGGCTGGTGAATATGCCCGCAAATGACATAATCATATCCTTTCTCTCCGGCCAGGTCAATGGCCGTTTTTTCAAAGTCGCCAATGAATTTTACAGCACCTTTGACTTTCTTTTTGATTTTGGCGGAGAAGGATACCGGCCCCATTCCAACGCGGTTGCGCAGCCAATTGATTGTTCTGTTGATCCTGATAAGGTTGTCATATCCTTTGCTGCCCAATTTGGCTAACCACCGTGCATTATTGATACTCGCATCAAATACATCACCGTGAAACACCCAGTGGGTTTTTCCATCTATCTGGAAGACTAATTTATTGCGGAGTTGAATGGGCCCAAATTCCATTTCCCCAAATTTTCGAAGAAGGTCATCATGATTGCCCGTGAGGTAATACACTTTGGTGCCTGAATTGGCTAGTTTAAAAATTCGCCGGATTATCTCAAGGTGTTCTTTAGGGAAATAGTTCTTTTTGAATTGCCAAATATCAATAATGTCTCCATTGAGAATCAATACATTAGGCTTGATATCTTTGAGATATTGAAGGAGTTCTTTAGCATGACATCCATAAGTGCCAAGGTGAAGGTCAGAAAGAATGACGATGTCTGGTGAACGTTTCATATATGCAATTAACGGGTGGTAAAGTCCAGGATATGGGTAAAAAAATAAACCATGGTTGCGGTCCATCCGGAGAAAAAGAGCAGCCAGAAAATGATATCTGTTGCCTTATTGAATACTGAATATTTTGTGAATGCCGAAACCATAAAATTTTGTTTGTGCAAAGGTAGGACAGGGTAGGGGTAGGGTATGTTAAGCCTGTGTTAGGTTTATGCGAAATAATGTCCACCTATCTCCGATCCGGCTCTTGGGAACATTGCTGGAGAAAAGGTGCAAATTTCATTTTTCTGATTTCTCCAATACTTATTGCCCGCAATTATATGTTATACCTACCATATGCTTAATAAATCATCCAATCAATTGATGCGTACAACCATTATCCGGATTGTCAGATACGCCTTATTGTTGTTGTTATGTGCAGTTTTATGGGCTGTCTTTCGGCCAAGGAACTATGCCATCCAACCTTTTGAAAAAAGGGGCCAGACACGGTACTGGGATTTATCAACCGGCTCCAGAATTGGCTATACTTTTATTTCTGCCAGGGGTGAAAAGAAACCCTATCCTGTCATTTATTTAGCGGGAGGACCAGGCGGATATATCTCCGAGGGGACCATCAGGGATTTTACGCCACTGTCCGAAGACGGTTATGACATTTATCTATATGATCAAATTGGTAGTGGGCATTCTGACCGGCTGGCCGATATCGAAGCGTACACAGTCGACCGGCACAAAAGTGATTTGGCTGCAATAATCCAAAACATCGGTGCAGAAAAAGTGATCTTGATCGGCCAATCCTGGGGCGCCATTCTGGCGACTTTATTCGTGGCCGACCATCCGGAAAAAGTAAAAAAACTTGTCCTGACAGGTCCGGGGCCCATTTTTCCTGTGCGGCAGGAGTTGGCAGGTATGCCTTCGCCAGATAGTCTACATCTGAAAAGTCCACTGTTCAGTAATCGGCAGGGCAATGACAAAGTCAATAATTTAAGAAGCCAAACGGTGGCGCTTTGGGCAACTATTTTTGGCTGCAAATTGGCCTCCGATCGCGAAATGGATGCCTTTCAAACGGTGCTTTCGAACGAAACCAATAAATCCATCGTGTGTGATACCGCCCGGGCACCCACCCCAAGAGCTGGTGGTAATGGTTATTATGTGCAATTAATGACCATGCGCAGTTTATCAGAAGTGTCTGATCCTCGTCCTCAATTGTATCATTCTGTTATTCCACTTTTTATCATGCGGGGACAATGCGATAATCAAAAGTGGGGCTTCATCTCCGAATACCTCGACCTTTTTCCGAAACACCAGTTGGTCATCATTCCTGATGCAGGACATGCTATTTCGATTGAGCAGCCGGAATTGTATTTGCGGACGTTGCGTGGTTTTTTGGCGGAGTGAGGGCACCAGTCAGTATCTGACATTACAAGTCCGTAAGGGTGTTTCCGACCGATCCCCAACGTGAAAAAACTTTCCAACCGAAAGTCAATTCTGCCTATATTTGCCCGAAAAATAACCAGTATGTATTGGAGTTACAATAAGAAACCCGCTCCCAAAGCAGCAGCAGGCGCTACCAGAAAAACCTATGGCAACACCTGGTGGGGCAAGCAATGGCTGCAAACCATGGACCAAATCGACGAGGGCAACCGACTGCCCCGTGGAAAAACATACGCCAACAAAGGATTGGTAAAAGCCCTGGAAATACAAGGCAATACCATAACCGCCAATGTGCAAGGCTCCGATCCCCGGCCCTATAAAATAAGGATACAAATCCCGGTTTTTGATGCAGCAACCCAGGAGAAATTGGTACATCTGGTCACAGATAATCCCTTGTTCCTGTCCAAATTACTCAACAGGGAATTGCCTCCTGAACTCAATGATGCCTGTCTGAAGGCTGGAATACCTATTTTCCCCCGCAGTTTTAATGATCTGAAAGGTTCCTCCTGTTCCTGTCCTGATTGGGCATTGCCTTGTAAACACATGGCTGCCGTACTTTTTGTGGTGGCCAATGAAATTGATAAAAATCCTTTTACCGTTTTTGACCTGCACCATTTTAGTTTAGTGGATGCCCTGGAAAAATCCGGTTTTACACAAGGTGCTGCGGAAGATATTCCAATTACCAGGTTCACTGCTCTGCAACACAAAACAGTGGAGGAAACGGCATTGACGGCCTTGGATGAAGATCGCCTGGCTCGTCTCGACTTATCCACCATACCTAATATTCGCACCGACCTGTTGCGGCTGCTCGACAGTAATCCGGTTTTTTATCCGGAAGGTGATTTTAAAAAGATACTTTCCGCATCTTATGAAAAAGCGGCGAATGTGCTGACCAAAATAGTCAGTCCGCTTAAACATGCCGATACCAGAAGTGAAACCGATCACCGCTGCGCCGGGGTCGAACAGGTGCTCCTGTTGTTGAATGGTAAAACCGGCCAGTTGGAAGTAGCGACTTTTCTCGACGGCAATAATGAATCACTGTTGAACCTGCTGACTATCGGCGATCTGATTGCCTGGCTGGAAGAAATATCGCCTGCGGCGCTGGCAGTTTGTGCTCCGCCTTTGCGCTCGTTGCACCTCATTCACCAGTTGGCCGAAGCCTTGGTGCGGAAGGGCGCATTTGTGCCGCAATTGCTCCGGATGCCTGGCGACAAAACCTACGCGGTGCGTTTTATTCCGGCATTGCTCAACGAAGATGTGCGGATATTGATCCGGGAGATTAAAACCCTGATTAGTCCGGGGTTAGTGGTGTTTGACGATGGAAAAGATGGTTTTGAGCCTGTTCCTGACGATTACCTGAATGCCACTGTAGCACTATTTATTGGCCATTACTTAGATATGCACCACGGCAAAATAGGGGGTAATGGCATTATTCCGGAATGGTTTTTTAGCGGAGATGCTACTGTTTTTGACCGTTTTGACCATCGCGAATACCCTAAATCTATCCAACTTTGGCTGAATCGGTTTTTTATTACCGAAAAGCAGTTTGTACCAGTTTTTGAGGTAAACGACATTGACGACGGGTTTGAATTGTTGGTATCTATCGAGGATAAAACGACACCTTTTGAACCACCCGTACCATTGGATAAAGTGTTTTCCAGTAAAACGTATGCACCAATGCGCCTAGATATGTTGCGGGATTTGACCAATATCTCCACCTTTTTTCCGGCGTTATCGGGCCTTATTGCTTCCAAAGGGAAGGAAAGACTGTATTTTAATAGTCAGACTTTTGTCGCCATCCTTTTTGATACCCTTCCGGTAATCCGGCTGTTTGGGATCAAAGTTTTGTTGCCTAAAGCGCTCCAAAAACTCTTGCGCCCGCAAGCAGGTGCCCGCCTGAGCAGGAAAGGAAAAGTACCCGGAACGGGGCTATTGTCCTTTGCATCCATGATTGATTTCCAATGGGAAATGGCCTTAGGCGACCAGCGGCTCAGTCCCGAAGCATTTATGACAATGGTGAAAAAAATGCGTGGCATTGTCCGCTTGGCCGATGGCTATGCATTGATTGACGAAAAAGAGATTGCTGCACTGTTGGATAAAATACAAAATGGCGTTCCTCCCAGTGGCCACAAACTCCTTCAACTGGCGATTGCCGGCGAGTATGACGGTGCACCGGTTTCTTTGGACGCCTCCGCTAGGGCACTTATGGAAGAACTGCTGCGCCCCGATGCGGTGGCGCTTCCAGCCGGATTGAACGCCACTTTGCGGCCGTACCAGCAACGTGGATTTGAATGGATGTATAAAAATACCCGACTCGGTTTTGGTTCCCTCATCGCCGACGATATGGGCCTCGGCAAAACACTCCAGGTAATTGCCACGCTCCTCCGGCTGAAAGAAGATGGTGCTATTGGTGTTGTTCAAAAAGCCCTGATCGTGGTGCCCACCACGTTGCTGACCAACTGGAATAAAGAAGTACAGCGATTCGCCCCTTCTTTGTGTGTGCATACCTACCACGGTCCGGGCAGAAGTCTTGATCCCCTCGATGATGCCGACATTTTGCTGACTACCTACGGCGTGGTGCGCACAGAAATTGCCGCTTTACAGAAAAAAAACTGGGCCATTGCCGTCATCGATGAAGCGCAGAATATCAAAAATATGGATACGGTACAATCAAAAGCCGTCAAAAAGATCAACGCACCCGTCCGGATTGCCATGTCGGGTACGCCGGTAGAAAACCGGATGAGCGAGTATTTTTCTGTTTTTGATTTTGCTAATGCAGGCTACTTAGGTACATTGAAGGCTTTTACCACTGATTTTGCGCAGCCAATCGAAACAGAACGCAACCAAAAAGTTCTCCAACGGTTCAAAACGATCACGAGTCCGTTCTTGCTCCGGCGCGTAAAAACGGATAAAACGATCATCAACGACCTGCCGGATAAAGTCGAACAGAACCAATATGCCATTCTGACCCAGGAGCAGGCAGCGCTTTACCAGAGCGTGGTGGACACGTCGCTCCAGGCTCTTGAAAAGGAAGCCAATATTCAGCGCCAGGGACTCGTACTGAAAATGCTGACCGCCCTCAAGCAAGTGTGTAACCACCCGGCGCAATACCTGAAAACAAAGGCCGCAGATCCGGCGCTTTCAGGGAAAACACAAATGTTGCTCGATCTGCTCACACCTATCATGGACAACGGGGAAAAGGTGTTGATTTTTACCCAATACCAGGAAATGGGCAACTTGCTTATTCCCATCATCCGGGCACATACGGGACATACCCCAGCGTTCCTGCATGGCGGCGTATCGCGTAAAGACCGCGATGCGATGGTCGATCAATTTCAAAACAACCGCGCTACCAAAATCCTGATTCTTTCCCTCAAAGCTGGCGGAACGGGACTGAACCTCACCGCAGCCAGCAACGTCATTCATTACGACCTATGGTGGAATCCCGCAGTAGAAGCGCAGGCCACCGACCGTGCCTATCGCATTGGTCAGCAGCGCAATGTGCAGGTTCACCGGTTTATCACTCAGGGCTCTTTCGAAGAAAAAATCGACCTGATGATCCAGTCCAAAAAGGAATTGGCGAATCTGACAGTGGCGAATGGCGAAAAATGGATCGGCGAGTTGACGAATGCGGAATTGAAGGAATTGGTGGCGTTGGGGTAAGGGAGTAGTTGAAGTTACGTTACAGTAACCAGCCTTCCCGCTTTTCCATCGGGGTTACTATCAATTGTTATTGTACCGGCATGGGTAGCATAAACGCAACAAGTCTCAAATTTCCTTCCTGAGCAGGGCCATATAAAACCCATCAAAACCTTCATCTTGCGGCAGAATGCTCCGGTCAGAAACGAGCGTCCAGTTTTTTCCTGCTTCGGAGGCGAGGA
>JBILHQ010000237.1:0-8997 GCA_044350415.1 Saprospiraceae bacterium | reverse complement strand
GCAAATGGCGCCCGTATTCGCCTGGCACCTCAAAAAGGTTGGGAAGTGAATAATCCTGCTCAACTGGCAACTGTACTGCAAACCCTCGAGGGTATCCAGTCCGCGTTTAACAGTGCCCAGTCTGGCGGGAAGCAGATTTCCATGGCCGATTTGATTGTTTTGGCTGGTGGTGCAGGTATTGAACAGGCTGCGAAGAATGCCGGCCATGATCTGACCGTTCCATTTACACCAGGAAGAGCCGATGCAACACAAGAACAAACAGATGTAGAGTCGTTTGCTATACTCGAGCCTGCCGGAGACGGTTTCAGAAATTATTTTAAGCCTAAACACAAAATAACTGCAGAAGAAATGCTGATCGACAAAGCGCAACTGATGACGCTGACAGCACCTGAGATGACTGCACTGGTAGGTGGTATGCGCGTGCTTAACACAAACTTCAACCAGTCAAAACACGGCGTATTCACCAAGCATCCGGAGACCCTTACCAACGATTTCTTCGTGAACTTGCTGGATATGGGAACAACCTGGAGCGCAACTTCTGATGCGCAGGACGTATTTGAAGGCCGTGATCGTTCGACTGGTGCCATCAAGTGGACAGGTACCCGCGCTGATCTTATCTTCGGTTCGAACTCAGAACTCAGAGCCATCGCTGAAGTGTACGGATGTGCCGACGGTCAACAAAAGTTCGTAAATGACTTTGTGGCAGCGTGGGCCAAGGTGATGAATCTTGACCGCTTCGACTTGGTATAGTTTTATAAAGAAAAGAGGTGACCTGGTAGCAGGTCACCTCTTTTTATCAGACACCATGGCACACAAACTCAAACCAGCACCCGTACCAGGTTAAAACACTTTTTTCTGGGCAAAATCTGTATTGTAGTCTAATATACCGGTCCAGAAGGTTTGGACTTTATTTGCCCTTCACTTTAGGCCGGCCGATACTTTGATAAGAAAATCCGTGGCCTTTTATTTGTTCCGTATCATACAAATTCCGGCCATCAAAAATGACTTTTGCCGACAGTACCTTGCCGATGCGTTCAAAATCAGGTGTCCTGAATTCGCTCCATTCGGTCACGATAGCCAAACAATCGGCACCTTCCAGGGCTTCATACATACCGGAAGACAGGTGGATACGGTCGCCGTAAATTGTTTTAACATTTTCCATGGCTTCCGGGTCGAAAGCCCTGACATTGGCACCTAAAGCGATCAATTCATCAATGATTACTAATGCAGGTGCTTCCCGAATATCGTCCGTATTGGGTTTAAATGCGAGTCCCCACACTGCGATGGTTTTACCGGCCAATTCATTTTTATAGTGCTTACGGATTTTTTTAGTCAATACGCCTTTTTGAATTGTATTCACCTTCATCACCGCTTTCAGTATTTTAAAATCGTAAGAGTGGTCGCTGGCTGTTCTGGCAAGCGCCTGCACGTCTTTGGGGAAACAGGAGCCCCCGTAGCCGATACCGGGGAATAAGAATCTTTTGCCTATCCGCATGTCACTACCCATTCCAATCCGCACCATATCAACATTCGCCCCTGTTTTTTCACAGATATTGGCGATTTCATTCATGAACGAAATACGGGCTGCGAGGTAAGCATTAGCGGCGTATTTAGTCATTTCAGCGGAACGTTCATCCATAAAATAAATGGGATTGCCCTGGCGAACAAATGGTTCGTACAACTGCTTCATTACCTTGCGCGCCTTTTCACTTTTGGTGCCAATCACCACGCGGTCGGGCTTCAGAAAATCCTCCACGGCAACACCTTCCCGTAAAAATTCAGGATTAGATACCACGTCAAACATTTTTTTGGGGAGTTTTTTCGCCAAAATAGCAGATACTTTCTCGGAGGTACCCACCGGGACAGTACTTTTATCCACGATCACTTTATATTCAGTGATGATATCCCCTAATTGATCTGCAACTCCCATGATATAAGAAAGGTCAGCGCTGCCATCCTCTCCCGGAGGGGTCGGGAGGGCCAGGAAAATGATTTGACTCGCGGCAATAGCAGATTTCAAATCGGTGGTGAATTTTAAACGACCTTCTTTGGTGTTGCGGTCAAAGATTACATCCAGCCCCGGTTCATAAATCGGAATTTTTCCGGCCAGAAGACTCTTTACTTTTTTTTCGTTATTATCTACACAGATGACGTTGTTACCCGTCTCTGCGAAACAAGTACCGGTTACTAAACCTACGTATCCGGTGCCTACCACTGCAATATTCATTATAATAGTTTATTTTTTTGGTAAAAATGTATCGTCGGGCATATAGACGCAAAAGCCCGCAAAGGTAGCACATAAGGACCCTATTATACCAAAAAAACGAACAAATTCAGAAGGAAATAACATATCCGCTGGGTACACGGCTTACCGGGTAACGACCAACGGAAATCACCTGGCGAATACCTGGCTCAAGCCTGTTTATCATTTCAAACGGAAGGTGATATGCCACAGGGACAGGAAACCATTTGTTGCGGAAAATGGCCCGTTCTGTACAAGGCATGATGCCTTCTTTAGGAAAAAACATATCGATACCACCATCCTGGTTGACGGTGACACGGGCTGCTGCTTGCCTGCAATGCCGATTTTCATGTGCCAGCTCAGTGGCGTGCGGAACGGCGTCTATGATTACCCGGCAAATGCCGATTTGTACACAATCGCCCTGACCTCCGGGCACGCCAAAGTGTACATTACACGTAACAGGCGTTACGTGGTTGCCTAAAGATGAAAAAAGAAATTGTCCTTCTTCAGCAAAAGCGGTAAGTGTGTTTTGAAACATAATAATCGGTTTATTAAAAAAAGGAACTCATGGAAGGTGGAAACTTGTCGCTTAATTGTTAGCAAACTTCGGGCCAAAAAATAATATTTCCAGATTTAGCTAAATGCTCTCGACGAGCACAACGAAAATTACCACTGAAAGCTTGTAGAAAGAAAACGGTAAATAATATTCTTTTATTGCGAATTATCCTTCCTTCTCAACTCAACATATCCAACTGCCTTGGTACCTTTGCACATTATGTTTATCAGACTGACGCTTTTACCCGCTCTCATTTGTATGATCCAATTATCGGCTGATGCCCAGGAACAACTTACGCCGATCAGAATACCGCTGCCGACAGGCGACTGGGAATTCCGGCAGGCGCATACCAATGCCTGGAAACCGGTAGAAATTCCATCCTCCGTTCACACCGCACTGCTGGCCAATAAAATGATTGAGGATCCTTATTACCGTGATAATGAGGAAAAATTGCAATGGATTGAAAAGGAGGACTGGGAATTCCAAACTACTTTTGATCTGGACGAAGCCACCTTTAATAGGCGTCATATAGAATTGGTATTCAATGGCTTGGATACCTACGCACATGTCTATCTCAATGATAGCCTTATTCTTGAAACAGATAATATGTTTCGCGAATGGCGTGTTGATGTGAAAAAAAGTGCAAAACTGACGGAAAATCGCCTGCATGTCTATTTTGAAAGTCCCTTGAACAAGACCAAAGCAGACTGGGAAGCTCTTGGATATGAGCTCCCGGGGGGACAACGTACCATGACGAGAAAAGCACAATTTCACTATGGATGGGATTGGGGGCCGCGCTTCGTGGGTGCGGGTATTTTGCAGAAACCACAGGTAGTCGCCTGGGACGAATTCATCTTTGATAACCTGTTTTTTACAACTATTGAATTAAAGCCTGAAAAAGCACGGATAGTAGCCCGTTTTCGCTACCGGGCAGAGGCCAATATGGAAGTGGACCTGATTGCCAGAAATGGAAAAATAAAATCCATTGAACCCCGTAAGTTTATGGCCGGAATGCACGAAGATTCCATTTGGTTCGATGTGCAAAATCCCCAACTCTGGTGGTGCGTGGGAATGGGCGAACCGCATTTGTATGATTTTGGAATCGAAGTAAAAAAGCGATCTAAATTTATCGAAAAACAAGATGTCCGGATGGGTATCCGCACCATTGAATTAGTCACAGAAAAGGATAAAGACGGTGAATCATTTTACTTTAAACTGAACGGCAAACCCGTGTTTGCCCGTGGTGCCAATTATATACCACAGGATATGTTTCAGGACCGGGTTTCAGGAGCCCACTATCGAAAACTCATTGACGACGTAGTCGCTTCCAATATGAATATGCTGCGGGTATGGGGTGGCGGTATCTATGAAGAGGATACCTTTTACCAATTGTGCGACTCGAAAGGCATACTGGTCTGGCAGGATTTTATGTATGCCTGCGCCATGTATCCCGGCGGGAAAGCGCTGAAAAATCAAGCCTCCGAGGCACTGCATCAGATTGAACGCCTGCGCAATCATCCCTGTATTGCCTTGTGGTGTGGTAATAATGAAAATGACGAAGCCTGGCATAACTGGGGCTGGCAAATGAACTTTACCGAAGCGCAACGCACGCAACTCTGGCGCGACTACAAAACGCTTTTTAAGGATATTTTGGGCACTTATGTCTACAATTACACAGGAAATGTGCCCTATTGGGAAAGCTCGCCCCGCTATGGCCGCGCTAATGCCAAGTCTCTTACAGAAGGCGATAGCCATTATTGGGGCATCTGGCACGATGAAGAGCCTTTTTCTGCTTTTGATAAGAAAGTGCCGCGTTTCATGAGTGAATACGGCTTTCAGTCGTTCCCGGAGTGGCGTACCATCCAATCGTTTACGCTGCCGGAAGATCGCGAACTGGAAAGCAAAGTCATGCTGCTACATCAAAAACACCCGCGTGGCAATGCCCTGATCGCCGAATACACCCGGCGCGAATACAATAAACCCAAAGATTTTGAAAGTTTTGTATACGTATCCCAACTCGTGCAGGCCGAAGGCATGCGAAAGGCCATCGAAGCGCACCGCCGCAACAAGCCTTATTGTATGGGTACGCTTTACTGGCAACTTAATGATGTGTGGCCAGTGGCATCCTGGTCGGGCCGCGACTGTTTTGGCCGTTGGAAAGCCATGCAGTATTATATTCGTGATGTATTTTCGCCTGTGGCTGCTTTGCCAATCGTGGAAGATAATATATTAAAAGTGTATGGAGTCAACGATATGAGTAAGGATACTTCGGTAACCATCCGGGTAAAAGCCATGACATTTGATGGTAAAACGCTCAGTGACGTTACCAAACCGGATGTGGTAATCCCGGTAGACTCAAGCCGGATAATCTGGCAAGGCGATCTGCGTACTGTACTTGACAAACACAAGCCCGAAAGTGCGGTTGTCGAAATCACTTTGCTCAATAAAGCAGGCGGAGTCATACACCGGAGACTTTTCTATCAAACCTCTCCTAAAGATATGCGCCTGTCGCGACCGTCGGTCAACGTACAAGTAGTTGCGGTAAATGATGGGTTTCAAATCACACTGGAATCAAATACACTGGCCAAAAATGTAATGATTCAGACAGCAGTCGAAGGTTTTTTCTCCGACAATTATTTTGATCTGCTGGCCGGTGAAAAAAAGGTGGTAAGGTTTAAAACCGACCGTATTCTGGATGCGCCACAGGATGCATTTTCTGTGAAGACATTGTTGGAGACGTGGAAGTAATTCCACCTCCATCCCAGATGCCATCGAAAACAAGTTGACATTTATCTAAATATAATTTCTTTTTTGAATATGAAATGTAATGTGCGTATTTCTCCAGCACCCCCCGGGTTAATTGAATGAGCAGGTCGGCTGGTGTATTTTTGAGGATGTTCTCCTCCTGTCCCGGTAAGACTAATTGCAATACCGGATCAATAAAAACGCTGATGTCCAGTACATCTGCATCGTTTTCCCTAAAACTAGGGTGATCTGAAAAACTGCTCAATGAAAATGGTATACTCCGGATGCTTGATTAGCTGTGCTACGTAGTTCAGGCAAACTTGCTTGATTTTTGGGCAGGTATCCATTTCTGGTGTCTGCTCCTGAAGCAGATCTAAAGGAATCCGCTGAAATATAAATCTATACAGATTTCGAATGAGTTTTTCTTTACTACTAAAATAAATGTAAACGGTTGCTGTAGCCAAATTTACATTTTTGGCTAAATCTTCGTCTTCAAATTCGCCAGGCCCACTTTGGCTATCATGGTCAGGGCATCCCGCAGATGAGTTGTTCTTTCGTAATGTCTTTGTCGCGCATCAGAGAAATGTCAGGAATTAACAACTTTATGGGATTCTGACGGAAGATCAATGTTAGAGTCACCAGTTGGTGAAAAAAATGAAGAGTTGGGACAGTTAATTGACAGTACTGCTGAAATAAAGATATAAAATTGCTGCCTAACCAGTCTTGTACCGGCGAATTAGCGTAATTTTGCGCTTAATTATTTGCCTGGGAACTACTAAAAAAGTTTCCGAAATCAGCCCTCACCATGTTTCAACTTACAGAAGAACATTTAGCCGTCCGTGAGGCGGCTCGTCAATTTGCTCAAAGTGATCTTAAGCCCGGCGTTATCGAGCGGGACTCTAAAATGTTGTATCCTAAAGAGGAGGTTCGCAAAATGGGCGAACTTGGCTTTTTGGGTATGATGGTGAGCCCCGAATATGGTGGCGGTGGTATGGACTCACTTTCATACGTGATCGCGATGGAAGAGATTTCTAAGGTTGACAATTCATGCTCGGTAATCATGTCGGTCAATAATTCGCTCGTATGTTGGGGTATCGAGACTTTTGGATCGGAAGATCAAAAGAAGCAATATTTGCCTAAATTAGCTACCGGTGAATGGATTGGCTCTTTCTGTCTGTCTGAACCGGAAGCAGGAAGCGACGCCACCAGCCAGCGCACCACAGCAATTGATATGGGCGATCACTACCTGCTCAATGGTACCAAAAACTGGATCACCAATGGTGGTACTTCCAGTTTACACCTGGTAATCGCACAGACTTACCCGGAAAAAGGGCACAGGGGTATCAATTGCCTGATTGTGGAAGCAAATTCTCCAGGCATCACTATTGGTGCAAAGGAAGACAAACTGGGCATTCGCTCATCAGATACCCACACCATTATGTATACCGATGTAAAAGTGCCCAAGGAAAACCGCATCGGTGAAGATGGTTTCGGGTTTAAATTCGCCATGAAAACATTGTCGGGCGGGCGGATTGGAATTGCGGCTCAGGCTTTGGGTATAGCAGCTGGCGCTTTCGAACTTTCTGTTGTTTATTCCAAAGAACGGGAGGCATTTGGAAAACCAATCAGCCAGCATCAGGCTATTTCATTTAAACTGGCCGATATGGCAACGGAGATAGAGGCTGCCAGACTGATGGTTTACAGGGCCGCGTGGTTGAAAGATATGCATGCGAATTACGATCAGGCAGCGGCTATGGCCAAATTGTTCGCCTCTTCTGTGGCGATGCGCCATACTGTTGAGGCTGTACAAATCCATGGCGGTTATGGCTTTGTAAAAGAATATCACGTGGAACGCCTGATGCGCGATGCTAAAATTACACAGATTTACGAAGGCACTTCAGAAGTGCAAAAAATAGTAATTTCCCGTAATGTACTCAACGGTGAACTGTACGTTCCGGTTCCTGTAATTGCGACATCGGGGATTTAGGCCTATTTAAGCATCAGCACAGCAAGTCTTGCTGTGCTGATGCTTAAATAGGCTTCACCCAAATAATGACTATGCGCCGCACGCTTATTTTTTCGCTGTTGCTCAATTCGCTGCTCGCAGGCGCCATCGGTTATGTGGTGATCCGGCTCGGTGGATTGAAATACGTTTTTTACCGGTTGAACCAAAGTGAGGCTGGCCTCTACACACATAGAGCCTCCTTGTTTAAAAAATTGCCCATTGCGAAAAATGCTATTATTTTTCTAGGCGATAGCCAGATTGAACAATGCGAATGGCGTGAACTTACCGGTATAACTGATGTGCCAGTGCTTAATCGTGGCATTACAGGCGATCAGGTAGAAGGGGTGCGCATGAGGTTGCCCGAGATAAAAAGACATCAGGCATCTAAAATCTTTCTTTGTGTAGGGATTAACAATTTACTGCTCGATCAATCGTACACAGATATCGAATTGAAATACCGGGAACTAATGAAGGATTTAAGAGCAGACAACCGACCTCTTCAATTGTATATCATTAGTGTGCTGCCTGTGAATAAGCAACTGAAAAGTATCGGCGTTGATAATGCAGAAATCATGGAGGTAAACAATCGCCTCCAGCAAATTGCACGCAATTTCGCTGTCCCGTATATTGACCTCGCTGCTCAACTTACCGACCCGGCAGGCAATCTTGATCGACGGTTTACGAGCGACGGTATTCACCTGAATGCAGATGGGTATATGGTGTGGAAAAAAATAATTGACCCTTTTTTGAAGCCGCAGTAAAATTCATGACTGAATCTGGCTTGCGCCTTTCCGTTATTATTGTCAACTACAATGTTCGGCATTTTCTCGAACAAGCACTGCTCTCCGTCCAGCGGGCCATGGAGGACGTAAAGGGTGATATCTGGGTGGTGGATAATAACTCCGCAGATGCATCGGCTGAAATGGTACGGGAGAAATTTCCCGGCGTATACCTCATTGAAAATAAAGAAAACACGGGCTTCTCGGTTGCCAATAATCAGGCAATACGAGTAAGTCAGGGTGAATATGTATTGCTGCTCAACCCCGATACGCTCGTGGAAGAGGATACTTTTACCAAATGCCTGGCTTTCATGGATGCCCATCCTGATGCAGGTGCTCTGGGCGTAAAAATGCTGGATGGTTCCGGCAAATTTCTTCCGGAAAGTAAGCGGGGCTTTCCCTCCCCTTGGGTTTCTTTTTGTAAAACGGTCGGATTAAGCGCCCTGCTACCCCAAAGCGCCGTTTTTAACGGATACTACCTGGGGCACCTCAGCCCTGATGAAACACACCAGATCGATGTGCTTTCCGGAGCTTTTATGTGGTTGCGCAGGTCGGCATTGGATCGGTCAGGCTTGCTGGACGAAGCCTTTTTCATGTATGGGGAAGATATTGATCTCTCCTACCGCATCAAACAGGCTGGTTACGACAACTATTATTTCCCGGAGACAAA
>JBILHQ010000236.1:0-9016 GCA_044350415.1 Saprospiraceae bacterium | reverse complement strand
CCATTGTTGCCTTATCGACAGAGATCAAAGCCGGAATGCAACCATTAGAGTTTTTTGTAAACGGTACAGGGGCTCCATCCTGCGGCAGTGGTAAGTTTCCTACAGGCTCTATGATACAGTTCAGCCCGCATATTGTACCCTATTCTTCTTTAGAATCGCCGGTAGAATACACCTGGAATTTTGGTGACGGCAGTGCTCCGGTCACCGACTATAGCTACGCCACCAGTGGATTTGTGGTTTATACTTACCCCTATGATCCCCTGAAAACGTATCCCCAAACCTATAATGTAACATTGACTGTTAAGGACCAAAATGGTGCTATGCAGGTGACGCAGCCAGTTGAAATATGCAGCTCAGTGCCGCACGACCCGTATGCAAATAATTGCTCTCTCGGGTTCATTAACCCCGGAATAGAATTCGCGGCTTTAGATTATGACGGCCCGAATGATTTCGCATCCTTACAAATGTATGGAAGCCCGGCTGCTGCTGCTTGTAGTGGAAGTCCGCAGGAGTATATCTGGAAATTCGAAATGAATGACTGCAATTTCGGTATTTTTCCTCAGACCCCTGCACAACTAAAAACAAGCGCAGCCAGTTATGATATTGATCTGATGGAGCCTTCGAATGCTAATAACCCTGCTCCTGGAGTGGTTCCAAACTGGAATAGTCTTACACAAAATAAACAACCTTGGGGAAATTTATTGGTTTCCTGTATTAATAACGGGCCTGGAGGACAATGTTGCGCGGTTCAAAAAACCAAATTACTCTACATTGCGCCGCCACGTTTAAGTGTGGAGGGAATCACTGTCTCAGGAACTTGCCACGATTACAAATTAAAAGCGAACACCACTGGAGGGGCGTGGTCTTCATTAGATCAGAACGGCAATAAACTTTACCAGAATGATTGTACCTGGAAGGCATTTAGCACTATCACGGAGGAGGATATATCAGCCCTGGCCTTTATTAATCCTTTGGAAAAAAGTACTGAAATAGCTATTAATCCCGAATTTCTGAAGAGGTTTCCTGCTACACAATATGCTGAATTATTGATAAAGGCGACCGTGCGGGACAAAGCGAATCAGGAAGTAGTGGCAACGAAGTTTGTCTCGTTTAACCCATTTCGGGTTCATTTAAAACCGGCCTATAATCTGTGCGCGAATACTGCGGTGACCTTCGACAGTGAAAATCCGTTAGCGACCGGCGGAAGCGAAATGTACCAATACCAGTGGTCGGGAGGGCTCACCGGTGATGCTCCCATCATTACGGCACCGGCAAACGGGGTATCGGCATCTTATGCTGTCACCGTGACAGATATCACCCAGAACTGTACCCTTACGGCCGCTACCACGGTCACCGGACGTAATTTGTCGCTCTCTATGCCAACTGGATTGAAATCCTGTGCAAATGGAGATCGGATTATTGGGCCTTCAGACCAGGAAATTGCAGCAATTGGCGGCTCCGGTCATTATTTTTATGAATGGAGCAGCAGCAGTGGGCATATTAGCTCAGTCAATAAGAAATATTTATCCAATCCCAAGCTCGCTGCCCTTCCTGCCAATACGCAAGCTGTTTTTACCTTAACTGTCACCGATTTAAACGGTGGTTGTACCGCCACTGCCACCACCACCGTTACCAGTTACGCCAATACTGTCGCCATTGCGTTACCTGCGTCATTGTCAACCTGTTACGGCGATCCATTATCGGTTACCGCCGGTATCCCGGGGCAGCAAGGGCTTCCACCAGGCTTTTTTTGCACCTGGAAATATCCCACATTCCCGGAGCGGGTACCCTTAACATCTTCTTCCAATAGTGCCAGTATTAACATTACCCAACAGGCCGCCAACTTTCCGGGTACATACCCTTTCACAGCCAGGATAACGGAAAGTCAAACAGGGTGTTATGCGGAAGCGGTTTGTAATGTGACCATCAGGGACAACTGGGCATTTAATGGGTATACGCCGGGCGTTAAATCCATCGTCAACGGTTCCGTACAACCACTTTGGGAAGGTTACGGCAATCCAAATACCAACCGGATCACTACGCCTCTTATCAGTAACCCTGTCATCACCTGGTCGGGCACAACTCCGAATAATTTAACTTATTATAACGGGGTGAGCGGTATTCCAACTAACGGTAAATTCATTCCCGCGACCACTATGCCTTTCCTCACCATGAAGGTGAAAGATCCGGCAACCGGATGTGAAAAGTCATTTAATTCTGTACGCTATTTAATATCAGAACAAGCACCGGAAATGTGGATATCCACAGCGAAAAGTGTTATTTGTGCTGGTGATCAGTCAGATCATTGTTTTGAAATTGTTTTTGATGCTCATTTAGCCAACTACCTCACTACGCTGACACCGCTTAAAGTGCGGGTAAGAATTACCGTTCTCCCGCCCTCTGTTATCCCTCCGGTTCAAGGTCAGGCGTATACACCGTTCAAACCAACGTTAGTGGATTATATTTCTCTTCGATTGGATGAAAGAACCGGATTATACAAGGGCACTTATTGTAATAAGAACTACTTTGAATATTATGGATCTGGTGAATGTAATTATTACTGCGCGGCTTCTTTAATCAGTGATCCTGTTTATGGCAACATTGAGTCGGGAGAAGTGGGTATTGAAGTACAGCAGTCATCTGTCTCCACCAATAATATTCCGGACAAACAATGTGTGACAGCGAGTGGTGCACTTATCAGAAAGATAAATTATGGTTTGGGCTACCTTCCTTGTGATGGCGTGACTGCCAATCTGATGAATACCGGTGCGAAGGTAATGGCCAAAGATTATATTGAAATCGTCCCTGACGGTCAGGTGCTTATTGCACCGGTGAATAACGACAACTATCGTTTTTTGATTGCTGAATGTATTAGCCCCGCACGCCCTGACGACGCAAAAGGACGAACGCAGGATAGTTTGGAACAAACAGCGAATGAGTTGCCCGTGATACCGGAGGAAAATAAGACGAATTTGGAGATGGATATTCATCCGAACCCATTTGATCAATCGGTCGCTATTTCTTTCACTATCGCCACCGAACGGCCTGTGGGTGCCTCTCTCGATATTTTCGATATTGCCGGCCATAAGGTGCGCAATATTGAAAAGTATGCCTCCCTCACTACTGGTGTCTACAATGTGAAACACAATACTGCTGACTTACCACCCGGCACTTACATATACCGGCTTTCATTGTATGATGGCCGGCGTATTTCTCAGATAAAAATTAAAATGTAAAAACAATCATGAAAAAATTAAATATTATCATAGCAGTGGCGGTGGTATGGAGCAATATACAGACCCAATTACTGGTGGCACAGGATGTATGTCCAACTACAATTGCTTATTCCAATACACAATTGTGCTATAATGGGCAGGGTTTTGGTCCCAACTATTATATTGCATTTAGTACCGTTCCGGCAGCCGGTAACTTTACTGTTTCGACCGACTTTTTAACGCCGTCGTCCATGACCTTTGTCAGGCCTGCAGTTTGCAGTTTATACCGGTATACCTTAACACCGGCGGTCACGCCCAATCCCATCCCCACATTAACAGGCACATTAACCATGCCGACGGGCACAAAATGCATTTTTGACAATGGGACATTGACTCAGACGATTCCAGCAGCCTGTGCAGGTTTACTCACGGACTGCAAGCAGGAACTGGCAGATTTTGCAGAAAATTTCATCAAAATACCTTCGGACTGTCATCAATGGGATGGTGCATGCGGTACTCAAAATGAAATTTCAAGAAGTGGTGCTGTCGGGATTGGAACCGCTACTATTCCAACCGATTTTAAACTTGCAGTACGGGGAGGCATCAGAACGGAGCAGCTTTTTGTGTGTAAAACGGAATGGTGCGATTTTGTTTTTGATGATACTTTCCGGTTAATGCCATTAAAGGAATTATCTGCTTTTTTGAATAAAAACAGGCATCTGCCGGATTGTACTCCCGGGGCTACCATTGAAAATGGCGACGGCTTTTTTATTGACCAGGAAACGGTTACACAGCAAAAGAAAATAGAAGAGATATTTCTCCACCTGATCGGATTAAATAACAGGATTAACGCGCTCAATAATAATCCAATCGTCCAAATGGGGACTATTCCAGTCCGGTCTCTATTGGTGAGTACAGGAGATAATCTTTCTCCAAAAGAGAATATTTCGCAATCTGAGGTAGTCCTGACTGTAAATTGTTACCCCATAAGTCCATGTACACCGGGAGCCTCTGATGGCAAGGCAGGCGTCATTCCCAATCCGTCCAATATACCGTATAATATTTCCTGGAGCGGTCCTGTTTCCGGGCAAATGACAGGTGTGCAATGCAGCGGTCCGGTGATCATTCCCGGGCTGCGATCGGGCAGTTATAATATTACCGTTACGCCGACAAATGGCGGGAGCAGTACGACATGTCAATTTTATATTGCTTCGGGCACTCAGGTTTGTGATGCCTTTACCAACGCCGATTGTAAAAATCTGATTAAAGAATATGTCAAAGAAACGGTTTTTACGGAGGAAAATCCATGTCAGCATTGGGAAGGCGATCCATGTTCAACCACTCAGCCTGTATACAGATTAGGGACAGTGGGTATCGGTACTTCTAATATAAAAAATGGATTTAATCTGGCAGTAAAAGGAGGAATTGTCACTGATAAAGTGAGAATTGAACTTTGTGAATCCGGCAATTGGTGCGATTATGTTTTTGAGCCTGATTACCAGTTAACGCCACTCGAAGATATTCATAAGTTTCTTAACGCCAATCACCATCTTCCCGGGTCAATAACAGCTGCTGAGGTTGTTGAACAAGGCGGTTTTGAAGTCAAAAATGTAAAAATTGATCACCAGAAAAAAGTTGAAGAGAGTTATCTGTATCTCATTGAAATGAACAAAAAACTGGAAAATATCCAGGCCAAACTAAATGATTTCAATATCAATTAAACCTGCATGTTATGAAAAACAACACACAAAAATATATACCATTTTTACTGCTTTGCCTTCCCCTTGGATTGCTGGCACAGCAAATACTCCCAGATCTCCGGGCATTCAGTCCTTCGGACGGAAAACTGGCAATACGGGTAATGCCAGGCTATAATATCAGCAACTATTTCCTGGTCAATGATAATGCAGTCAAGGGTACTTTTTATTTCCAGCCCGACGATATCAGAAACGGGCAGTATTCCGCAATTCCTGTTGCTGTTCAGGGTGGTGCGACAGACTTGGTTTTTTCCAACTTGCCCTATCAAAGCAGCGATAACCTGACGTTAAGTCTGGTATCAAATCTGGATAATGGAATAGTCAGAGAATATGTTTTTATTAACGGCAGTTATCTTTCGCCTTCCGGAGGAAGCGATGTTCCTTGTCCGGCGCAGTTGGTATGTACGAATGGGGCACTGGAATTAAAGTTTGATGCAGGAGCCTATACACCAGGTGCAGCGGGTATGAACCTGCCCAATATCGGGTTCTTCTTTGGCAATGGCAATTTGAATAATACATTCCTTTTTGCGGTAAAAAATCTTGTACCTGTATTTTCAAGTAACAGTATTCGGATAGTCAGAAAAAACTGGATTGATGCCACGGGTAGTCCGCTTAACTGCACACAGCTCCTTTCTGGCACTATTACACTTACCATCGGCGACCGAACCTGCGTTTTTACTAACGGACAACCAGTTTCCACTCCGAACAATTGTTCACCCTGGGGCGATTATTTGGATGCTCCTGCGTGTGCTTCCTATTTTGATAATTGCCTGAGTGAGTTAATGGACCTGTTTTCTACTAACCGGGCAGAGTTGGCATGCAGACAATGGAACCAGGCTACACCGGGTCTTTTTTGTAATTCCACGGAACGTATCACCAGAACGGATAAAGTCGCTATTGGCACCGCTTCTTATGCTGCGGCCATGTTGACTGTAAAAAACGGTATAGTGACTGATAAAATAAAAGTCCAGACCTGCGATAATGGCGGCTGGTGCGATTATGTGTTTGACCCTCACTATAAATTGATGTCCTTGTCTGATGTGGAAAAGTACATTTCAACAAATAAACACTTACCCGGCATGCCGGCTGAATCTGAGATTATTGCAGAAGGCAGCTTAAATGTCGGCGACATCACCTTCCGCCAGCAAGAAAAAATCGAAGAAATATTTCTTCATTTGATCGCGATGGAGAAAGAGGTGAGTGACCTGGAAGCGGTGAGCAGTGTATTGGAAATGCGGTATTGGTTGAATATGAAATAATTATACTGCACGGTGCTAAATGTTATTCTGAGTGCTCATAATCAATAGATTAAGTATACTTCGGAAACCTGAAAAATGCACAATTGCATCAATTTCTTCCAAATTAATTGGACCAGCCCTTTATAGTGAGGCGGTGACTCAAAGTCGCCGCCTCACTATCAATCGCCCCGGTATACCTACCTAATTTAAAAAACTTTGCGTTGCAAATTTCCGAAAAATCGCCAGACAAACAACACCGCCTGGATCATTAGCGCCGCCAGATATCCCACCCAAATACCTTTGGCGTTCCAGCCCTGGTGTACAGCCAACCAGTATCCCAGCGGAATTCCAATGATCCAAAATGCCACAAAAGACAACAGGGAAGGGACTTTTACATCATTCAACGACCGCAACATCGAAATCCCCGACGCCTGTGCCGCATCGGCAATTTGAAACAGTCCGGCAAAAAATACCAATGTGGTGGCAATACCCACCACCGCAGGATCATTGATATATAACCCAACTATTGGGCCGGGAAACAACAGAAAAGCAGTAGTGGGGACCAGCATAATAAGCATAGCCAGGACAATCGTAGAGATACCCGCAAGCCATATTCGCACCCGGCTTTTGTAAGCCAATGCTTGTCCGATACGAATCATGCCGGCTGTCGAAACGCCCATAATCGTGACGTACGTCACCGAAATAAGGTTGATGGCAATCTGGTGGGCGGCCTGTTCGGTTTTGCTGATTTGCCCGATAATCACTGTGCCGGCACCAAAAGCAGCAAATTCCACCATTATTTGAAGGGCGGAAGGGATGCCATTGCGTATAAATGCCTTGGTTTGCGCCCAAACAGCGGCCACCTGGGTACGGGCTTCCCGGAAATAAGCGAGTTCCTTTTTTCGCCACAACATCCATACCAGCCCGGTGGTCATTACCGCGTGAGAAATACCGGTGTTCATGGCAATAGCATTGATACCCAACCGGGGTAATCCAAAATGCCCAAAAATAAACAGCCAGTTCAGGGTAATATCCAATGCCAGTCCGAAAAACGATAAATACATCGTAAACTGCACATATTCAAAGGCGTCCAGATAATTGATCAGTATGGCAAAAAGAATGAGGACCGGCATACTGAACACGATTATTTTCAAATACCCCACGGCAAGGGCCGCTACCTCCGGATCCTGGTGCAGCAGGTCAAAATTTCGGATACCTATCCACAATAAGGTAGATGCGGCGATCAACAGTAGCACTCCTAACACGAGTCCGGCAGTGACCAGGGTACGTACCCGCGCGCCATCCCGCAGTTCATGTGCTTCTGCCACCGGGGTTGGAATCATCCGGATACTGCCCCATACGATCAGCATCGACATCACATACACCACACCGGCAATTCCCGAAGCTGCCAGGGCTGTTTCACCCAAATGGCCCACCATCATGGTGCCTGCCAGACCCATGAGGATACTGCTGAGTTCGCCCAGCATCAGCGGCAAAGCCAGCCAAAATGTTTTGGTTAATTCTGCACGGAGTACAGGGCCGTGCCACAGGCGGGAGAAAGGATTTCTGGACATACGGACAAAGGTAGGATTTATCGCCACAACTCAAATGCCGTTGGCTTAGTTCTTATATTTCAATAGGGTGGTTCTGACAAAATCCGGGATATAGGGAATAATATTTCGGCCATACAGTTCAACAGCAAAATCATTTGCAAAAACTTCCTTAGCGGCCGTCGCATAATGAGATAGGATGTGTTAAGTATGAGGTATTAAGTAGGAGGTATTAAGTAGGAGGTATTTATGTGAATAACCGGTTAAAATGATACGGGTTGCGTGCCAGCTTTGTGTCCGGGAAATGTTACCTTTCCGCTTTTTCTGCGGAAAGGTAACATTTCCCGATCCCGGTTATTGCTGCCTGAAAAATAGGTTGGCATTAACCTATCTCATACTTAATACTTAATACCTCCTACTATTCCTTCTTCAATAACTCCGGTATTTCTTTTTGCGCACGGGCCAATCTTGGCAAGGATTCATGCTGGACATACGGATTTTCGGGGTGGTGCACCACATAATCCTGGTGATAATCTTCTGCTTTCCAGAAAACCGTAAAGGGTTTTACTTCCACGGCAATAGGTCTGTTGTATTTGCCCGATTGGTTGAGCATTTGGATATAGGCTTCGGCAGCCTTTTGCTCACCGGCATTGCGGTAAAAAATAATGGACCGGTATTGTGTCCCGTGATCGGGGCCCTGGCCGTTCACCTGCGTGGGATCCAGCGATGCAAAATAGGCTTTCAGGAGGTCCTGATAAGTTACTTTCGTGGCATCATAATAAACTTCTACCGATTCAGCATGTCCGGTAGTGCCTTCTCCCACTTCTTCGTAGGTTGGCTTTTGCTTTTGGCCACCAGCATACCCGGAAACGGCTTCTTTTACACCCTTTACACTTTCAAAAACAGCTTCTTCGCACCAGAAACAACCTGCGGCAAAAGTTGCCTTACTGAGGGTACTGTCCAAAGTAACATTGGTGGAGGCCGGGTGGAGCGACACAAGCGGGCGGGTTCCATCTCCGGAACGTTGGGAGCATCCTCCTGTAGCAGAAGCAGACAGGGATGCAAAAGCGATCAATATAAATGCATATTTCATGGAGTATCTAACAGCAAAATCAAACTTTTGTTATAAAATCAACTGTCTGCCACACGACCTTCCTGCAGGTTTCGCCGTTACTTTGCGGGACTGGCCGGATCGCCTCCCGCCGCAACAAGTCACCTGATATAAACTACTCCAACGATGAACTGGATACACTTCT
>JBILHQ010000392.1:0-2972 GCA_044350415.1 Saprospiraceae bacterium | reverse complement strand
GAAAACAGATGATATTGCCCTGCGACTTCTGCTCTCCGAAAATACGGTTGGTCCTCGAAAAGGCCTGAATAAGACCGTGGTGTTTCAAATTCTTATCTGTATACAAGGTATTTACCTTCTTCGCATCGAAACCCGTGAGGAACATACTGACCACCAGCAAAATATCCAAACGCTCCTTGTCGGTGTTAAAAGTGGTCTTCTCTCTGTCTTTTAACCGTTGGCTGATATTTTTAAAATAACTCTCAAACTGCTGGCTATCCTTCGTGGAATATTTGGTGCCGTACATCTGGTTATAATCGCCAACATATCCCTCTAATTTATCCCGCGTATGACTGGATAAATAAGCTAATTTAGGTTCGGCGGCCATTGGCAAGTCTTCATCGCCCGGCAAATAATCCTGCGCATCGTCATCTTCTTCATTGGTGCCGTAAGTGAAAATGGTGGCAATGCGTAAATCATGCTCCCCGGCTTCTTTTTTCTTTTGAAAAATATCGTAATATTGGATGGCATTGTCAATGCTGCTCACCGCAAATATGGCCGAGAAATCTTTGTTAAATGTCTTCTGGCTGTGATGGGCAATAATGAAATCCGCAATTTTGGCCATGCGCTTTTCATCATTGAATACTGCTGCTTTGTCAATGCCTTCCACTTCGATATCAATAAAAGTATTGCCTTTTTGCTTGTATTTCCCAATATATTCAATGCCAAAACGCAATACATTCTGATCGCGGATGGCATCGGTGATCACATATTTGTGCAGGCACTGGCCAAATAAATCTTTGGTGGTGCGCTTGCCTAATTCATTTTTACTGGCGTTATTCGCAAAAATGGGCGTGCCCGTAAACCCGAATAATTGTGCTTTTTGAAAATAGGCGGTAATCTTGTTGTGGGTGTCGCCAAATTGCGACCGGTGACATTCATCGAAGATGAATACGATTTTCTTGTCTTTTAAATGCCCCAGTTGGTGTTCGTAGTGGTGTTTGGTAATGGCGTTGTTCAGTTTCTGGATGGTGGTGAGCACCAGTTTGGTGGTGTCGGTCAGTTGTTTCACCAATGAAGCCGTGTTGTCCGTTACATCCACACTGTCTTTTTTGAAACTGTTGAACTCCTGCATGGTCTGGTAATCCAGGTCTTTACGGTCCACCACAAAAACCACTTTATACACTTCGGGCAGTTCCATAATGATCTGGCTGGCCTTGAAAGAGGTGAGGGTTTTGCCCGAACCAGTGGTGTGCCAGATATATCCGTTCTCATTACCGGCTTTCACCTGATGGATAATGGCCTCTGTTGCGAAATATTGATACGGCCGCAATACCATCATGTTCCGGAAGGTTTCATTCATGACCACATAATGGGCAATCATTTTACCCAAATGATCGGTATTTAAAAAACCATGGGCAAATTCGGGGAGGCCGGTGATAATCTTATTGTTGACATCGGCCCAGTAAAAAGTTTGCAGGGAAGATTGCAGCGGGTTATTGGCTAAGTATTTAGTATTTACGCCATTGCTGATCACAAAAAACTGCACATACTGGAACAAACCGTGGTTGCTCCAAAACGAATGCCGCTGATACCGGTTGATTTGGTTGAAGGCCTCTTTGATCTCCGTGCCGCTGCGCTTGAGTTCGATTTGCACCAGCGGAAGGCCGTTGACTAACAGTGTCACATCATACCGGTTCAGATAAGATCCTTGCTGCTGCACCTGATTGGAGACCTGGTACTTGTTGTTATGCCAGTCTTCATGATCAAAAAAGCGGACATAAAAGGAAGTGCCGTCTTGTTTGGTGAGATGAAACCGGTCCCGCAGGGTTTTGGCTTTTTCAAACACATTGCCCTTGGCTAAGTGATTTAAAATGGCATCGAATTCCTTTGCGGTAAAGGTGGTGTGGTTAAATGCGGCTAACTGGGATTGGAGATTGGCCATAAAAGCCTCCCCGTCTTGAATCTTTACGGACGCATAGCCCAGGCCGATCAATTGGTTGATCAGGTTATTTTCTAAAATAGCTTCGGATTGGTGGCTCATGTTTTATCAATTTCGGCTGGCGAAAGCCTGGTAATTTCGGCGATTAAATGAATATCCATCAGGTTGATATATTTATTCTGAAGGGCAACGCTCAGGCAAAAATACATTAGTACTGCTCAAGTATCAGAAAATTAATGAAACTAGACATTAAAGTTCGCACGATCGGGTTCCCCCTTTGAAGGGGGTTAGGGGGATGAATAGTTCAATAAAGCACTGTTAATGAATAACTTACTTCAAAATACGGGGCGAGTCATCCCCCTAACCCCCTTCAAAGGGGGACCTCGATCGTGCGCACCATAACGGTCATTTCATTATTTTTCTGACGGCAATTTTGGGTTATTTTCACCTGACTTTTTGTTTTCCAGAATCCAGCCGGTAATAATTTCATTTACGGCTGTCAGATATTGCATCACAGCCTGGTCACTAAACCGAAGTACCGTGAAACCCATTGTCTCTAAATTACGTTGACGGATTAAATCCTTTTCCGCAGCATCTTTAAAATCATGTGTGAAGCCATCAACTTCAATAATCAGATTTAATTCTTTACACATAAAAAACGATTACCCATATCTTTCCCATAACTCCAATCATACATTAGTACTGCTCAAGTATCAGAAAATTAATGAAACTAAACATTAAAGTTCGCACGATCGGGTTCCCCCTTTGAAGGGGGTTAGGGGGATGAATAGTTCAATAAAGCATTGTTAATGAATAACTTACTTCAAAATACGGGGCGAGTCATCCCCCTAACCCCCTTCAAAGGGGGACCTCGATCGTGCGCACCATAACGGTCATTTCATTATTTTTCTGACGGCAATTTTAGGTTATTTTCACCTGACTTTTTGTTTTCCAGAATCCAGCCGGTAATAATTTCATTTACGGCTGTCAGATATTGCATCACAGCCTGGTCACTAAACCGAAGTACCGTAAAACCCATTGTCTCTAAATT
>JBILHQ010000235.1:0-9146 GCA_044350415.1 Saprospiraceae bacterium | reverse complement strand
TGAACCATACCATCGTCAAAGACAGCATTATCGGGAACTTTGCAGCACTCGAAGATGTTGTATTGCGGCATTCCGTTATTGGAAGCGACGCCAGTATCCGGGGTATGAATCTCAGCCTGAACATCGGCGATAACACAGAGATTGATTTTGATTAAATTATGGCAAAAGAGTGGACACTAGGCGAAAAAGGCGTCAGCCTCAAAAAAGAACCGGAATTTGCGGTATTGGTGGGTCTTATTACCCCCAATGTCACAGAAACCCAGGCGCATGAGTATCTCGATGAACTGGAATTTCTGGCCACCACGGCTGGTGCCACGAGTTTGAAACGCTTTACGCAACGTCTTCCCCATCCCGAGCATACCACGTTTGTTGGCAAGGGTAAAGTGGAAGAAATCCGGCAATACATTGAAAGGCACGAAAATGTCAATATGGTCATTTTTGATGATGACTTGTCGGGCAAACAAACCAACCACCTTGAAGAAGCCTTGAAGGTGAAAATCGTCGACCGATCGACGCTGATTCTCGATATTTTCGCAGCCCGTGCCCAATCAGGACAGGCAAAGGCCCAGGTTGAACTAGCCCAGATGAAGTATCTGCTGCCCCGGTTACGCGGTCTCTGGACGCACTTAGAGCGCCAGGGCGGTGGTATTGGTATGCGGGGGCCAGGTGAAACCCAAATCGAAACTGACCGCCGTTTGGTGCAATACCGGGTAAAAACTTTAGAAGACAAACTCAAAGATATCGACCGACAATCACAAACCCAGCGCAAAACCCGGGGTGAACTGATTCGCGTGGCGCTCGTTGGGTATACCAATGTGGGCAAAAGCACGCTCATGAATCTGATCAGCAAAAGTGAAGTACTGGCCGAAAACAAGCTCTTCGCTACCCTCGATACTACCGTACGCAAAGTCGTATGGGGACAAATGCCTTTCTTGCTGTCTGATACAGTCGGGTTTATCCGAAAACTGCCCCACCACCTCGTGGAAAGCTTCAAAAGCACCCTTGATGAAGTGCGGGAAAGCGATATTCTGCTCCATGTGGTGGATGTAGCGCATCCGCAATATGAAGATCATGTGCGCACGGTACAAAAAACGTTGTTAGAACTTGGGGCAAATGAAAAACCGACGCTGATGATTTTTAATAAAATAGACCTTTACCGCACCACTTATTTCGATGATTTATTGGATACCGCCACCAAAGAAAATATCGAAGCGGAGTTGAAAGAAAATTTACTCCATGCATTTGGAGAAAATGTATTCATTTCTGCACACACCAAAGAAGGGCTGGAAGAACTCCGCGACCGGATGACCCGATTGATCAAAGAATCGTATGTGATCAGGTATCCCCACCAGACGAAAGCCTGGTAATCAGCGCACGTCTGGGATTTTTTTGAACTTAAAATCGCTAACTTCAAGGTTTTTACGTCCGCGAGACAATAAATCCTTTGTTTTTTTCCGCTTTTTTTGGAATCTTTGCACTTTCTAAAAAAGATATGAAATTTGCAGTAATCGTTTTTCCCGGTTCCAATTGCGACGACGATATGGTCTACGCTTTAGGTACCGTAATGGGTTGTGAAGTTGTTAAACTCTGGCACAAAGAAGCCAGTTTACCTGCAGGATTTACCACCCGTGATTGTGTGGTATTACCTGGCGGATTCTCTTATGGTGACTATGTGCGCGCTGGAGCGATTGCACAGTTTTCTCCGGTGATGCAGGCTGTTAAGGCATTTGCAGCAAAGGGAGGTTACGTTTGGGGGGTTTGTAATGGTTTCCAGATCCTTTGTGAAGCTGGACTGTTGCCCGGTGTATTGCTCCGCAATGCCAATCAACAGTTTATTTGTAAAAACGTTTGGTTGAAACCAGAGACCAACGATTCGCTCATCACTTCCTCCCTTGACCTGACACAGGCTTTAAAAATACCGATCGCACACGCAGAAGGCCGGTATTATGCCGATGCGGCAACGCTCGATGCGCTCGAAGCGAATGACCAGGTACTTTTCCGATACTGCACCCCCGATGGTGCCGTAACCCCGGAAGCCAACCCTAACGGTACAGAGCGTTCTATTGCAGGGATTTGCAATACCACCCGCAATGTTTTCGGGATGATGCCTCATCCCGAACGCGCAGCAGAAACCGATCTGGGCAATACCGATGGTCGCCTGATCTTCGAAGCAATGCTTGGAAATTTAGTCAGTTAGTCCCATGTCTATTCTACGGACCTGGGACTAACTGACTAAACGACAAAACGACTTAACAACAACTATGGAATATTCACCGCGTTCGATCGAAAAAAAGTGGCTCAAATGGTGGCAGGATAACGGCACCTATACCGTGTCAAATCAAAGTAGTAAGCCCAAATATTATATTCTCGACATGTTCCCTTATCCTTCCGGAGCGGGTCTTCATGTGGGACACCCGTTGGGATATATTGCTTCTGATATTGTAGCGCGTTTCAAACGCCTGCAGGGATACAATGTGCTGCACCCCATGGGGTACGATTCTTTCGGTCTTCCGGCAGAACAATATGCCATTCAAACTGGTGTCCATCCCGCCGACAGTACAGCAACAAATATTACCCGCTACCGGGAACAGTTGGAAAACCTAGCGCTGTCTTTCGACTGGAGCCGGGAGGTGCGCACGAGTGATCCCGCATATTATAAGTGGACACAATGGATTTTTATCCGGTTGTTTGACCATTATTTTGACAAGGATGCCCAAAAAGCATTGCCTGTTGCGGCACTGATACAGCATTTTGAAAAAAATGGAAATGCGGGTGTTAATGCCGTTTGCGATGATGAAACACCGCAATTCACGGCCGCAGCGTGGACGGCAATGAATGAGCCGACACAACAATTAATGCTCCTGCGTTACCGGCTCACATTTCCGGGAGAATCCTTTGTCAACTGGTGCCCCGGACTCGGTTCAGTTCTCTCCAATGACGAAATAAAGGATGGCGTGAGCGAACGCGGTGGATTCCCGGTCGAACGTAAAAGAATGAAACAATGGAGTATGCGCATCATCGCGTATGCCGACCGTTTGCTGGAAGGACTGGATCATCTGGACTGGCCCGATTCTATTAAGGAGCAGCAACGGTACTGGATTGGCAGGTCGCAGGGAGCATCTATTCGTTTTGGCGTGGATGGTCATCCGGGTGCTATTATTGAGGTCTTTACGACAAGGGTGGACACTGTTTACGGTGTTAGCTTTATGGTTTTAGCCCCTGAGCACGATCTGGTATCTGCTATCACAACAGACGCTCAAAAAACAGAAATCGACAGTTACGTTAAATGGGCTGGCAGTCGAACTGATGTGGAGCGTATGGCTGAAGGCAAAAAAGTAAGTGGTGCATTTACGGGGTCATACGCCATCAATCCGTTTAATGGAGCAAAAATACCCGTTTATATCGCTGACTATGTCCTCGCAGGTTACGGAACAGGTGCGGTCATGGCCGTTCCTTCGGGCGATCAGCGCGACTGGAATTTTGCCCAGCAGTTTAAACTGCCCATCATTCCCATCCTCGACGCACAAAAAGACACCTCCGTGGAGGCCGATGCTACTAAAGAAGGCCGGTATATCAATTCGGGTATTATCAATGGGATGACTTATGAGGTAGCCACCCCGGCACTTATCCATTGGCTTGAAGAACGCCAACTTGGTGCTGGCAAGGTGCAATATAAACTCCGCAATGCTATTTTCAGTCGCCAGCGTTACTGGGGCGAACCGGTTCCTGCGTACTGGAAAAACGAAGTGCCGTATATGTTGAGCGAACAGGAATTGCCGCTTCAACTCCCGGCCGTAGACAAATATTTGCCTACAGAAACAGGCGAGCCACCACTAGGCCGCGCCGAAAACTGGCGCTACAAAGCTGCCGATGGTGAGGTATATGAGTATGAGCTCAATACTATGCCCGGTTGGGCTGGGTCATCCTGGTATTTTTACCGGTACATGGACCCCAATAATAAGCAGGAGTTTTGTAGTAAAGCGGCATTAGACTACTGGAGGCAAGTCGACTTTTACATCGGCGGATCCGAACATGCTGTAGGACACCTGTTGTACAGCCGTTTTTGGAATCACTTTATGTACGACTTAGGTATAGTGCCGGAAAGGGAATTCGCCAAAAAACTAGTTAATCAAGGGATGATCCAAGGTCGTTCCAATTTTGTATTCAGGGCAAAAGAACGTTTTTACGAAGAATACCTTTGGATAAAAGTGCTGCAACCGTTCTTTGCTGACATGGAACCAATCGCTATCAGCGGACCCGGGCACCAGGAAGAAATGAACTACGATTTCGCATTTGGCACCAATGATCTGGTAATTGAAGTGACTTCCCGGAGACAGGAAGAAAAGATGGAACGTGTGCGGCAGACAGCAACTACCGACAACAAACGCCTTCTGATTCTGAGCAATGAAGAGTTAGCAGACGATATTAATAACCCGTCTTTAATAGCCGCAAAAATCACTGCTGCCCTGCAAAGCCGGGAACACTTTTTCTTTAATGAAAGTGCTCCTCAATCAGAAACCCTTTTTATTTCGCACAATCTCATCCATAAATATAGTGATGAAGCATTCTCACAAATCCATGTGGATGTGAATATTGTGGAAAATGATACGCTCGATATTGAAAAAACGGGTAAATACCAGATGTTCAATAAGGCCGCTTTTAAACTGGATGGCGATGGCAAATTCCATTGCAGCCATGAGGTGGAAAAAATGTCGAAATCTAAATTCAATGTGGTCAATCCTGACGATGTTGTAGAGCGATATGGCGCAGACTGCTACCGAATGTACGAAATGTTCCTGGGGCCAATTGAAGTGGCAAAACCCTGGAATACCAATGGAATATCAGGTGTGGCAGGATTCCTCCGCAAATTCTGGGAATTGTTCTATGCAGAAAATGGCTGGGTAGTCATTGACGAAGCCCCCACCAAGGATGAGTTGTTTCAACTGCACCTTTGTATTAAAAAAGTGACCGACGATATTGAGCGCTTTTCACTCAATACCTGTGTGAGCCATTTTATGATTCTCACCAACGAATTACGGGCCTTAAAATGTCACAAACGGGCCATTCTGGAACCAGCTGTAGTGCTCATTGCTCCACTTGCTCCCCATATCGCTGAAGAGCTATGGCAACAGTTCGGACACGATACAACGGTTTGCGACGCTACGTGGCCGGAGCTGAACGAAACTTATCTACAAAAAGATACCATCATTTATCCAGTGCAAATTAACGGTAAACACCGGGGCAATGTGGAAGTCGCCAAATCGCTTTCTAATGCAGCAATCGAAAAGGTGGTAATGGAGCAGGAATTTGTGCAGCGAAATCTGGCTGGAGCGGTGGTCAAGAAGTGTATTGTAGTGCCGGGAAAGATTGTGAATATTGTGGTGTAATAGTTTTTCAGATTATAAAAAAGCCACTTCTGATGTTAATCAGAGATGGCTTTTTTTATGAATAAGGATCAAAAAATGATACCGAGCTGAACTTATATGCCGGATACGAACAAAAGTAACAGTACGCTGGTGCATTGGACTTTAGTCCGCCGCTGGAGCTGGAGGGACTTCTGTGGGGTCCTTTAAGGGTTCTTTTTCTTCTTTTTCGGCGGACTGAAGCCCTCCGTCCCAGCCTTCGCGCTTTTTCAGCTCCCTGCGGTGCCGTTCTTCCGATTCGATTTTATCATAAGCTTTGATGATATCCTTTACCAGGCGATGGCGCACCACATCTTCAGTGGTGAGCGTCATCACGGCAATGCCCTCGACTCCTTCCAGAATATCCATGGCCTGCTTCAATCCGGAGCGCTGATGGCCCGGGAGATCGATCTGAGAAAGATCACCGGTAATAATACATTTTGCACTGGGCCCCAGGCGGGTCAGGAACATTTTGAGTTGCAATGGTGAAGCATTTTGAGCTTCATCAAGGATTACATAAGCGTTGTCGAGGGTACGGCCGCGCATAAACGCCAGAGGGGCAATTTCAATGATGCGGTTGTCCATAAAAAACTGAAGCTTGTCCATGGGCAACATATCATCGAGCGCATCATACAACGGACGCAGGTAGGGATCGACTTTTTCTTTTAAATCCCCGGGCAAAAAGCCGAGTTTTTCGCCTGCTTCCACTGCTGGTCTGGTAAGGACAATTTTCTTAACTAATTTATTTTTCAACGCCCTGACAGCAATAGCAACTGCGGTATAAGTTTTACCTGTACCAGCGGGACCGACAGCAAATACAATATCATTTACATCGCAGGATTCAACCAGCCGCTTCTGATTCCGGGTTTTGGCCTTGATCGGGCGACCTTCCCTGCCATGTAATATTGTATTAGAGTTATCACCTGAAACAGGAATTCGGACCTCAAAAGGATTTTCGCCCCCCATGAGATCTTCTACCGTTTGAATTGGTAATTCCTGGTGCTCACGTAAATAGCGCACCATTTGCTCTAATCGGGATTTAGCAGCTTGGGTATCTTTCTTCTCGCCCGCAATTTTCAGGCTATTCCCCCGCGACGTAATCGTGGTATCAGGAAAGGCTTTTCTAAGAAGGTTTAATTTGGCGTTATTTTCGCCATACAATGCTAACGGGTCGACGCCGTCAATTGTAAGAATGATTTCGCTCAAAAGTGCGTCTTAATTAAAGAGTTATTATATAGAAAATGATGTTCACCTGCTTTGGACAGGCTATCTTTGTCCTGACAAAAGTAAGTAATTATTCCTGAAACACGCGGCCGCACTGTAAAGTTTCCGTGAACCTTACGAAATATGCAAATAGTAACACTCATCAGCGATTTAGGCAATAAAGACTGGTACACTGGAGCCCTGAAAGGAGCCTTGCTGAAGGCTGCCGGTGGCGCTGCCCAATTAGTAGACATTTCTCATTCGATTGAGCCATTTGAAATTGTGCAGGCGGCGCTGGTTTCCCGAAATTCCTGGCTTGAATATCCCGAAGGTACCATTCATTTACTGGCAGTTAATTGTGTGTATGATCAAGAACCCCGATTTATTGCAGTCAAACGTGCAGGACACTACTTTTTAGCGCCCGACAATGGATTACTATCACTCATTTTGGGAGAAATAAAGCCAGAAGACGCCCGCTTGTTGGTTAATACCGATACATCAGCGCACTTTGCCGTAAAACAAGTTTTTTCTGATGCCGTAGGACATCTTGTTTCGGGCCAATCCATGGAAGCATTAGGCGAGCCAGCTATTGCTCCGGCAGTGGAAAAAATCGGCCTGCGGCCAGTCATCAACCGCGATCAGATCAGAGGCACCGTTATCCATATTGACCATTTTGAAAATGTTGTGCTCAATATCGATCAGCAAATGTTCGCAGAAGCGTCCAAAGGCCGTAGTTTTTCTTTGTATTTTAAAAGAAATGATCCTATCACCACACTTTCTTCCAACTATGGCGATGTGCCGGTTGGCGAAACGCTCTGCCTGTTTAACAGTGCCGGATTATTGGAAATTGCTGTAAACTTTGGGAAGGCCGCTACTTTATTGGGCCTGAAAAAGGAAGACGTGGTGGAAGTGGTATTTTTATCAGTTTAGTGGCGGGCTACCATTAGCTTCGTTTTTTCATGCTCTCCTGCGTTTCATAATCGTATCCAGGTTATTGATGAAAGCTTAATAAGCATTAAGCCAGATTTCTTCTGAAGCCACACTCGTGGACAGCTACGCCTTTGGCCAATACGCTTCGTTGCGCTTTGTACTGCATTATAGCGATCTTTCTGGGCGCACCAAAAAATTGGGTGAGCAGCCCGAAAGCCACTCACCCAATATATTAAATCAGTTAACTATAAGATAATAATTATTCTGCAACAATCATTTTCTTAACTGCACTGAAATTACCGCTCTTCACTTGGTAGAACAGGATACCTGTTTCCAGGTCAGTACGGTTAACAGATACTGTGTTAAGACCTTTTGCGAAGTCGCCTGTAACCATTTTGATTACGCGTCCTTCAACGTTAGTGATGGTCAAAGTAGCCTCACCAGCAGCCGGCAGGTTGAACGCAATTGAAGTAGCGTTTTTAACCGGGTTTGGTGTGTTTTGGAACAGTTCGAAACCTGCACCAACTACTGTGCCATTCTGACCGTTGAAACGGAAAGCAACTTCCTGACGAGCACCATCTACATTGTAAGATTCTGCTTTAGTGATACGGCTGGATAAGCCGATCATTTGGCTGATCTCACCTGCATTTACTGCACGGAATTTCACAGAGAATGCGCCAGCGTTTGCATCTACAGATGTAGTGATAGCGTTAGCGAATACCGCGAAATTATCGGTAGTCATGTTAGTACCAGGAGTAACGTCAACCACTTCGAGGTTGTTGAGGTTCATTGTGAACTGGTAACCACCATTTTTCTCAGCAGCATTGAAGTTAACAGTGAACTCTTCACCAGCAGCAACTTTGCGGTCAGCAATGTCGAAGAACAGGGTACCTGCGCTGCGATCGTCGCTTGCCACTAATTGGTTTGGTGTAGCAGTGTTGTCAACGTCGCCGATTTTAGCAGCAACGAAGTCGCTGTTCGTCATGTTAGCCTGAACATTAGCATATTGGAGGTTTTCTTTGATTACATCAGCAAACGGATTTTGGTTATTACCGAATACTTGTGATTTATCAATGAAGCGCCAGCTGCTGTTGCTTGGCAATTGCGTGTATGTACCAAGGATCAACTTACGAACCTCAACGATGTCAAACGTGGTGACAGTACCAGATTTGTTCGCGTCAGCAGCGATCAGTTTGTATGGTGTATTCAACGGCTCAAGTCCGAGGATATGACGGCTGATCAACACTAAGTCCCAAGTATTTACACCATTCAATGGATCAAGTTCCATTGTTGGGGTAATAGTTGCATTAGCAGCGATTGGCAATGCATTAGAGAATGCGAAAGTTCCGCTGATGTTAGAGAACTGTGTAGTAAGGTTTGGTGTACCGTTAGAAACGCTGTTAAGCTCGATAGTTGCGTTTTCAACACCTTCTGTATTTTCGTTTTTCAGTGCACCTGCAACAGATGCCATACCAGCAACTGGTCCGCATACGCCCGCATTATCCTGAATCAATACATAAGTTTCGCAGAAGTCTGCGTTACCGCCTTTGTCAATTGACCACAGCTCAACAAGTTGAGTGCCGAGGTCAGCGCATGTGAAGCTTACAACTG
>JBILHQ010000391.1:0-2983 GCA_044350415.1 Saprospiraceae bacterium | reverse complement strand
TACCGCCCACCGAAATACCGGTAATAATATTGATAGCATTAGTGGACCGGCGGGCAAAAAGGTACCGGCGGGCAAAAAGTAACGGGAGTTTCACAGGCACAAAGATAGGTGTTTGTTTTTAGGTTTCTGGGCACCTAATCTTTTATCATCCAACGCACCATCAATGGCACCAGCAGTAAATCGCAGAACACCGCTCCCACTAAAGTAATACTGATCAGAATGCCCACGATCACGGATGGGGGGTGAATTGAGAACAGCAATACCAGAAAACTAAAAAACAAAATAATACTGCTCAGACACATGGCCTTGCCGGTTTCGGCCATGGTGGTTTGTAGTGCCTCTTCCACTTTCATGCCTTTTTTCCTGCACAATTTAAAGGTACTTAAAAAATGTATCGTATCGTCGGTGGCTATACCAAAAACGATGCTGAATACCGTTGCAATACCAGCTTCCAGCGGGATATGGAGAAACCCAACCAAGGCACCAGCAAAGACTAGGGGAAATACATTGGGGATAGTGAAAATAAATACTAACCGCCAATCCATAAACAAAAATGCCATCAGTAATGCCACGATCAGCACTGATGGAATGAGTCCCATGAGCATGTTATCCCGGATGTACATGGAGTTTTTGTCCAATACCAACCCTGTGCCGGTAATCCGGAATTTGACGATAGATGAATCAGTATTGGCGCGCCACCATTTTTCCATTTGCTCCTGATACATGACCACGGTATCGCGGCCGATATCCAGCATCCTCACAGCGATCCGGGCCTTGGTTTGGTCTTTGCTCAGCAATACCTCGGTGGCAGCGCCCGGCACTTTATCTGCCAGTCGCTGGAGTGGCAGAAACTCCTCCAGACTGTCGGGCAGTCGATATTCTTCCGGTCGGTTGCCATAATTCATCGCATGCAGGCTCCTGTAAAGATCATTGATGGACGTGACTGTTTTTACAGGCCCATAAGTGCGCAAATGCGTCTCAAGTTTGTCCATTTCCCGGAGCACTTCAAAGTCGGTGGCTTTACGGCCGTTCTGGGCAAAAACTGCAAATTCAACGGGTCTAAAACCAGAGAATTTTTTTTCAAAATACAAAAAATCGGCGGTTATTTTTTGTCCTCTGGGCAAGTTCTCTTTGAGGCGATAATTGGTATTTATTTTGGAAATACCCCATAGGCAAACCAGTCCAAGCGCCAAAGTGCCTAAGGCGATTTGCCGGGCGTAGTTTTTGGTAAAAACCACAATTTTATCCATGAATTTCCCCCAAAATTGGTATTCTGGTGTGATTTTGATCAAATCATCTTTAGAAAAGCGCGGAAGTAATGCCCACAACCAGCCATAAATCACAAAAAACGCCACCACTACGCCTAAAGCAGCATTGAGACCAAATTCCTGAATCGGTACTGTCCGGTTGGTCATCAGGGAAGCAAAACCAATGGCTGTGGTGATACAGGTCATAAAAGTGGCCAATCCAATTTCCCGCATCGTTGTTCGGATTGCCTGATGGCGGTCATGGCCCTTGTCGAGTTCATCAATATATTTGGAGATAATATGAATTGTGTCGGCTACTCCTACAATACAAATTAACACTGGATAAAGGGCTGATAATGCATTCAGTTGTCGCCCCAGCCCGCTCAAGAGCCCAACAAAAAATAGCAATGCAAGTCCTATGCCCGACATGGTGATAAAAACAGTCGCCCAGCGCCGGGTAATAAAAAAGATAATTAAGGCCGTAAGTATCGCCGCGATAATGGTGGAAACGGCTACTTCCCTGCGTTGCATCCACACTAATTCTTTCTGAAAATACGCCCTTCCAAGGATATGTGTATCCTCAAAATGGTAAGTTTTCAGGAGGCTATCCAAGGCTCCCACCAGTGTTTCGGCCTGTTCCTGGGTGGATTTATTGACGCATTTTAAAACGATCGTCAGGGCCTGGCCATCGGGCGAAATCAGGTTATTCACAAACCGCTTGTCCTGTAATACTTTTTCCCGGTCAGTGGCATAAAAAGTCGGGTTGTCTATATGAATTATGGGTATAGTAGTGATCCCGAATGGTGTTTTGACCGGGTACTGTAATTTGGTAAGCGACGTGGAAGACGTCACGTAGGGCAGGTTACCTGATTTAACAGAAAGATCATGGAAATCTGTCAGAAAAGTGCTGTCAAACACACCATCCTTCCGGTCAACGGCGATAAGCAGAAAGTTGTCATCGTTTTCGAACTCCTCGATGAATGATTTAAAAAATGCCCAATCGGGGTCGCCTTGCGGAAAAAACTGTTCAAAGTCGAACGTAAACTGGAGACGGGTTACAAAAAAAATACTGGCTGCAATCAGCAGTCCATAGCCTCCAAGAAGCAGGTTACGCGAATTTAACATGTAGTGTTTGCTATGCGATTGGCGGGTAAAATAACCCCTGATGTTCTCCATTGGGTAATCATCATGTAAGTGCCGACACCGATGAATGTCCAGAGCACATCATGCGGGTCGAAAACAAAATGACGTGTAAATGGTTGCAAAAACTCCCAACCCAATAAGCCGCTCAGGGCAAAAGCACAAGCGGGCCACATATATCGCTGTGGATTATAGTCGCGCTGTGTATGGTTCTGCGCTGTCAGATAAGGCATTAAAAATGTAAAACAGGCAGGAACATATATCCCTGCCAGTAAATTGGGTGCCACTCCCAACGTATAATTGATCCATTCCATTTGCGCATGAAAATGGGGCCTGATAATATACTGCACACTCCGGCACGAACTTTCACCCGCTACATAAATGAGGGCCCAAATACGATGGGCCGCCGGAATACTGAATGAGGCAATAGACATAAATTTTGATTTTATTAGTGCTGTTTGTTATTTGCCTGGGACCAAGCTTTCTAAACAAATGACGGGTTTTTTTCGGGAGAAATACAAGCATGAGGGAGGAACTTTAACCATAGTTTGACTAAACATGCGTGTCAAACGTTAGAAAAAAATTAATTTTGCACA
>JBILHQ010000233.1:0-9190 GCA_044350415.1 Saprospiraceae bacterium | reverse complement strand
CAGCTTCAGGGCGATATTGATATCGTAACAGCGGAGAAACGTTTTTTAGAACGTATTGTGGATCAACTGTTTGCGTCGGCACGTTAACCTGTTTGCATTCTTTAGGGTATCATTAACAGCCTGTTATATAGACATCGTGTGTTACCCTTTTACCTTTGTATCGTCTTCAGGACAATAAATAAAGAACTCACTCATTTCTCTCACAACATTAATATTCATTTTACAATGAAACAACTGATCTCTGCTTTCGTTCTGGTTATCGCATCTTTCGTTTATGTAAATGCACAAACCGCAACTGGTCCAGTTATGTCTTTCCAAACAACTACTATCGATTACGGTAAAATCGAGAAAGGCAGTGACCGCGTTCGTAAGTTCAGCTTCACGAACACAGGTAATGAGCCTTTGATCATCAAATCGGCTAAAGGTTCATGCGGCTGTACCGTTCCAACTTATGCGAAAGAACCAGTTATGCCCGGCGAAACTTCTGTTATCGAAGTAAACTACGATACCAATCGCGAAGGTATGTTTACTAAAACAGTTACTTTGACCACCAACGAAACTCCTGATACACACACACTGACCATCAAAGGTGAAGTGAAATCTGCTCCTGTTCAGGAAAGTGTACCAGCTGGCGGTACTGGTTTGCCTAAAGGCTAATCAAAGCCCCCCCTCCATCCAATAGACTGATTGATTTTTGGTTTGACCATACGCCCGGTTCTGCGCAATGCAGTACCGGGCTTTTTTTGTTTGTTTTAACCATATCTGTTTTTAATGGACCACTGCACTGGTTGGTCCCCAAGTTTGGTAATACACATAATCTGTTAAAGTGGGTGGATTTGTTGAACGGTAAAAGACGTTAAAATCACATGGCCTTTTTAAATGTTGGCCGGGGAGGAAAAGATGCTACCTGTCGAAAAGGCAAAAGAAAAGCGCGCCACTCGTTTGCGGCGCGCTGGTTTCCCGTATATAATCTCATGAAAAGTTGCGAATCTGTGTATCAATAACTTCTTGCTTTTTGCCTCAATGCTGTTGTTGTTTGTTACTGATGATACAAATATGCGGCGGGTTTACTTAGGTGTAAAGTACATTATTATGAATTTGTTGAAAAAAATAATTGATTTATGGAAAGCAGGATTACTCCTATTTTGTGGTAAACAACGCTTTTGTATTCCTGAACGACAGATTATAGGCCTTGAAGTCAAAATATTAGTGTTGAAAAAAAATGTTTAAAAATAGGTATGTTTTTTTAAAAATAATTTTTTATTTGCCTCATTAATAACAAAAACACCATTCTTAAGGTTACTAGTCATCGTTGTTGGGTAGGAAACCAGGTTTCCAAAAGCGGAGATGATTTTCGTTTTCAGGAAAAAAGCTATTATTTTATTTCAAAGCGGTATGCTGAATTACAGAATTGCAGTTATTATGTCAGTTATTACATTGAAAGGAACATTTGCTGGTGCTCAACCATTTCCCCGCCAACCACAGGATGGTCCGGGCGGATCAGCCTATCTTCACCAGTCTGTTCGTTTTTTTGACCATGCCACCAAAGCCGATGGATTCTGGCTGTTTGAGCCAGCCGATCCGCAACCTGATTCAGCAGAGGTAGTGGTTTTCCTCCACGGGTATGGTGCCTATAATCCCATGGCTTATGGTAAATGGATTAAACATCTTGTTGCTAAGGGGAGTATTGTGATTTATCCCCGTTACCAACACAATCTGATTTACCCAAGACCCAATACTTTTCCTTCTAATACCGCAACGGCCATTAAAGACGCCCTTGTATTGCTGAACACAGGCGATCATGTGCGCCCCAAAGTCGATAAGGTTACTTATATCGCTCATTCTTACGGAGGGGTTATTGCATCGAATCTGGGGGTGTACTGGGAACGCTACGGGGTGCCCAAACCAGCGGCTATGCTTTTAGCTGAACCAGGAAGCGGTCCTTTTAAAGGTGCCCGCCTGGAAGATTACAGTGGACTGCCTGCCGATCTCCATTTGTTGGTAGTCGTTGGGGAAGATGATTTTGTGGTGGGTGCCGAATTTGGGGCATTGGTGTTCAATACTGCCGTAAATACCCCGAAACGGAATTTACTTTTTCAGCGCAGGGATACCTCCTCTAGCAAACATTGGATATTGGCTACCCACTCTGAGCCTTATTCCTATGACCTGGATTTTGATACCGGGTTGCGCAACTATACTTCTCTACGGGTCTTAAGCACTTCCCGCACTGATGAGGTGGAGTTTTTTTGTTACTGGAAACTCTCCGATGCACTTATGGATTTTACCCGTTATGGCACCAACGAACATATCGCTTTCGGCAATACGCCCGAACAGCGCTTCATGGGAAACCACCACGACGGCCGGCCGATCAAACCGCTGGAGGTATTTCTGCCGGATGTGAAATTGAAACTGGCGTCGCGACGGGAAGCTGTGAAGTAGTTTTTTAGTGGTGAGCGGTGAGTGGTTATTCCCTTGAAACCGAAACGCTGCACCACTCACCACTAAACATTCACTAAATATAGCGTTCAATAAACGCCCGGTACCGGTCATCCAGTCTTAAGAGATTTTCATCGCCCAACATTACCAGGTACTTGCGGGCACGGGTGAGCGCCACATTTAATTTCCGGTCGACGCCTTCTCCGGAGAGGTTCACGAGCGATTCGAGTTGGTAAGGCGAATTGACACAGCAGGAAATAATGATGATATCTCTTGCGCCACCCTGGTAGCGTTCTACAGTGTCGATGGTGACCTGGTCTGCCGGTATACCTACCGCAGCGAGACTTTCGCGGAGTTGGGCTATCTGGGCCCTCCAGGGGGTGATGATACCCAGGGTTTTGAGCGGATGCCATTCCCGGCCCTCTTTTTCCCATAATTTTTTGAAAAACAAAACCTGCTGCGCCGCTTGGTCGGCTTCAGCGCGATTTGTTTTTTTATTCAGTGGCATACCCGGCGGCGGCGGTGTTGGAATAAATTGGACGGCCGAAATACCGCGATCGTCGCCTTCCGGATACATTGCTTTGAGGAATCCACCGTAGAAATGGGTGTTGGGAAAGTCCATAATTTCGCTACACATGCGGCCCTGTGCGCTCAGTCGCCCGAAATGGTCTTCCAAATGGTCGCTTTCGCAGCGGCGGTACAGCCGTTCGAAATAAGATTCGCGCAGGTCAGAAAGCCCTAACGCGTTGAGATCCGGATCGTCGACCCGGGTCCATTCGGGGCGCTGGGCGGTGACTGCCGGCAGCTGGCGATGGTCGCCCACAAGGATGAATTGCCCGAATTTGTGCAACAGCCCCACCAATTGCGGTTCCAGTATCTGGCTGGCTTCATCAATGACCAAGCGTTGGAATTGCTTTATTTTTAACAGGTTCTCATTTTGGGAGAAAGAGGAAACGGTACTGACAAAAATCCGGTGACCATCTAACACTTCGATCAATGCAGCGCGGGTGCCTGCGTTACTTGTTTTGCGCGATAATAATTGTTCGGAGAAATGGGTAGCAGTGGCATGTTGCGAGCCGATACGCAGGTATTTGGACCGAATATCTCCTCCAATACTGTCGAGTGCTTCACATATTTCGTCCACAGCACGGTTGGTGTACGCGAGCAACAGCAAATTGTCGGATGATTGTTCGAGGACAGCGCGGGCAAATTCGCGGAGCATAACGCTGGTTTTTCCAGTGCCTGGCGGTCCCCACAGCAGGAAATAACCCGTTGCATTGAACATCTTCCCAAGCAACTCCTGCTGTTCGTCCGTCATCCCCGGCACATTGGGTAGTGTAACTGGTATGCGTCGGAGTGTTGGAATTTTAGGTGCTGGTTTTGGATTATCGAACAAGCTCCGGTACATCGAAGCGAAACTCATTTCGAGCATATCGGGTTCCAGGTTCCAAAGGGCATCGGTGGCGAATGGCTGGAGATTGAACTGCCTGAACCGCAACTGCAACCGCACCTGGCGGTCGTTTATTTCGGTAATGGTGCATTTGATAACCTGGTGGTGAAGCAGGCTGTCGTCTTCTGCTTCGGCCGGGTAAAGTGCGGCAATGTCACCGGTGCGAAAATTGGACAGTATTTCCGTATCCATCGTCCGCTCGAATACAATATATGGATCGGGTTTGTCGGCGCAATTTTCAGCAATTTTCAAGTGACTGAGAATATTGAATGCTGCTCTTTTTTCGGCAATATCATTGCGCCAGAGGGCGGCGTGGCCGCTAGTTTGTTCGTTGCCGTGTTCGCCAGATTTGGCCAGCCACTGTTCCCGGGCGATGAAGCCGACAAAAGCATGAAAATACTTTTTATCTACCGGAGCGAGCGCGTGGTATTTTTCTTCAAACTTAATCATATCGCGTTCGAGGAAACCTTTGCCTTTAAATGCCGCTGAAGAAAGCCGGGATAAGAGTTGTACGTTTTCCTGCCCAGGGCGGATATCGGTGAGCAAGCGCTCGATGGCCACTAATTGGTTGCGAACCTGGATGGCTTCCCATTGCTCCGATTCGATGGTGGGCGCGAAACACAGGGGCTTTTCGGGTTGACCCGAATACAAAATATACTTCGCCGGGTCTGTTTGTCTGCCAAAAACCGAGCGTACCAATAAGTCATACAGCAGGGTTTGGGCAAAGTGCGAGCGCGTAATACCATATTTGTTAGGCCGGAAAACAGCACCACTTTTTAATTCGACAATTGCCGAGCGTTCATCGGTATGGTAAAAGAGGTCGAGGCGCCCCTGAATTCCATATTGCCGGCTGAAAAATGCCGGTTCGAGTACGCATTGGGCGGGATCAATATTTTCTTTGAGCAGGCCTCCATTGGCCATCGCCTGCAGGGTAACGAAGTGCTTTTGGCTCCGTTGCGATACCTCCCGCACTTCCGGGTCCGACATAGGTGCATATATCAATGGCCATTGCCGGAATGTCTCGCGGAAGAGGTCGGGGAAGCGCGCATCGGGTTCATTGAGCAGCCGGTCTAAGAAAAAATTGGCTACGTTCCCGACGTGTTTGGCCGGGTTGGTCTCATTGGGTAAAAATTTCTTGACCAAATAGCTGAGGGGCTCCGGCCCGGTCTCTTTAAAGCAGTCGGCAATAGCAGAAATATCAATCAGGTAATCAGGTTCAATCACGAATGCCTTGGGGCGGTAATGGCCATTGCGATCGATATCTACCTCCAAAAGATTAAGCGTCACGGGAAAGCCAAACACCCGCTGTAAGAGTTGAATGGATGGCTTGAAGTTTTCGTTCCGGTCGGAAAGGTCGTACAGTACGTATTTTTCTTCGGTGGGCGATTCTTCGTCAATGACTACCAATCGGTGCTGCTGAGGTTCGTCGCGCAGCGCAATAACTTGCGCTACGGCCTTAAAATCCCAGATATCGGGCGGCTGAAAAGTCCACTCGTCATCACCGGGGAAATAGGCCAGCAAATCGGGCAGCATTGCCGTTTGATACAATACGAGTACCGTTTCAGCGAGTGCTTTTATACCGAGTTTTACGTCTTTTTCCCGTGCTTCCCGGCCTTTTCGGATACGTGCGGAGATACGGCGGAAGGTGTGGACTAACTGCAGGGTATCGGTGCGGAATTGGTACTTGTGGCCCACATAACACATGCGGGCAAACAGGGTACTAAATGCAATCTGTTCCTGCCGGGTGGCCTCGACCAGCAACCGCTCCATCAGAGCGGCTAAAGACAACACCTGATCCCGGTAATCCGGATCATGCGCGGCGGCGATTTTGAGTATTTCCTGGTAAAGTGTTGGTGCGGGAGACATGGCCGCAAAGATCGTAAAAAAAACGGCGGTTCTCCTTGTAAGTACCCGACCGAATATAATCCGTACTGGTACTTATCTATATGTTGCTTAACTTTACCCCATGAAAATCGGTTTGTTTTTTGGTTCTTTTAACCCGGTCCACACGGGGCACATGATTATCGCCAACCATTTAGCCACCCGTGCTGATTTGGATAAGGTGTGGATGGTGGTGAGTCCACAAAATCCATTTAAACCCAAAAAGACGCTGGCGCGCGACCACGACCGGTTACATTTGGTGCATTTGGCCATAGGCGACAATACCCGTCTTCATGCGTCCAATGTCGAATTTGACCTGCCACAACCCTCTTATACCATTGATACACTGATCTATTTGAAAGAAAAATACCCGCAACATGAATTTGCGATCATCATGGGCGGCGATAATCTCAGCAGTTTTCACCTCTGGAAGAACTACGAACAGATTCTCGCGCACCACGATATCTATGTGTATAAGCGACCGGGCAGCGATTTAGGCGAATTAGCCGCCCATCCCCGGGTGCGCCTCTGTGAAGCCCCGATGCTGGATATCTCGGCGACCTATATCAGAGATGCCCTTAAAAACGGTCTTTCAGTGCAATACCTGGTGCCCGATGCGGTGTGGAAATATCTGGAAAGCAGCAGTATGTATAAGATTTGATTCTTTGTCAAAAATAATCCCCGCCGGAAAGGCTTCCGGAGGGGATTATCAGTGGCAGACTGGTCGTCAACTTTATAACATCGCTTTAATTAAATCAGCAAATTCCTCGACCGACATAGCGCCCTGGTCGCCCTCGCCTTGTTTCCGAACGGAAATATTGCCGGCTTCGGCTTCCTTTTCGCCTACGATAATTAGGAATGGAATCCTTTTTAACTCGTTATCGCGGATCTTTTTACCGATTGTTTCGTTCCGGTCATCCACAAAACCCCGAAGGTCTGCGGCTTCCAACTGGAGGCGCACCTGGTTTGCATAATCGGAGAACCTGTCGGCAACCGGTAGAATTGCGAATTGCTCTGGTGAAAGCCAGAGCGGAAATTTACCGGCGCAGTGCTCGATCAAGACCCCGATAAAGCGCTCCATAGAACCGAATGGTGCCCGGTGAATCATTACCGGACGGTGCTCCTGGTTGTCGGCACCGATGTATTTCAGGTCGAAACGAATGGGCAGGTTGTAATCCACCTGAATGGTACCCAATTGCCATGAACGGCCCAGTGCATCTTTCACCATGAAGTCGAGTTTAGGGCCGTAGAATGCCGCTTCACCGAGTTCAGTTATCGTATTCAGTCCGGCTTCCGCTGCCGCATCGATGATCGCTTGTTCTGCTTTCCGCCAGTTTTCATCAGTACCGATGTATTTTCCTGGGTTTTCCGGGTCGCGGAGCGAAATTTGGGCGGTAAACTTTTCAAAACCCAATTTGGCCAATACGAACTGTGTCAGTTCAATTACCCCAAGAAATTCGGCTTTCAACTGGTCTTCTGTGCAGAACAGGTGGGCGTCGTCCTGAGTGAAACACCGCACGCGGGTAAGACCGTGCAACTCGCCCGATTGCTCGTAGCGGTAAACGGTTCCGAATTCGGCGATGCGCACCGGCAGCTCCTTGTACGAGCGCGGACGGTGGGCAAAAATTTCGCAGTGGTGCGGACAGTTCATGGGTTTCAGCATGAACTCTTCTCCCTCGTCGGGCGTAAGGATTGGCTGGAAGGAATCTTTGCCGTATTTATCCCAGTGACCCGAAGTCACGTATAGTTTTTTTGAACCGATATGCGGTGTAATCACCGGCTGATAACCGCGTTTGAGTTGTTCTTTTTTCAAAAAATCTTCCAAACGCTGGCGCAATGCAGTGCCTTTGGGCAGCCACATCGGCAAGCCCTGGCCCACCCGTTCGGAGAACATAAACAGTTCCAGTTCTTGTCCGAGTTTGCGGTGGTCGCGTTTTTTCGCCTCCTCGATCATCAGCAGGTAATCGTCGAGTTCCTTCTGTTTGGGGAAGGTGATCGCGTACACGCGGGTGAGCTGTTTGCGTTTTTCATCGCCGCGCCAGTACGCGCCTGCGAGGTTGGTGATTTTCACCGCTTTGATCGGTTCGGTGCTTGGAATGTGCGGACCTTTACACAGGTCGGTGAAATTACCTTGCTGGTAAAACGTGATTTGTCCGTCCTCCAGGCTTTCGATCAGTTCGAGTTTGTACTCGTCGCCCTTTTCGGTGAAGTACTTGATGGCATCCGCTTTCCGCACTTCGGTGCGTTTGTATTCACTTTTGGTGCGGGCCAATTCGAGGAATTTTTGTTCGATTTTTTGGTAATCGGCTGCGACTAAAGGCCGGTCTCCGGTGTCCACATCATAGTAAAAACCATTTTCAATGGCTGGTCCGATACCGAATTTCATACCCGGGAACAGTGCTTCGAGCGCTTCTGCCAGCAAGTGGGCCGAAGAGTGCCAGAAGGCTTGTTTACCCTCTTTGTCTTCCCATTTCAGGAAAGTGATGGTACTGTTTTCGTTGATGGGCCGGAGGAGGTCGCGGACCTCACCGTTGACTTTGGCCACCAAAACATTGCGGGCAAGTCCTTCACTGATGGACTTGGCAATATCCATTGCAGTGGTTCCGACAGCATACTGACGAACGTTGCCGTCGGGAAATGTTACATTAATCATAAAAAAAGAGTTTGTTAACCCACCCAAACGAAAGGCGGGCGCCCATGCGCCATACGAACGGCGGGAGCAGTTTGTGAAAAAAAAAGGAGAGATGATGCGACGGGAAAAGTAGCCGTCACATCATCTCTGGATGCAAAGGTAAGCCTAATTGGGAAATTGGGGCTTGTTTTTCCAAATAATGGTATGCACAAAACCTGTTGAGTTGTCCTTTAACCCAGCCCTGTATGTACTTATCTTTGCATTCAATTTACACGATTATACGCTCACTTGTCACAACCGTTAGGTTATACTGTACAATGGTAACATTTAACACCAGCAACTGCAAATAGCCCGTTATCTTTCATCAAAATATAATCTGAACTAAGTTGTACAAGTTTGGATGAGGGTACATAAAACAATCGGACACATTAGCAACATACCGTTCCATCAGTAAACATATTTTTTTTACATATTTTTTTAAATTTTTATTTTTATGAACCAAATTTCTTTAAAACAGTTACAAAACAGTTACAAAACAGTTACAAAATTTAGAAATCTTAGTTCTGGATTTTTCTGTCTTCTTTGCCCAATGATCTTCCTGTTGTTACCAGCAAGTTCTTCTTTTTCACAATCGGTATTCACGACTAAATCACTATCGCAAGTCACTTTAACGACAGAGAAACAAGATCGAATCAACAGGGTAGGCAACTTGCCGCACGATGGTGCCATGCAATACGCCGATGTCAGTACCTTTATTACATGGGGTATGCTCGACAATGGAACCCTGTCTT
>JBILHQ010000043.1:0-32728 GCA_044350415.1 Saprospiraceae bacterium | reverse complement strand
TGAACGACTTGTTTGTTCAGATTACCGATGATTTGTCCTACGCCCGCACATTTTATCCCAATCGATCGGTAAAAGTGTACCTCAACCACATGGGGCAGCGTATTTTTCACCATATTTATAAGGGGAAGAGATTCCCGGCCGACCGCATCGTTAAATTCTGGACCGACGATATCCCGCAGGTCATGTGGGAAAGCCGTTACGCCATGCGGTTGTCGTTGATCCTGTTTCTTTTATCGTTTGGTATCGGTGTATTATCGAGTGTGATTAATCCTGATTTTGCCCGTATTATTCTGGGGGATGGTTATGTGGAAATGACGCTCGAAAATATAGAAAAAGGTGACCCCATGGCTGTTTATAAACAGAGTGAGGCATTCGGAATGACCTTTGGTATTGCAGCCAACAATCTTTTCGTGGCTTTAAAAACAGCCGTATTTGGCGTTTTGGCCTCGGTTGGTACGGCTTTTATGATGATTTACAATGGCATCATGGTGGGTGCTTTCCAGTTTTTCTTTATCGAACGTGGCCTGTTTTGGCAGTCTTTTCTCACCATCTGGATCCACGGTACGCTCGAAATCAGCGCCATTATTATTGCAGGTGGTGCCGGACTGACTGCTGGTTCAGGATTACTGTTCCCGGGTACTTATTCCCGAACACAGGCATTCCAGATCACGATGCGCAGGGGACTGAAGATTTTTATCGGCATTACGCCTGTCATTATTCTGGCAGCGATATTTGAGGGATTTCTTACCCGTTTCACAGAGACACCCGATATGCTGCGGGGCATTTTTATTCTGGCATCACTGGCTTTTATACTGACTTATTTTGTTTGGCTACCGCGAAGAAAGGCCATGCGGGGCGACTTTGCATATATTGCGCCCGACACTGATTTGCCGCCCGAGAGGTTCCGCCCGATTGATTTTAACCAGATCAAAACTTCGGGAGGGATTATTACCGATGCGTTTACGGTGATGAAACGGAATATGAAAATTTCATTAGGCACTGTATTCGGATGTGCCTTATTGTTTACAATCGTTCACCTGAATTTTACTGAAACAACACCAGCAAGTGAAGCGATCGGCCTGTCAGAAGTATTTAGTTTTGATACCTTTACCCAACTTCAGGCCTTTTTTGGAACCAATTATCTGGATGTACTTCGCTGGTTGTCCGTGGGCCTTCTTTTTGCGGGCACCCTGATGGGCCACCGCATGGTTGAATTGGAAATGGATATATCGGGCCGGCCACCCTGGAATTTGGCTGCGCTGTCAAAATACGTATTGCTGTTACTCCCGTTCAGCATTGTTATTCTTGTATTGCAAATCACGGCTGGTGGTTGGGCATGGATGCTGGGCTTCCTGGTGTTCCCAATCATGGCGCACTGGATGGCCAGCATCAGGTATGACAGCAAGAATATCTTTACTGCATTATCGGGCGTTGTCAGGGGCGGATTTTCGTGGACATCGTTTTTTGTCGGTTTCCTGATCTGCAACCTGCTGTTTTTATTGATGTGGTTCATGGATTCAGAAATATGGCGCATCACACTACAGTTTTTCAGTTGGCTGGTTCCTCCCGGGGAACAAAATATGCACCATTTTGTCGCAGCTGTTACCACCTTTGTATTAAGTGCTGCTTTTCATTTTGCCTGGCTGCTGCTGGTTATTTCCGGCGCATTGTATTATTTCTCTTACCGGGAAATAATGGAAGCTAATTACCTTCATGAACAAATTGACGAATTTGGAACCATCCGTCAAATTCGCGGTATTATCAGAGAATAAGCGGTTTTTAGTGGTTAGTGGTGGGTGGTGATTTTTAATTATTTATGTGAATAACGGGTTTAATTTAAGCATTGGAAATCAGTTAGTTAAGTACTTAGATTTAACAGCTTTTTAAAAATTTTCAAATCTAACGTCTTGATTACCAATTACTTTAAGAAGTGAACCCGTTATTCACATTATTTAGGATACAATCCAGGAAAATGAAAAATTTTGTGATCATTTTATGCTGTTTTTTTATGTCGGTGGTGCTGCGCGCGCAGGTCGAAGAAGTGGAGCCTGTTATCTCTGATCAGGTAATAGAAGCTGCTCCGGAGGAGGAAGAGGTGGCAGATCTTCCCGCACCTTCCGCCTATGTATACCCCACAGTATCTATACGGCCTGTCTCCTCTGATGCGTGGCAAAAGGCTACAAGTGGTATGAATTACAGCGATGATGTACCGAAAGCCAAAAAGGAAGAAGAACCCCGGCAACGCGACCTTCCCAATTTTAATTGGGATACTGCATTTTGGGCTGGTTTTGCCAAAATATTTTCGATTATTATCCTGATTCTATTGGTAGGATTAGTCATTTATCAAATGATTCAGTCACCATCCAACCAGGCAATTCGTGCCACCGATGGTACGCCTATCACCTTCGACAATTTAGATGCCTATATTCAGGAAACTGACCTCGAGCGTTTTTTAAGGGAAGCAACCGCGGCAGGGAATTATAGTCAGGCGGTCAGGATATATTATTTGCAGGTGATTAAAGAATTATCTCAGCGGGAAGCTATTCAGTGGAGCCGCGAAAAAACCAACCGCGATTATCTCCGGGAAATGCGCAGCCACGTGTTATCATCAGATTTCAGATTAGCAACCCATACGTACGAGGAAGTTTGGTACGGCAATTTAAATCTCGATCAAAACCTTTTTGCTAATATTGAAAACAGGATGAAAGGGTTGTTGCAAAAAATAACATAATAGCGGATTTTGGATTTACGATTAATTCGATTTGTTACTGAGCGAAGTTGAAGTGCGATTAATACAAGATGCCAGCCATACCTCCTGACAGGAACTTATGGCTGGCATCTTGTATTAATTGCACTTCGACTTCGCTCAGTAACAGCTTAAACGTTTTCGCTCCACCATTTTTTCACCCGCCATCCCAGTAAGTACATCACCGGAAGAATAATAAGGGTGATAAAAGTAGCGAAGCTAAGACCGAAAATAATCGTCCACGACAATGGGCCCCAGAAGGCAACCGAGTCACCACCCAGGTATATTTGCGGATCGCCGTGTGAGAACAAGGTTTCAAAATCAATATTAAAACCAATAGCGAGCGGAATCAGACCGAGGATTGCCGCCGTAGCGGTCAGCAATACAGGTGTCATCCGGATACGCCCGGCTTCTACGATGGCATCGTGTACATTTCTTCCTTTTTCTCGCAATATATCGGTGTATTCCACCAGCAGGATGCCGTTTCGAACCACAATACCCGCCAAAGCAATTACACCTACGCCCATCATAATTACCGAAAAGTCCATTTTAAAAACGGCCATTCCGAGCAATACACCAATGACCGAGAAGACTACTTCTGTCATAATAATCAACGTCTTGCCAATGGAGTTGAACTGCACCATTAAGATCAGCATAATCATACAGATGGAAATAGCCAACGACCGACCAAGGAAGTTAAAGGCGTCAATAAACTCTGCATCTTCTCCTGCAAAACCAACAGTGATGCCGTCCGTTGAAGGAATTGCAGCCACACCTGCCTTCACAGCGTTGATCACTTCCGTTTGTTTCGGTTGATACTCAGCGATGATATTGGAAGAAATAGTTACCGTCCGCTCCTGATTCAACCGCCGGATACCGCCATAGGTATTCGTATATTTCACATCAGCGAGCGCCGACATTGGTACAGAGCGCAATATTCCTCCCATATTCATGTCGCGGAAAGTGATATTCAGGTTTTCCACGGCATTGATATTTTCGCGTTGTTCTTTCTTCAGGCGAATTGTAACGGGGATCTCATCTTCACCGTCTTTAAATTTCGTGGCTTCTTTTCCCAAAATCGCGGTACGGAATTCTCCGCCAATTTGAGCGGTGGATATTCCCTCCCGATTAGCGCGGTCGCGGTCGACCTGGATATTGACTTCCGGTTTGGAAACGATCATATCTGTACGCAGCTCCTCCACGCCGGGAATAGCCAATGAGTCCAGGTAATGTTTGACAGCCACAGAAGTGGCAATCAGTTTGTCAAAATCATCGCCGCGAATTTCAACCGATATCGGCTTCGGAGACGGTGGGCCGCCCTGTTCCTGGGCCACGGTAATTTCTGCTCCGGGAATAACACCTTTGGTAGCTTCCCGGATCTTGTCCATATATGCTTTGGTGCTTACGCCATTGCGTTTACTGAATTCGACGAATGCCACACCAACCTTACTTTTATTAGAAGTTGCGGCGCGGTCAAATTGATCCTCAGAGGCATTTAATGCAATATTGGCAATGACTGATTCCACCATTGGATTATTCGCACCAAGCACTTCATTCACTTTGCGTTCCATCACGCGGGTGAGCGAATCCGTAACCTGCACGTCGGTTCCCACCGGAAGGCTCAGGTACACGTAGATGAAATTGGGATCAGCCTTGGGAAACAGGACAATATTGGCGTTCCGGGAGGCTGTGACACCACAGGCACCTACGAGCATCAATGACACCGCCAACATCATTATTTTCGGATAAGATAATGCCATTTCGAGGAAGCGTGCATAGGTATTCTGAACAGCAGGCCAACCATGTTCCTGGAACCAGCGTACACCTTTTACCAAAACTAAGTTGTATAATACGACAAACAGCCCACAGAATACCGCGAAGTTACCCAGACCTGTATTGCCGGAAGCATAAAATGCAATCGTGGAAAATCCAAATAATGCGTACCCGAACCACGTGCGGCGGCGTTTTTTGACAGGATCAATCACTTTGCCTTCCCGTTTGTCGTCGCCCATAAACCATACAGCAAATACCGGGTTAAGAATATAGGCCACTACTAAAGATGCCGTAAGGGTAATGATTACCGTAACTGGTAAAAAGTGCATAAACTTGCCAAATATACCCCCCCAGAATACCAGTGGGATAAATGGTGCCAGGGTAGTTGCGGTACCCGACAGTACAGGAATGAATACCTCACCAGCCGCTTTTTTGGCCGCCTGTACAATAGTCAGTTCTTTTTCGTCGTGGTAAATACGGTGCGTATTTTCAACTACCACAATCGCATCGTCCACCACAATGCCCAAAGCAAGCAGGAATGCAAAAAGAACGATAAAATTGAGCGTAAAGCCCAGACTTGGCAGGATCATGAACGCAATACACATCGACAACGGCACAGAAAGCGCGATAAATATCGCATCAGTTGCACCCATAAAAAACATCAGGATCAACGTCACCAGGATAAATCCAATGACGATTGTATTGATCAGGTCATGTAGCGTGGTGCGCGTGCCGCGGCTCTGGTCGCCTGTAATACTGACTTCCAGATTGGGCGGAAATTCTGATTTTTTCAGTTCGGCGGTAAGTTCCTTGATCTTGTCGGATGCATTAATCAGATTTTCACCGCTTTTTTTGATGATGTTCAGTGCTATTACATTTTTACCGCTCAGTCGGCTGAAACTCTCTTGTTTTTCATAACCCATCTGCACATCAGCAATCTCTTTGAGATACATTTGAGCACCCGATTGGGACGATACAAGAATATTTTTAATTTGCTCAATATTTTTGAAATCGCCGCGAATGGAAATAGAGCGCGTCATACCGCCCACATCCACATTACCCGCCGAGATTGTCATATTTTCAAATGCCAGGGCATTCTCAATATCACGGAAAGTGAGACTTGCAGCGGCCATTTTGTATTTGTCCACATCTATCTGAACTTCTTTATCCAAAGCACCGACCATATCCACACGGGTAATTTCGCGAAGTCCTTCAATGCGGTCTTTCAGTTTGTCGGCATAATCTTTCAATTTATCCAGGCTGAAATCGCCTGAAATATTGACATTCATAATCGGGATTTCGGAGATGTCAAATTCCGTTACAGTAGGGTCGGCGGGCAAATCATTGGGAAGATCGCGTTTGGCTTTGTCCACGGCATCTTTCACTTTTTGCTTACAAATGACCACATCGAGACTGGTATTAAACTCGACAATCACATTAGAAAAGTCCTGAACAGAATTCGAGGATACCTTTTTTACGCCGTTAATCCCCTTGAGCTGTTTTTCAATGGGTTTGGTGACGAGTTGCTCCATATCGGTGGGTGAAGCACCCGGGTATACTGTGGAGACAAAAATGGTGGGCACAACGACATCCGGAAACTGCTCTTTTGGCAGCGCGATGTACGACATGAGACCGGTAAGGGTAATAATCACCGTGATGATGAAAATACTCGTGCGGTTATCTATCGCCCAACTGGTGGGTTTGAATTCTTTCATTTTTTATTAATATTTTAAAGTTGGATAATGAGCCTTCAGGCAGTCTGACATGCCTGATTCTTCATCATCGAAACTATATTGGATATCAGATTTGCCATTAAAGCCCTCCCTAATAATCAATGCAATCCAGACAGGATAAAGGCAGAGCGGACAATAAAAAGTTGTGTCTAACCGGGCGCAATCAGAATACGACCGTTTCGCCGCTATTCACATCCTGAAACCCTGTAGAGATCACGAAATCGCCTTTTTTCAATCCGCTGAGAATTTCCACCATACCGTTGTAGTTACTACCTTGTTTGATCGTTGCTTTTTTTACCGTCGCTTGGTTACCGGTTGTTTTTTCTGCTATCAGGATAAAGTCGCCATCAGCAGCTGTTTGAATCACATTCACCGGAACAGCAACAGCATTGAGGTTTTGATAATCTACAATTTTCAGGACAGCCACCTGATTAGCGCGGTAATCACTGCCTGCAGGCAATGCGCATTCTACGGTGAATGTGCGGGTTGTAGGGTTAATGGTTTTCGCTACATAGGTCACCGTTGTACTGATTTCTTTGTTGAGATCGGGAAAGAACACCTGTACTTTATCGCCCCGTTTTACCTTAGCCGCAAATGCTTCGGTCACTTCGCCTTTGATTTTCAGTTTGCTCAGGTTCACAATATTACAAAGCGGAATGCCCGGCGCAATGGATTGTCCCTGTTTCAGCAGTACGATATCGGCTACACCACTGGTTGGCGCATAGATACGGGTCATTGCCATTTGTTCGCGCATGGTAGTCATGGTGCGTTCGATCGATTCCTTACCATTTTTGGCTTGGATAAACTGAATTTCGGTGCCAATTTTTTGGTCCCAAAGCGCTTTTTGGCGATTGTAAATATCTTCTGCCACCCGAAGTTGACCTTCGAGTTCTGCGAGACTTCTTACCATCACGGCATCGTCAATTTCTGCCAGTAACTGTCCCTGGCGCACGTTATCGCCGTTTTTCACCAACACTCTGCGAAGCGATCCCGGCATTTTTGCCGTAGCCATTACGCTTTCCTCCGCATCTACTTTGCCCTGGAGATCAATATAGTGACGGAACACCTCCTGTTTTACTTCAGAAAGTGCTATGGTGCGCATTTTCGGCGCTTTGTCGCCAGTATTTAATTGTTTTTCAAGGTCAGAAATCTGTGCTTCAATTTTTGCCTTTTTGTCTTTCAGTGCTGCTAATTGTTTAGCGGGGTCTTTGGAGTCGCCACCACATGCAGCGAGGAAAATAGTGAAGGATAAAAAAAGTAAATTTCTCATTAAAGGTTACGTTTTTTTTGCTATGATCGATGAACTATGAGTGTTGTAGCTATGAGTTATAACTCATAACTTCCCAAGTGCTTTTTTAACGGCCACCCGTGCGGTGAGCAGATCAAAACGGGCCGTCATTAATCCTTGCTGGGAGGTATAAAGGCTTTGTTCGGCCTGTACCATTTCGAAACTGCTGCCAATGCCTGCTTTGTATTTCGTTTGAGTGGTATTGAAAATGCGTTGAGCGAGGTCAAGATTTTTTTGTTGACTCAACACCCGTTCCTGTGCGTTCAGGTAAAGTTTCCTTGCGGTTTCCAGTTCCATGGCAAATCCATTTTCAAGCAATTTTTTTTGCTCGTCAATGGTTTGTACTGCAATCATGGCGCGTTGTTTTTTCGCTTTACTGATGCCGCTGTCGAATAAATTGGAGGTTACTTTAAGGCCACCCACTGTCGACGGGATCAAGTACCAATCATTGTGCGTGGCACTGCCTTTTTCACCAAATCCACCCTGATAACCACCTTGCAATTGCAAATAGCCGGCGACAGTGGGCATCCAGGTTTTTTCATATAGCTTCACCTGCAGCAAACTCAGTTCACGTCCTTTGAGCAGATTCGAATATTCAGGGCGATCCATTAAATTCAGTGGAGAAGTCATGTCGGCATCAGCAAACTGCGTCATTAGTTTTTCCGTGTCGTCACTCAATGCAATAGCGTCGCCTACAGGGAATCCCATAGTCATTTTAAGGGCATTAATCACAATCTCCTGCTGGCGCACCAGATTGCTGCGTTCGCTCCGGATAGTGGACAGGCTGAGTTCAAGGCGGTCAACATCGAGTTGTTCCACAAAACCAGCTTTGTTGACCTCTTTGGTTTCATTAAGCAGTTTTTCCAGATTGGTGATATTCTTATCCAGCGTTTTTAGGTTTTCTGAAATCAATAATGCCGGCATATAAGCGTCTGTAATCTGGTTGCGCAGGGTGGTGCGGGTTACTGCCAATTGGTCATTTACGTAATCACGGTAAAAGCGGGCTGCTTTTTTGGCAATCAGGTAAGAGTTACTAAAGATCAATTGGTTAGCGGACAGATCGGCGCTGATACTATGCACCGGGCTAAAGTAAATTTTTGAATTTGGATCTGATGCAAAAGCGGCACCCAGAAAAGCACCGAGGGCATCAACCTGTCCATTTGTGAACTGTTCGTAAACAACAGGAGGAATGGGGCCACCGCCACCGCCACCAAACGACAAGGCGCCAGATGGCAAACCGCCACGCTGAATAAACCCGGTGTAACCAAGGCCCGCCGATATCTGAGGATATCCCCCTGCGGTGTTTTCCTTGATTTGCCAGTCGGCCTCCACAACCTGGAGTTGGGCGATTTTAACTTGTGGATGATTGCTTAGTCCGTAGGAAACACAATCGTCGAGCGACATACGCTGTTGTGCATTCAAACCCAGACCTGTCGTAGTAAGTACTATGACTAACAGAAGGATAATTCGTTGCATATCAATAATTTTTGTAGTTGTAATTATGATGGTTTAAATAAGGAACGGTTTCAGTATAAAATAACAATTTTTAATTTGACACCTTTCCTAAAATTTTATTCAATACTTTTATTCCTTTTTCCGACATAATACCATAGAGGTAATGCATAAGGTACTCTTTAAAAATCACGGCTTTCGAATATTTTTCCGTTGGGAAAACATCTTCATTGAAGAGTTGAAAAGAGGTGACAATGTGAAAACGGGAGACGATATCGACATGCAAATCAGGGCGATAAAGTTCTTCACTGATACCCCTGTTTAAATTTCTGCTCACGATTTCATATAAAAAACCCTGTTGGTATTCCTGCATCATTAACCACGCATCGCGGTGGTATTTCTGAAGATCGTACACAATGTTGGCTTTCATCTGCTGCAATTGAGATGAGTTATGATCAATTACGATCATTATTTCCTCCACAGCATTGGAAGCGCGTGAAAATTCTATATTACAGGTGTCTTTTTCTTCTGAAATGTGCCGTTCCAATACTTTACGTACCAGATCATCTTTGTTCTCCACAAACTGGTATAATGTTTTTTTAGATATACCAAGCTCCCGGGCCACATCGTCCATCGTGATACTTTTGATCCCATACCGGAGAAACACAGTCTCCGTCTGCCGGAGCCATTTTGCCTGCTGTTCATTAAACATGGCGCAAAGGTATACGCTGGAAACGATTTAAACATAAAACGTTTCCAATGAATAAAGTGTTTTCGACGAACAGCGGTAAAAAGTCTACTGCCGACTGTTGACAAGGGTGTGAAAATGGTGCGTTCCTTTTTCTTGGGTTGGCGAAAAACGGCCATTTTTGTAAAACCGGGAGCGGGTGCCGATTTGCACCTGTTCCACCACTGCCTCATCTTCGCGCTCTACCAGATCAAGATCTGCGCCAGCGCCTGAGGTAAGTTTAGACGCATCCCATACGTAGGTCCGAAAGCTCACTTTAGTAAGGTCGATCCCCATAGGGCGCACGATATTGATGGATAAGCCCCAGGGATAAAAATTGAACATCATATTGGGGAACAACCAGAAATAATAAGCGGCAATTGATTGCCCATAATCTTCATGGCCGGGAGGAAGTTGGAACACATGATCGCCGCCTTTACTGATGCCTACCTGGCAATTGCTCCATGGGAATATTTCAGTACGGTAAGCCGACCAGTCTAATTCGGCTGCTAATGATTGGTGCACAAAAGGAATATGAAAACCCTCTAAGTAATTGTCGCAATACAGCGCCCAGTGCGATTTGATTAAATAATCCCGGGAACGTTCGGGCATAAAACGAAATTCTTCTATGGGCAGAAACCCTACTTTTCGCTCCATATCGGCCGTCCAGGCATCAAAGGGGATATCAGGGCTAAGGGAAGTGAAAATGAATTGCCGCCATTGGTTTACCGCCAATTGCGGGAGATGGTCATCGGCACAAGGAAATCCTTCCGCAGTATGCATTTCAGGCATACTTGCGAATGCGCCATTCAGCCCGAACCGCCGCCCATGGTACCCGCACACAATACTTCCCCGCTCCAACCGGCCAGGGTGTTCCACCAAAATTTTTCCGCGATGGGTGCACACATTCGACATACACCGTACTTTGTCGGCTTCGTCGCGAAGCAACAACAATGGCTCGTCAATGAATCCTTCCATATATTTGAATGGAAGGGCATCTTTGGGCAGGCGCACCGTTTCTTCGGCCCCGGTCACCATTTGCCAGGAACGGGCAAAAATGGCTTCCCGACAGTGCGTAAATACGCCCGGATCATGGTAAAAAATGCCAGGAAGGGTTTTAGCGTTGCGGATATCCGTCGAAATGTCGAACTTGGGCATAGGTTTAGTTATTTAGTCGGTTAGTCCCAGGTCAGTTTAGTCTCAGGACTAAAATTCAGGTACAAAATTGAGACTTTTTATCGTTAAATAGTGATGCGTACATTTTTACTCCTTTTATTTTTTGCTTTCGGTGCTGTTATCTATGGACAATCAACGGCTCAGGAGCCCGACGTTGACTGGGCCGCTTACATTGAGCTCATTCTTCCGGCCGATCCATTACTCTCCTCGGGCGATGAAGATCCGAAGGCCGGAATGGCCGTATTGAAACTTACTTCCCGGGATGCTGGCTTTTCAGAAACCGTGAACCATTCGCTGAATTATAAACTTTGGGAAATGGCGCGGCAAAACGAATGGGAAATTTTTGAAGATGCAGGGCTCACCCGTCCGCTCTCTTTCGAAACCGCCATGCGCAGGGCGACACGGCCCGACACCATCATCTCTTTTGACCCCTCTACTTACGAAGAAAAACTGCTGATCGCCATCGGCAGCCGGGAATTGCCCTATGAAGCCGAACATTTAAAGGTCCGGCAATTGCTGCGCTACCACAATGCAACGGCTAATTTTGACATTCAAACCTTAGCCATCGCGCCCTGCTGGGACGATGGCAGTGCGCCCTATTGGTTGAAGGTGCCTGATGATGACGGGCTGCCCGGAAATCCATTGACCGATACGACCATCACCTGGATTACCCGCTATAAAACTTTTGAAGCATCGCCCGGACCAGAAAACTGGGAAGAAATCAAAAATACTACTGGTCCTATTTTAGACCGGTTTATCGACCGTATCCGCAATGATTCCAGCATTGTACTGTACCAACCGGAAGGCCCGGCAGTGTCCATCACCGAACGGCCATGTTTGTTTTCCTGTAGTCAATCTATGATGGTTTTCGATCCGCAAACCAATAAAGAGGAAATACAGGAAATTAATGTCGGCCTCGATCATGAAATGATCACGGAACTGCAATTGGTGGAAACCTGGTTTTGGAACGAGGAGGAGTTGACGCTTGTTACCCGCCTGGATGCAGTCGCGCCGCGTTATTGGGTGACCAATACGGGCGACGATCCGACCTATGCAAGGGTTTTGTTCTACCGGCGGTGCGAATGATTTCTACTTTCATGGCTCTTAATACTAATAATCAGATTATTAAATTTGCCAATTTTGACATTTTTTGTGTAACCTTGTTAAAGTTGATTTCTCATCTTGTAAGTGTGTAAAATTTTCTACACCTTTGTATTCTACTATTTAATCGATCTCGTTATCTTCAAATCATTTCAACAACCATGCCCAAAAAGACAACTCTTCACCTTCCTCCCTTTCAGCAATGCTACCATCAGCTGATTACTTTACCTGATTTTTGTGGAACTTTAATTCGTCTTAATCTCCGGCTAGCAGGAAGTTTATTTATTGATATGCTTTGGATTCAGCCCGAATCTAACTGAGTATTATATTTGCATTGAACAGGTTTCTGTTTTGAGCGTGTCTTTTATTTTTCATTTGTAATTTCTAACCGTGAGTATAGTACCTGCTGAATAACAGACGGCCGCTGCAATTCTTCGCTACGATTGGCTCACAAAATAACCACATCTTTATGTACACAAATTTTTTAAATCTTAAACTACTTCACACCCCTAAACCTGAGACTCACTCAAGCCGATTAAGGAAATTGATTTCTAAATCTTTCCCAAACGCTACTCTTTTAATGCTGCTTATTTTTACAGCAAAAGCAGCATTTGCACAATGTGATCCAGAGGCTGCTTTTATGCCTGCAGTAAGCGGTTGTGTGGTTGATTTTCAATATACTGGTCAAAGCGCATTACCAAATACCGCAACAAATATTACTCATGAATGGAAGTTTTTTAATAATAATCAGGGGCTATATATGCCTAGTACCAGCGATATAGCAAATCCATTACATAATTTTGCTGGAACTCCCATTACTCCCTCTAACATGGATCGGAGGGTAATACACAAAGTAACATATGTAAATAATGGACAGACATTTATGGCACATTGCACTACCGATGTCACAATAAATTGTCCTGATCCATGCAATCTGATACCAAGGTACGATATTGTAGGTTGCCAATTTACTCCGGATGGTGATGGCCCTTATACGTGGAATTGGGGAGACGGCTCTGCGCTTGAAACTGGCACTGGGCTTTCTCATGGATATTCAACGCCAGGAGTTTATAACGTTACAATAACTACTCTTGGTGGTCAAAGTTGCAAATTCTGGATTAGAGTTGATTGCGGAGAAACCCAGTGTTGCACTGCCGACTTCACAGCGACCATTACCCGTGAATGTGCCGCATTGATGCTGAATCTGGATGCAGAATGTGATCCAGGTACTCACTTGTGGACAATTGCTGATGGATGTTATGAAAAATATACTTTACAAGCGGCACAAGCGAATCAAACGGTTCAAATTACAGATATCGATACTGACGTCACTAATGCTTTGACCATAACCCACCAGTACACCTGCACAAATGGCACCATCGTCACATTACATAAAACAGTACCCATAAACGAACCAGGAGTATTTATTGGAGTATTAAACTCGACGACAAATTTGGGCATATATAACTGTGCATTCCCATCACCTAATAACGACTATACCGGTCAGGCAGGCAAACCAGTTTATGTTTCTGGGCTAATCAATGTAGATAAGAATTTCACTTTTAGTAACACTGAAATGCAGTTTGGGCCGGGGGACACCGGGTTTGACATATTTGATTTTAATTCAACGTTAAGAATAAACCAAAACTCTAAACTTATTGGAGTACAGGGAGATGACAGGTGCGAAAAATTATGGAGAGGTCTTTCAGTGTACACCAAAGGCCGTTTATATATTAACAACTCCGGAATCAGAGATGCTATGGCAGGTATATCTATAAGGGGTGGAAATGGAACGGTTACAGAATTGAAAGATATAACGTTTTATGAAAATTATGTTGGCGTTTTTGCCAACACAAGCTTTGGGGCATTTAAAATGGAGGCAACTACATTTGACGGTGGCAGCCAACTTAGAGAAGCCGGGGTACTTTTAAATAGTGCCAACAATCTGATGCTGGTTCCCAATGTAACTGAATCAAATACCTATACCACACAAACACCTGCCTTTCAGTTTCTACAGTTTAATTCTGATCGTGGGTTCGCAGGAATTTATTCAAGACGGGCCAGACTTTCTAATGTCAATTTTAATAATACAGCTCCGGGAGTCGGCCGTCGGAATTTATTTACCAACCTGAATTATGGTATCGCAGTTTACAATGGCGACATCGATATGCGTCAGAACGCCATATTCAGTAATATCCAAACGACTGTGGGATATCCACATACCACCCGAACTGCCGGTGTCGCGCTATTTGATGTTGGCGGAAGTGTAAATACCTGTTTTTGGGACGGCACCTTGAATAATCCTGAACCCGTTCCTGATTTTCGCAACTGTATGATAGGTATGCATCTGCGGTCGCAAAACGGCATGGCACCAATGCCTGTAGGTATTCAGCGTGTAAAAATGGATCAAATGCGGACAGGCATTTACCTTGACGGGCGTTGGGGCAACGGGGCGTTTCTCGGAACAGCCAATAATGTTTTATTTCCGGGAATAACCCGTAATGATATTTCGACTTCTATGGAAGGTGTCGATCTTCCGGCAGTGGCAGGAATCAATATGACGGACTGGGGTGCTTCGGTGAGTACTTTGGAGATTTATGCCAATAAAGTCATTTGCTCAAATACAGTCGGGTTCGCTCCGAATTTTGTTTCAAGTGGAATCAGTGCTTTTGGTGCATACCCATTGAACGCTAATTTACCCACCGTCAATGAAGTGGATATCCACGATAATTCAGTAACTGTGACAGGGTTTGGAGAAAACGGTATACGTTTTGCTCATATGCCAAACGGTACGATCCGTAACAATTTTGATGATGGCAGTAATGGCAATGGAGTACATTTGAATGGTGGCCCATTTTTCTTTTCGGGTATTGAAACCTTTGGTGGTCGCAGAGCAAATGTACTTTGTAATTCTATAAATTACTCAACTAACTTTCCATATGTTGGTGGTTTGCTTTATCCCAACAGTGATCTTGATGGCAATTATATAGGCAATTTATCTTCCGGGCGGGCAGCGGGCATAAGAGTTGAGGGAGACTGTACTGGAGGAGAGATTCGTTGTAATAGAATGGATAACAACCAATTAGGACTACTTTATACTGGAGCAGTGAATTCAATTCCTGCTATGACAGGCCCACAAGGGACTTCAACCATTTCGTTTGGGAATGAATGGACCGGACTTATCGGGTCTTTTGGTACAGGAGGAGCCTTAAATGAAAATGCAATGGGAATTTCAACGTCACAATGGTATTACAGGACTCCCACCCCACCTATTGAGACTCCAATAGGTAATGTAACACCAGGATGGTTTAATGCTATAAGTAATGCAGAAAGGCAATGTATAATCTCATGCCCTGCTCCTGCTCAATTCATTAATAATGAAGCAGTTACTGATCTTGATAATGCTATCGCATCAGCAGCATTGGATTATTCCGATTATCCTTTTGCAGACGAGCAAACATGGCGTTCTGAGTTTGGATTATTCCGCCGCTTACTGGATTACCCCTACCTTAAAAATTCCAGCAGCTTGCTACAGACATTTTATGATGCTAAAGCATTGACCAATATTGGAGCATTTTGGGATTTGCAAAATGATATGTCAACGGCACTGACACCCTCAGGTGCCGACCTGACAGCAATGGAAAATATCCAAAACGAAATCGATCAAATTGAACAGAATATTGAAACGGTGTATTCTCTATTGAGTAATACGAACGATGAAAATCAAATCGACAGTTTACAGTCTGTTGCGGCTGCATTGGACTCACTGCTACAGGTTCGTCAAACTCACCAGCAACAAACGATAGATACGTGGAGTAGTACAGCAAGTACTACCTTGTCTGGTATCTTAACACAGTTGTCATCTTTAACAACTGTTAATAGCTCTGAGGTAAGTTTGTTCGAACTGATGACAGTTTACGTCAACTCAATAATAAGCAGCATCCCTCTTTCTGCTACTCAGGAAAGCACATTGGAAACCATCGCATCCAATTGTCAGGCACAACATGGGCCTGCGGTATTGACGGCAAGAATGTTCTGTCAGGGTCACAGTTTACCTTACACCTACAACGACTGTACTGAAAGTGGAGACAGAGGCTCACTTAGCCTGAAATCTTCCGATTTTTCAGTAAGTCCTAATCCTGGCAATGGCTGGTTTATTCTAAATTTACCAAAGGATTTTATCAATATTGATGTAAAAATCGAAATCTATGACATTCTGGGTAATATTATTTTAAAAACAAACAGTAACGGAGACATTCAGAAAAACCTGAACTTATCAAATTTTGCTCAGGGTAATTACTTTGTACATCTGTACACTGACAAACAGGATTTAGGTGTAAAAAGCCTGATACTCGCCCACTAATTTCATTTGATCTTTCGCTATTGCCGGTCCTGTTTCGGGGCCGGCAATATTTTTATTATCGTATATTATGAAACTCATATATTTTTTTACTGTATTGTCTTTATCCTCTTTAAACCTGTATTCACAAAAATATGACTACAATTGGGTAAATGGAGCTAATCCAACATTATTCCCCAATTTCAAAATAAGCTTTAATAATGTTTTTCCAGAGGCAACCACTGTCAATACTAACTTGTTCTTTAGCTATACTCACTGTAGCCTATCCAATTTTGATGCAAAAAATAGTAAAACAATAGTTTCAAATGGATGTGATATAAAATTTACAGGACAAAGTGGAAGCCTGCAAATAAATAATGGAGATTATTGGTGTGGCATTAATGAAGGAATGATAATGTACCAGGGAATGTTCGGACTTCCATATCCGGATTCTGTTAATAAAGTTCTTTTATTGAGCTTTTATCATGAATTTACGCCTCCAATTACAATTCACGCCTATAATTGTTTAAACAGAAAATTCATTTTTTATACGGCTGATTTTAATTCTAATAATGGAGAAGGGAGTATTAATACACAGGAAGGTGTGCTCATGGAGGGATGTTTTCAGCCTGCCAAAGCCTGTAAGCACGCTAATGGAAAAGACTGGTGGATAATATTGCCTGACAATTTGCAGCATAAATTTTACCGCTGGCTGCTAACTAAGAATGGTTTGGAAGGCCCATGGGAACAGGAGGTCGAAAATCCGACTATCGGCAACGAATTTCAAATAGGTTATACACCCTGGTCAGAATTTTCACCCAATGGTGAAAGGATGGTAATTAAGGCGGACACATTAGCGGCATTGTACTCATTCGATCGATGTACCGGGCTGCTCACCTATCAGCAATCATTACATCAAAATAAAATTTTTAGTTTTACTTGCACTTTTTCTCCAAACAGTGATCTGCTTTATATTAGTGAAGATTATTTTAAGTATCTATTACAATATGATTTAACCGCAAGTGATATCAATGCCTCTGAACAAGTACTTGCCGAATGGGATGGTTACATGGTTGATAATTTTAAAGGTACTATTTTTAATTTTATGCAGCACGGCCCGGACGGTAAAATTTATATTTGGGCAGGAGATACACATTATATGCATGTTATTGAATTTCCCGACCGAAAAGGCATTGATTGTACTGTTAGGCAAAGAGCCATAGAACTACCTTCAGAGGTTTTTGGTGCTAATATCTATTACCCCAATTACCGCCTCGGCCCCATCGACGGAAGCATCTGTGACAGTCTGGGCATAGATAATATTCCGATGGCCATGTATCATTATCTTGCGGAGGATAGTTTGACTCCCTTGTCGGTAACATTTGCAGATGCATCGTATTACGAACCGACTTCCTGGCACTGGACTTTTGGTGACGGAGGTTCCAGCGAACTGCAAAATCCGGTTCATGATTTTGCAGCACCTGGCACTTATACTGTCTGCCTGATTGCAAAAAATGATTATGGAGCGGATACTCTTTGCAGGGAAGTGATGGTGGATGAAACTTCAGGCACCACAAACTTAGTCATGCTACCGCAGGTGCAGGTTGGTCCCAATCCGGTGCATGATGTGTTACAGGTTAGGTTTCCGGCTAAAATCAGCGGTATTGTACCGGAGATACAACTTAGTGATGTAGCGGGGCGTACCGTTTTTCGGTCACAACTGCCTGGTTTTGAACAGCATCTGGATGTCACTCATTTACCTTCCGGTTTGTATTTCTGGATGGTATCGGAAGGCGGCAGGTTGTGGAAATCGGGGAGAGTGGTGAAAATGTAATTCAAAAACGGAAGCATCTATGAAATTTTTGTCGGAGGTTTAGGGAAATATGCCGTATTACCCGTCGGGAGGCGGGCGGAAATTTCGCAACAATTTTAACATTTTATAAAATAAAAATCCCTGCTTTGCCTTTGTGCCTCGGCAGGGATTTCCTTTTGTTTTGTTACTACTGTTCTTTTATTCTCCTGTCTGTTTACGGTTTAAAATATAATCTACAGATTTTTGCGCCTCCGCAGCAGCTTTAAAAATTAACTTGCTATCCTCTTTAAGCACCTGCAACCATCCAGCAAGTTTACCATTAGTTCGAAAATATTCAAAATAATTCATTGATTACCTTATCTTTATGGCCAGATACGAATGTAACGACGGACACTATTTATATGCACATTTTCGCAGAAACAGAACGGCTTATCCTTAGAGCATTGGTCCCGGCCGACGAAGCAGGCATGTTCGAACTGCATTCTAACCCCGAGGTTCACCGGTATCTCGGCAATAATCCCGTCACAGATATTGAAAAGATCAGTGGTGTTATCGAATTCGTTCGCCAGCAATATATCGACAACGGCATTGGCCGATGGGCCATGGTGGAAAAATCGTCCAACGAGTTTGTTGGTTGGACAGGCATGAAACGCATCAAAGAACCGATTAATAACCGTGTCGATTTTTACGATATCGGTTACCGGTTAATCCCCAGATTTTGGGGAAAAGGCTATGCGACCGAAGCCGCAATAGCAGCCCTCGATTACGCATTTACCCACCTGCCAACCGACGAAATTGTAGGTCTGGCCAATGTAGACAACACTGGTTCGAGAAATGTTTTGCAAAAAATCGGGCTCTCTTACCAGGAAACCTTTGCCATGGAAGGAATGATGGTGGATTGGCTCCGGATTACGCGGGAGGAGTGGGAGGGTTTGAAAAGGAACGCAGTAGAGGAATAACGATACTTCGACAGGCTCAGTCTGGGTTACTGAGCCTGTCGAAGTATCGATATTCCTCTACGGAAAATGCAGAAGACGCAATTGTTCAATAATAAGGAAAGATCTCCGAGCTCACTTTAAGTCTAAATATACCCTCAAAGTATGTGTGCTCTTACAATTTGACCCATTTCCCCGAATATCGCAGACCATCTGCTTCTACCAGTATGAAATACAATCCGGGTGGTAAGTTCCCAAAATTAATTTCCTGCTCGTTTAATGCGTGATTCTCCTTGGAAACAACCATTTTTCCTTGTGCGTTTAATACTTTCAGGTTACCCGTTCGAGACTTCGTTTTGGAAAAATTCAAAAATACATTGCCGTCAAGGGATGGGTTTGGGACAATTTGTATCTGCTCTATTGGACCATGAAGTGTTAGTGTGCCAGAGGTGCAAATGGCTTGTTGCTCATAAGCACCCATATCCACCGTGTCATGTGCGATCCTCGGCAATCCGACTAAATCTGTAAGAATACTATCACTAAGTATACCTGAATTAATTCCTTTGTTAACAAAAGGGGAGCAAGTCTTTAACCTGAAATCGCCGTTGATGGTGTCTTCAAACTCAGGATACTTTTTGAATACAACACTTTCAAAAAAATGACCTCCTGTAAGTACCAATGTGTCTAATGCATAGGTAGGCAATAAAGTATTTCTAAATGTATACCCCCATCCACTTGGGTAATATAATGGCTCGGCCGGATTGTGGTTGATAATCAATAAGGTTGGGTCAAAATTGGGCTCCCAAACCAAGCAGTTTTCCACAAGCATTTTATTATTAAAGGTGTCAACCGAATATTTATAAGAAGGATAGGTGACTTTAAAAAAGGTGCGATTCTCATTTCGGAAAAAGGTGGAATTTCTCACTACTGTATTAACATAATTATTTTCTCCAACAGAACTCGAGGCAATTGTGCCATTTTTGTTATATAAAAAAAGGCAATTGGTAACAAGTGTTTCAGATCGGTTAAATTTATCGGAGTCTTCCACCTGGCAACTTACCGGATAGCTGCTGTTTCCGATATATTTACACCGGTTTATCCGCAGATGAACGGTGCTGTTTTTACTTACATGAATAAAGGAACTGCCTGCAATATATTGCTTATTATTGTTTAAAAACAGGCTTGACTCTATAGATACATTTACTATTGCTTCATTGGCGGCGTGTATCATATACGTCCCCCCGGAACTGTTTTTGGAAATATTTTCCTCGAATACACAATTGTTTATTTTGTAATTTAATTCGTGACCGGGTCCATCATATACGCCCCGGTAATGGAATGCCCCACCTTCTAATGCCCAGTTTCTATAAAAAGTACAGGAGTCAAAAACTAAAGTAGTGGTGTAATGCCCTGGTAGTGAAGGGTTTGAGGCAATAGCACCTCCTTCCCAGGAGGAGTCCCGTTCAAAAACACATCCAACTAATCTGATACTGGAGTTTTTGGGATCGTCGAAATAAATGGCTCCACCTTTACCAGTTGGCACCCTGTTGCCCCGAAACGCGCAATTTTCCATTGAAAAAGTATCTCCCGGCGAAGTAGGGCCCGATTTCATAAAAGCACCACCTTTCTCATAAGCATTATTATGCTCAAAACTACAATTCCGAAACTCCGGGTGTACATAGTCTCCCTGATCCATGCTGCCAATATACACAGCACCACCGGAATAGGCGTAGTTGTTGATAAACCGGCAGTTGGCAATTAATGGCCTGGCTGTATTGCCCGCATTTGCCCCAAGACCCGGGGCTGCACCATAACCCTCTTTCGAATAGCCTTCCGAAATGACAAATCCGTCCAATGTCGTTGTGCTTTCTAAGTTATATCCTGTGACGATATGTTGTGAATTGTCAACCCTTGACAGTGGGTTGCCGATATTTCCGTTCAGTGTCGTGATATTTATAACCCAATTGCGCTGAGAAGAGGTCGTCTCGTCACCTGCAAACCCGCCCAATAATTTTACGCCGCTTTTTAAATTGAAAGTGACATAACTGTCCGTAGTATTGGTAGGACGATAGGTGCCTTTTGCTACCCATATCTCGTCTCCCGACGTAGCAGCAACAAGAGCCTGTTGAAGATCTTTGAAAGCATCAGCCCAGGATAATCCAGCACCTGAGTTTATAGTCGCTTCATTAACAAAATATGTTTGTTGGCTGTAAGTTTTTGTCAAGGAAAGTATTAATAATGCTGTAAAAAAAAGTATCTTATTCATGGGAAACACATAAAAATTAATAAGTACAAAACCTTATTTCTGGTGCAGAATGGATAAATACCATAAGCACCAGAAATAAGATTAAAAGTAAGTTACAACTATTTGGATTTACTTATAGCCACCGCAAAGTGGTTTTGTAAAATGATCGGTTTTCATCAGTTCCGTTGACAAGGCGTAAAACGCAGGCGATGCAGCGCATCGGCGAGGCTTTACAACGCAGTCAGCGGGGCGGAGGGAAACCGAGCAATTACAAAACCACTTCGCGGTGGCTATAATCACTTTCCCTGACCTGGAGAAAGAGTTCGATTTTATTCGGAAGGCATAAACTCCAGGCACGAGCGATTGTAGTTCATGCAGGGGAAACCTCTACACCAAAGGGCACAGGCTTTACCAGTTCAATATTTCGTTCACCACTTCCAATTACCGCAAACACGTCATTGACAAAGAATATTTTTATACATTTATCATCAGCAGTTTCAGGTAACGCATTTACATAATCGCATAAAGGAACAAACTCATTCAGATTCAGACTATTGAATGTACTGCTTTGGATAGCCGTTGAGCCACAGATCGAAAAGGAAAAAAGTCCGGAAAAATATGGATTGATTCCTAAGACAGCATTTAATGCAGTTTGCTGAGAATAAGATGAAGCACCTGCATCATCCTGAATAAAATAAATCCACACAGGCACCTTAGGAGCAGGCCCTTCCGGAATATTAAAGTTATTCACGTATTCATGCTTACTTTGAAGCATCACACTCAGCGGCATATCTGGCGTACCGCATGTAAGTAAAGAATTGTTACTTTGTGCTGCCAGATAGGTGGATGTAAGGCTGGAAAGTACGATTAGGAAAAAAGCAATTATTTTGCCCCGTCCTAAATGTACGAGATTTCATTTTTTCATTGTGAAGAAATTGTTGTTAATGGTTAAATAAGAATGTTCTCGTTGCAACTTACTATTACAAAAGTAGCAATTTAAATTAAAATAAAAAATATTTAACATTTGCCTCGACATACTCTAAAGTTAACAACGAAGCAATAATTTCAATATGCTATATCTATCTTCAAAATCGTCACAGGCACCAAGGCCTCCTCCCTCGTCGCCGGGTTCAAAAACTTCATTTTTAACAAAGCCGCCTGGAAATGCCCAAAAGTAGTATCCACCTGGTACTTAACACCTGCGGCATCCAATTGCTCGCGGCCGCCTTCCCGGGCGTACACCCATAACCCACCTTCGCGGCGTGCCATCTCTACGGCTTCTTCGGCAGTTGGAACAAAAGGGATGAGCGTATGCGCATAAAAATCAAGGGCGTGTCCACCAAAACCTATAACGGCCAATTGGTGCGGTGGAATACCTGTTTGCCGGAAATATTTACCGGCCTCGCTGGTGCTTTGGTAGGCCAGAATATGGGGATAAAAATGAAAATTGAGGATGAATCCCACCAGAACACCAAAGGCGGCGGTGCCCTGAAAAAAACGGGTATTCCCTGGCAATTGCGGCCGGGTTTCCATGATCGCGTAGCCAAAAATAGCGGCAACAGGTATCCAAATCAATGGATTCAAGGTCGGGAACATAAATCCCGGCATGGAGAAAGCGACGCCTGCCACCAGCGCGAGCACCATATAATGCGCGATGCGAAGCCAACGCACCGTTTCCTTTTTCTCCATAAACAGGAACCGCGCCGTCAGCACTGCCGCCCAGGGCAATAAGACAAAAATATAATGCGGCAATTTGTATTTCGATAAGGACAACGCTATGAATATCAATACAAAAACACCGATGGAATAACCTTCCTCTCCTTTCGGCAGGCGAAAACGGGACAGCCAAACGGTCCTTAACCGGGTGGCCAATCCCGCGACAAACAACAAGGTCCACGGTATTACTGCCCAGGCAAATACATGGGTAAAATAAAGTACCGTAGTGTCGTTTTTCCACACATTTTCACCGGTAATGCGACCAAAACTTTGTTCCCAAAAGAAAAAGTACAATCCGGAAACGCCCGTGCGGCCATTGATGGTTTTTTCAGGATGCACGTCGAACTGTTGGTACAAACCGATACACATCGGCACCAGTACCAGCCCTGTCACCGCGAGCATCACTAACCATTGCCAGCGAAAAATGGCGCGCCAGTCGCGTTGCAGCAACAAGTGCGCTCCCACTGCCGCCGCAGGGAGAATCGCCCCGATAGGTCCTTTGGCCAGCATGGCTAATCCTGTGAAGATTCCGGCACCGAACAGGTATTTCCATTGCCGGGTTTCCAAATGCGCCGCTATTTGCCAAACTGCCATGGCACTCATGCCCAGGAGCAGGGTATCTGTGCGCACGTCGTTGCACATCAGGATGAGGCCCAGACTGGAAGCCAGCACTAACCCGGCAGCCCTGGCTGTTTCGGCATTGTAAAAAAGGCGGGCAAAGCGGTAGGTCGCGTATATACCCGTAAGCGCACCCAACAGTGATGGCAGTTTATAGGCCCAGGTGTGAATACCGAATAAAGCATAGGAGGCAGCCGACAACCAAAATAATAACGGTGGTTTGTCTAAATAATCGGCATGGCGGTGCATTACCTGCAACCACGAACCGTTCTGCAGCATTTCCATCGAGATAGAAGCATACTGCGAGGCATCCACATCCATCACCGGGATAAATAATCCGCGGATATAAATAATCGCCAGCGCGATTGATAGTGTAAGTTGGTGGCGGTTCATGATGAAAAGTTATTTAGTCCCAGGTCAGCGTAAGTCCCAAGTCAGCGTTGGTCCCAAGTCGGTTAGTCCCAAGTCCCAGGTCTGTAAAGTTGACCGCAAGCATACCGGTTTTTACGAATGGAAGCCCTGCTTATGGTACACTCTACGGACCTGGGACTAACCGACTTGGGACCAACGCTGACTTGGGACTAAAAATTAAAACGGTATATCCTCGTCGTTCATTCTGGACTGAATGACGGTCGATGGCGTGAAGGGTCCGGACAGCGGATCGTGCATACCGCCGAAAGCGGGATCGTCGAGGTTGCTGAATTTGGCGAAGGAGTCTGTGAATTTGATTTTAACCGTATCAAGGGCTCCATTACGGTGTTTGGCCACAATAAATTCCGCAATTCCTTTCAGGCTTTGGCCTTCTTCATCTTCGAGAATGCCGTAGTATTCGGGGCGGTAAATGAAGGAAACAATGTCGGCATCCTGCTCAATGGCACCCGAATTGTGACTCACGATACCGTTGGCGATCCATGAATTAGTTCCCGGAACAGTAAGGTCAAAAACTTCCTCTTCTCCTTTGTATTCAATAGAGACGATGGTATCCCAAAATATATCATTGGATGCCAGCATATCCAAATACGGGTCATCCAGCAACTGAGCGTATTCTCCCAGAACATCCCGGGAAGGAGCGAACTGCATTAGTGATGAGCCGCCATAGGAGGTTTCCCGTAAGGCAGCCATTTTTCGATGGCTGACTCCTTTGTCTTTCATGGTTGATTTGATAATATCAAAAACTTCGACGGGAATAGTATCTACATTTGAATTAGGGATAATGTCTGCCAAATAAGTCTTCAGCCGGTGCCCTTTTTCTGTCTTATCACCGAAAATGCCAATTCTTTCCAAGAACAGCACCTGGGCTTTTTTCCCAGAGACATCTACTGTATACATAGGACGATATGCGCCCTGTTGAACAGTTCGAATACGGGCAACAATTCCAAAGCGCAATAAGAGCTGCGCAACGCCATTGGCCAACTGAATACTATTAGTTGAAAAAGCAATACGACTTTGAGTTCTGCTTTTGCCTTCATTGGGGATGAATATAGTTCCATCAGTAGCCCACAAATGACGAAGGAAAAACGATAGTTGGGTATTGTTTAAGCGGAAAATACCCTGCGGCAAATGCTTTTCATGTGAACGTTGATCGAAAATCCCGAGTTCACGCAGCCAGGCATTCATTCCTGCCGGTTTCCATCTGTTTCCATTACCACTGAATACCAGTTGGTGCCAATTCCCAACACCTTTGTGGCGGTTTACCTTTACACCAAAAGCCCTCTCGGCCGCCTCTGTTATTGCAGATGTAGATAATTCAGATGCAGTTGTATATCTTAGGGGTTGATGTTTCAGATAACTACCATCTCCTACGAGGTGCCCTAATAATAGCAAGTGGTCATCGTTCCAGGTAACAGGATCTGCAGGTTCATCGACCTTTCTGGCTATAGCAATTCGTTGTTTTTCTTTTAAATCACCAATGGTTTTCCACCCATCAATGGTTAGCAGCCGATGCTCAGCCGTAGCCCGTATTGTTCTTCCACTTGCCAATTTTACTTCAAAGACTGGTTTAATTCCAACTGGCCAGACCAAGTCGGCGCGTTGGACGGAGAGACACAGGTTTTCTTGATTAATTGACCAAACTTCGGGCTCTTTCCCTACCAAGTCTTTAATGGGCACAGCACTGCCATCAGTAAGGTATACCAGCGTATCACCAGTTACACATTCGCGAAGGTCACTCAACTGCGGCCGTTTGGTCCCGCCCCGCGTTTCCACCGCCCGGCTGAGCTGCGACAGGGCAATCACTGGTACGGCGAGTTCTTTGGCCATATTTTTCAGGGCGCGGGAAATGCCGGAGATTTCCTGTTCGCGGTTGCTGTTCCCTTTACTGTCGGAAGAGCCCGTCATGAGCTGGAGGTAATCGATGATGACCATCTGGATATTGTGCTGCATTTTCAGGCGCCGGCATTTAGCGCGGAGTTCGAAAATGTTGATACCAGGCGTATCATCGATAAAAATGGGGACTGATGAGAGTTTATCGACCGTCTTTTGGAGTTGTTGCCATTCCCAGTCTTCGAGCTTGCCGTTGCGCATTTTGGAGCCCTGGATTTCGGCTTCCATAGAGATAAGACGGGTCACCAACTGGGTGCTGCCCATTTCCAATGAAAACAGCGCTACCGGTTTCCCAAAATCCTTAGCGGCATTGAGGGTCATGGCAAGTACCATACTGGTTTTACCCATACCGGGGCGTGCTGCGAGGATAATCAAATCGGAAGGTTGCCAGCCGGAAGTAAGCCGGTCGAGATCGGTAAACCCTGTTGGGACGCCGGTAAGACCATCGTCCTTTTTCGACATTTCCTCAATCTGTTTGAGTACTTTACTGCTCAGGGTATCCATCGACTCGTAACTGCGGCTCAGGTTGTTCTGGGTAATGCCAAACAATCCTTTTTCAGCATCATCGAGCAGGTCAAATACGTCGGTAGTATCCTCATAGGCATCTTTTATGATACCTGTGCTGACCCGGATCAGTTCGCGCTGAATATGTTTTTGCGCTACAATACGGGCGTGGTATTCAATGTTGGCTGCCGAAGCCACCCGGTTGGTCAACTCGACTAAGTAATAAGGGCCGCCAATTTTATCGATGTCGCCACTCTTGCGCAATTCCTCTGTGACCGTCAGCAAATCGACTGGATTTGACCGTTCAAACAGTTTGATAATAGCGCGGTAAATATGCTGATGGGACTCGAGATAAAAGCTGTCGGGCCGCAAAATATCCATCACTACCGGCAATGCTTCGCGGTCGAGCATGAGGGCACCGAGTACCGCTTCCTCGAGGGGAAGGGACTGCGGCTGAATTTTGCCAAATACATAAGTGGAAAGACCTTCGGCATTTGCCTGGGCACTTTTTGAGCGGGGTTTATTCGTCGCGCCACCTTGCCGGTTTTCAAAAGAACGCTCTTCTGCCATTTTGCAAACGTACTACTAAAATGTTAACTTTTTACTTTCAAAACATTCCGTGTGCCTCAAAAACCTGTGGATAATCCAATTGGCAATGTTAATAACTCCGGGAATTAATCGATTTACTCACACGATTTTTCAGTTATCCACACCACTTCTTCACATAGGCCTTCTAATGTTAATTTTAGATTAACCCGGTGAATGGTAAAGAGTTAGCGTGGAACATTGGAACTTAAAGGATGTTTGGGTACCAGTTGACTGTAAGTATTTCACAGTGTTTAAAAGTTTTTTTAAAATAAATAAGTCAACAAATTTACTATTTTTTGTTTGAATACAAGATGTAAGCTTCCCCCCAAAAAGGCCGTTTTATCTTTTTTGTTGCCTTTTTAAAAACGACAAAATTGCATTTTGATACACCTTGCCACCGACGGTTGAAATGTCGCTGTGATGCCCGCCCTGCACTACATAAAATTGTTTGTCGGTACTGGCCAATTGCTCAAAATTTTTACGACCATATTCGATACTGATTTTTTCATCCTGATCGCCATGTCCCATAAAAATGGGCTGGGTAATATACCTGGCCGCTTCACACGGTTGAATCGAATCGGGTGTAAAATGCCCCTGTTCGGCCGCCCGGGCAATCGCGTCATCGGCAAATGCATGGGAGGAAATTTTGAACATTCGCCACTGATAATCGTAAACGGTAGACCGGAAATCAGCGAACGTACTTTCCACCACACCGAATGCCAGATTGGGATCGCAAGCCAGTGCCTGAAGCGCTATCGCACCACCCAGCGAATGCCCCCATACACCCAGTTTGGCAGATGAGTCTCGTGCCAGCAGATAATTGGATAGCAAAGCGACGTCATTTTTTTCACACTCACCATAGGAACAATAAGTGCCACCACTATTGCCATGGGCACGCAGGTCAATCATTACACTGGAAAACCCTTCCTTCCAGAGCCAGGCTGCTGTGCCTATCCACGATTCTTTGTTGTTCCCGATGCCGTGCAGAAGGATAATGGTCGTTCTCCGGGTGGAGTCGCCCCTGCCCACCCAATAGCCCTCTATCGGCACACTGTCCTGTCCGGAAACGGTAAATCGTTCATAGGGAAGTTGAAGGTCAGCCGGCGTTTTTTCCGATTTTAACCGCCGTGGATAAAGGATAATATGGGGTGCCAGAAAATAAACGGCTGTGATAAACACCAAGAATAACACCAGTGTCGAAATGGCAGTACGACGAATCCATTTTTTCATAAACTGAAGATGCGGCAATTTTTTAACAATAACGATAATAGTGGCTGATCTTGCGAAACATTACAGAAGTATTACTCAAATATGGCGACCGGTTCTGACCTTTGCGGGATGAAGGTAAATTGTAAAGTGCTTATTTTAGCCTGCGCAGTAGTCGTTTCGGCATGCCAGCGCGACCCTTACCGGGAAGGTGCCCGGCTGTACAGTGTTCAATGCGCCAACTGTCATGGCGAGCAGGGGCAGGGATTGGGTGCACTTATACCGCCTTTAGCCAACTCTGACTACCTGAGCAAGCAGCGCTCCCAATTAGCCTGTATCTTAGTGAATGGACTGAATGATACCGTGATAGTGAATGGTAAGGCATATTACGATCAGCAAATGCCTGCCAACGCGCAGCTTTCTGCTATACACGTTACCAATATCCTCAATTATATCGGCAATAACTGGGGGAACCATAACGGAGAGTTTAGTTTGGACACTGTCAAGGTGATGCTGAATCGTTGCGATAAAAAATAAAGAAAAGACATCCGGAGTAAAATACGACTCGCCAGCACAAGGCATATTATAAAAGTCCGGATGATTCCAGTATATCGTTACGGGCTGGTATATTGCGTGTATAAGCAAGACACCCGAGCCTCCAAATTGACACCCATCTCGGATCTGGTACTGACCTGTGGATAAATTTCCGATGTTTAAACTAACCGCATTCATGCCATCTGATGTAACTCCACCAGTGGTAAGATTGGGATCACCAATAAACCCACAACTCATAATCTGTGCGAACAAAGATTAGGTAGAAAAAAGGGAAAGGGAAAATATAATCAGCGTTTGGAAAAATTTGCTAATTAATCGTTTGTGCATAAGAAATGATATTTATTGTATTGTTAATAATTCAAAAGTAATGTGAGTGATTTATCCAAAACGGAAATTTATATAACCGATTAGATTTGGGAATTGCGTGAAATATGAGTGAACGGGCAAATGAAAAAAGGACTGCTTTTTATCATCCTGTTAAAATTCCAATCACTTACCCCAATTGATTAATTTTGATAAATTACCTGCTAAAACATTGCTACCTTTGTTCGTCCATGGGATCGTGAATTAACAGGCACCAACTGCTGTATCATAACAGAAAACTGATGATGCCTTTGTTGCTGTAAATGAGATAGTTGGCGTGTGTTTGATTATTTTTTTTGAAAAAAAATAATCAAATACACTCCAACTATCTCATTCCCATGCCACTAACACTTTTACAATCAGACATGAAAAAACTGTTTATTTTACTGGCGCTGTTCGTTGGCGCTGCTCTGAATTTGAAAGCACAAGCTCCTGCGAATGACGATTGCGCCACAGCAATTGATTTGGGATTTGCGCCCTCCTGCGATACCTCAGTGGTTTACTCTAATGACAATGCCACGATGTCGGTGATTGGAGATGACAATAATCCCACCTGCTTTAATGGTGGCATTCCAACCCGGGACGTTTGGTTCTCCTTTGTATGTCCCGACACCCTTTTTGATTTCAGGATCACGCTTTCCGGCACAGGGTTAAACAGTATTGTCAATCCACAATTCGCCATATACCGCGGCGATTGCACCTTCAACGATCTGTTCGAACTCGATTGTATCAAAGCCGACTTGGGAGAAAACGCCATTTTCCTCGATGTTTTCGGCCTTACGCCCGGTGTTACCTATTACCTGCGGATATCAGATTATTCACTCACGGCAACACCCAATTCCGGTAATTTCGTCCTTTGTGTGAGCGGAATACCAGAAATTACGCCTATTTCGGAGGGTAGTTCCACCCAATGTTCGGGTACTTTAAGTGATTCAGGTGGTTCCAACGGCGACTACAGCGCCAATGAAGATTATGTCTTTACCATTTGCCCAAACCAGCCGGTATCGTGCATTACCTTTACCCTTGATTACTACAACATCGAATACAGCCAGTTTTTCGGCGGTGGCGATGCGCTTACGATATATGACGGAAACAGCATAAATGCACCCATTCTGGGTGATCTGAGTTCCTTTTCACAGGGCACTGGCGGTGGTGTTTGTTATCAGGTGCACGGTACTTCACCGTGTATGACCATACAGTTCACCTCCGATGACTCCGTGGAAGAAGAAGGTTTTTTAGGCCATTGGCAATGCAGCAATCAGCCATGCCCGCCTACCCCACAAATTACAGTGAACAACCCTATCGACGACCAGACGATCATCAATGCCGTCACAACACCCGCCACACAGGTAACGATCACCAGTATTATCTGTGACGACACCGCTTATGGCTCTTTCAGTTACCCAACGGCTTCCAATGACCTCCAGATGGGCAAAGGAATCATTCTTTCATCTGGGATAGTGGACGATATTGCTGCGCCCGGACAGTTCTTCGCTTCCAATTTGTTATTCACACCCGGCGATGCTGATCTTGATTTTTTATCAGCGCAGCAGGGCGGACAGGAATCGTATGATGCCTGTGTGGTGGAAATGGATGTGTTTGTCGCAACAGACCAACTCTCCTTTGAATATGTATTTGGTTCCGAAGAGTATCCGGAATTTGTATTCAGTCCCGGTGGTTACAATGATATTTTTGCCTTTCTGGTCTCCGGTCCTGGCATCGTTGGTACACCCGGATTAGGCGGACAAAAAAATATCGCGGTATTGCCCGGTGGAAATACCCCGGTGGAGATCAACTCCGTCAATAACCAGATCAACTGGGAATATTACCGGAATAATGCAGAAGGCCAGCAGGCGGTTTACGACGGATTAACTTCCGACTATCTGGGGATTAAAAAAACACTTACAGCCCGAACTTCCGTTACACCTTGTAACACTTATCACCTGAAACTGGCTATTGCCGACCGGGGAGATAATGCTTTTGACTCCGGCGTTTTCGTGTCTGAAATTAAAGGCGGCACCCCCGATTTGAAAGTGCAGTTTGCCAGTGGTATCGATTATTTTATTGAAAGTTGTTCGGGCATGGAGGACGTTTTAATCATTTCCCTTCCTGAGCCTTTGGCCCAAACCACTTCGTTTTTTACAACGGTAGGCGGAACGGCAACACCCGGTCTTGATTACCAACTCAACCTGCCTCCGGTTATTACTTTTGAGCCAGGCCAAACCCAATTATCCTTCCCCATTTTTCCATTGTCTGATGCATTAGTGGAAGGAACAGAAACGATCACGATTACACTTTCCAACGATTTCGGGTGTGGTAATGTAATATTAAAAACCATTACGATCAACCTGGAAGATAATGTGGCGGTAGATGTTAATTCAGGTGCCGATACATTGTTGGTTTGCGCCGGCAGTACTTTCCAGCTCAACGCTACAGGTGCTGCCAACTATTTCTGGACGCCGGCATCTGCTGTGAGTAATCCAATAATTGGAAATCCAACCATCACGCCCACACAAGATATTACCCTGATCGTCACCGGCTCCATCGCTTCCTGCGTGGCCAGTGACACGGTGTATATCAAAATTGTAGACCCTGCGATTGAACTTTTTGCACTGGCAGATACTTTAATTTGTCAGGGAACGGGCGTTCCATTGCTGGCACAAAATAATGCATCCAATACGGGACTGTTATGGACGCCAGCAACAGGCCTCAGCAACCCAACTATTAACAACCCGATTGCGACACCTTCAACCACCACCACCTATACCGTATCTATTAATGTATCTGGTTGTATCGTTAAAGACCAGGTGACTATCAAAGTGGATACGCTCTTTTTCCCAACCTTAACCACTACAGATACCACGGTTTGCCAAAACTATCCGGTCATTTTAGCCAATTCAGTATTGGGGACCACTGATTACCAGTGGACACCCGCGGCTGGTCTGAGTACCTCAACGATCTCAAACCCGATTGCTTTGCCTGCACAGACCACCACATATACGCTTGTGGCTACCAGTGCAAACGGTTATTGCGACCAAACGGCCACCGTCAAAGTAAATGTGATTAGTGCCAATATCGCTATTGCTGGCCCGGATAAATACGAAATATGCCTCGGCACCAGTATTCCATTGCAGGCCAATGCCACACCTGGTGGGGGCACACCTGTGACATGGACGCCTTCATTTTATGCAGTACCACCGGTTGGGCCAAACACAACGGTGACGCCGGATGAATCTGTTACCATAGTGGCAAATTACAATGTAAATGGTTGTCAGGTATTCGATTCGGTGCATATTCGGGTGGATTCCTTACCTGATTTGATGCTGCGGCTCAAGCCTGCCAAACCGATATATTGTCCGGGGGATACAGTCACTTTATTGAGTACAACCTATGAACCGGCTAATTTCCCCGATATCGAACACCTGTGGCTGCCTGATGGATTAGGACAAATTACGCCTGATTCTTTGTGGAATCTGGTAATTCGCACACAAGTGACGGATACCTTTTACCGCATTACCCAAAACCATG
>JBILHQ010000390.1:0-3000 GCA_044350415.1 Saprospiraceae bacterium | reverse complement strand
GCGATCAAGTACAAACTTGCAGAAATGGCCATCCGAACCTTCGCTGCAGAAAGTGCTTCTTACCGGATTTCGCAGCTCATGCATGAAAAAAAAGAAGCAGAATCAGCAGCAGGAAACTCATTCGGTCAGGCAATGCTCGAAGCCGCTGAAGAATACGCGATCGAATGCTCCATCCTTAAGGTATATGGGTCGGAAGTAATTGACTACTGCGTGGACGAGAATGTGCAGGTGCATGGCGGTATCGGATTCAGTGAAGAATATGGTGCCGCACGTGCTTACCGCGATAGTCGTATCAATCGAATCTATGAGGGTACTAATGAAATTAACCGCCTGTTGATGGTCGACCAATTGTTTAAACGCGCCCTGAAAGGCCAGTTAGATATCGTGAGTCCAGCATGGGCAGTACAAAAAGAACTTTCTTCCATGCCTTCCATGGAACATCGGGAAGGCCCGTATGCAGCAGAAATTAAAGCGGTGAGCGATTTCAAAAAAGTTATTTTAATGACCGCAGGCGGTGCTGCAAAAATGCAGATGGATGGCAAATTGAACCTGAAAGACGAACAGGAAATACTGACGAATTGTGCCGATATGATGATCGATCTGTTTGCTGCGGAATCCATGTTGCTGCGTATTCAGAAAATAAGTAGCCGTAGTGAAAGAGCACAACCGATGGAAGTATACGATGCCCTGTTGCAGGTATTTCTGCACGATGCCACTACTCGTATCACTAAAAATGCAACAGATGCCATTGCTTCATTTGCTGACGGCGATTTGTTAAAAACGTTCCTGATGGGTGTTAAACGATATACCAAATACCCGACAGTGAATGTCAAGGTAAAACGCCGCCTGCTCGCAGATACCTTGTTACAAGCCAACGACTGGTGCTTCTAATAAGAGCCAAAAAATAAGGAAAGGGCTGTCGATGAATACGTTTCACATTTCGACGGCCCTTTTTTATCAGCGAAAATTCGCATAAAAAATAGATCATTGCCATAAAATTATTTTTTATTTTTTTTATTTTTTTTATTTTTTTCCTCAATAATAGCAGCATAAATAGCAAAAAAATATATAAATATTTCATTATAAATCAGAAAATTTTGGTGGCAAAATCTGCTACCTAAAGCCCGGCCAAAGAATTAACTAAAAACACAATAGATTTCGGTAAAAAGATTTTTACTTTTGTATCCCACAATGTTAGGAGGCTTCCTTTCCCACAAATTTCACGTAAGTACGTGGACATAATGAAACCTTGGCTGAATGCTATCGTTTATTATTACGTCCACGTACTTACCTGTTTTATAACAGATCAATCTTTTTTTTACTCACCATTAAAATTTTTATCATTTTTTTATGCGTACTGCAACTCTACTCGCCGCTTTATTGCTGGCCTTTGCCGGGCAAATGAATGCCCAACGCCATTGTGCTGCCGAAGAGGTCTTGCACCAACAGTTGTTAAATGATCCGGCACTCCGTTCCCGCCTCGACGAAATCGAACGGCACACGCAAGAATTCCAGGCTAATGGAGGCGCTCAGGAACGCGTGGTGGTTACTATTCCAGTGGTCGTCAACGTTGTTTGGAATACTGCTGCCGAGAACCTCAGTGCAGCTGAAATCGCATCGCAAATTGCGGTGCTCAATGCTGACTTCCGTCGGTTAAACGCCGATGCAGCGAACACACCTGCTGCATTTCAGGGAGTAGCGGCAGACTGCGAAATTAATTTTTGCCTCGCGGTACGTGACCCAAGTGGTAATGCAACCGATGGTATTCGTCGCCAACAGACTTCCGTTACCGCCTTTAGCACGAATGATGCAGTGAAATTTACAGCACAAGGCGGTTTGGATGCCTGGTCCCGCGACCAATATCTCAACCTTTGGGTGTGTGATCTGAGTGGTGGACTTTTGGGTTATGCCCAGTTTCCTGGCGGTGCTGCAGCCACTGATGGTGTGGTGTGTGATTACCAGTATTTCGGTACCATCGCGTCGCTGTCTCCTTTTAACAAAGGCCGTACGGCTACACATGAAGTAGGTCACTGGCTCAATTTGTACCATATTTGGGGGGACGATGGAACCTCCTGCACAGGTTCTGATCTGGTGGCTGATACACCTAACCAGGCTGACGAAAACTACGGTTGTCCGGTATTCCCGACCATTAGCTGCAACAACGGCCCTAATGGAGATATGTCCATGAATTATATGGACTACACCGATGATGCCTGTATGAACTTATTTACTGCTGGCCAAAAAGCACGGGAGCAGGCATTGTTCGCTGCCGGCGGTTCCCGCGCTGCATTATTGAGTTCTTTGGGTTGCCAGGCACCAACAGGTGGTAGTTGCGCATCTCCAGCAGGCTTGACTGCCACTTCTATCACACAAACTTCTGCTACCCTCAACTGGGGCGCTGCAAGTGGTGCGGTTTCCTATAACCTGCAGTATAAATTATCTTCGGCATCCACCTGGACCACAGTTTCGGGCCTTACGGGTACATCATACGCTTTGAGCGGTCTGACTGCAACTACGACCTATAACTATCAGGTACAAACCGTATGCAACACGGCATCATCTGCTTACTCAGCGGCGGCATCCTTTACTACTACCAGCCCTGCTGGTTCCTGTGTGGATGTTTATGAAGCTAACAATAGTATATCAACTGCAAAAGTAATTCCTGTAAATACAACCTTTACGGCGCAAATTGCGACATCAACTGACAAAGACTATTACAAGTTTGCCAATACCAGCACACAACGCAGAATTAAAGTAGATCTTACCTCACTTCCGTTTGACTACGACCTGCGACTTTATCGCAGCAATACGCAAGTGGGTATTTCTCAGAATACAGGTATTACCGATGAGCAAATTATCCTGAACACGACTACCGTCAGCACCAGCTATTCGGCTAACGTGTATGGTTACAATAATGCATTCAGTGGCACACAATGCTATACCCTCCGGGTAAGCCTTAGCGCTACCAACTGGCGAACTGATGGAACCACCGATGGTGAA
>JBILHQ010000232.1:0-9222 GCA_044350415.1 Saprospiraceae bacterium | reverse complement strand
GCCGAAAAAGCATTTCTGATTGATGCCACCCTGGAAAATGCAATTCGCGCCGATGGTGTTAAGTTAAAAGGAATGGTGGAGCAATGGCAAAACAGGTTGATTCGGGCAGAAAAACAAAAACACGAGGTAACGATCGGTCAATTGCGTACACTGAAGGAAAAACTATTTCCTGGTGGCGGTTTGCAGGAACGGACAGAGAATTTTCTTCCGTTTTACCTCCGGTACAGCGACCGTTTTTTTGATATCCTGAAAGAAAAAATGCTTCCATTGGAACATGGATTCATTGTTCTGGAGGACGTTTCCTGAAATGAAGTCAGATCAATCCACTACCTTTGTTCCAACAAATAAAACTCAAATTTATGCAACACATCTCTGTGATTGGAGGCGGAACGATGGGCAATGGTATTGCGCACGTGTTCGCTCAATATGGATTTTTAGTTAATCTGATTGACGTGTCCCCCGTAGTACTCGACAATGCCAAAGCGACCATTACTAAAAATTTGGACAGGCAGGTTTCCAAGGGGGGCATTTCAGAAAATGATAAAAAGGATACCCTTGCCCGACTTACTTTTACCAGCGAATTGGATGCAGGCGTTTCGATGGCCGATCTGGTCATTGAGGCAGCCACGGAAAATGTGGACTTGAAACTCCGGATTTTTGCGGATATCGATGCTGTTGCACCAGCGCACGCCATTTTAGCCACCAATACTTCCAGTATCAGTATTACCCGGATCGCGGCGGCCACCACACGCCCGGAAAAGGTAATTGGTATGCATTTCATGAATCCGGTACCGGTCATGAAATTAGTCGAAATTATCAGGGGATATGCCACTGCTGATGAGGTGACACGGGCTATCATGGACCTTTCCCGCAGGATTGAAAAAGTACCGGTGGAAGTGAATGACTACCCCGGCTTTGTAGCCAACCGCATCCTGATGCCCATGATTAATGAAGCCATTTATACGTTGTATGAAGGAGTCAGTAGCGTTCATGAAATTGATACGGTGATGAAACTGGGAATGGCCCATCCTATGGGACCGCTTCAATTAGCTGATTTTATCGGACTGGATGTTTGTTTGGCAATTATGCGTGTTTTACAGGAAGGTTTTGGCAATCCGAAATACGCTCCTTGTCCGTTATTGGTTAATATGGTAATGGCGGGAAAGTTGGGGGTGAAAAAAGGGGAAGGCTTTTATGTTTATACACCTGGCTCCAAAGAATTGGTGGTTGCTCCTGGCTTTAATTAAAAACTGAACCAATCGAAGTGAGATGGAAGAGATTTTACGCGACATCGCATCCCGAAAATTTGCACCTGTGTATTTTTTACACGGGGAGGAATCTTTTTTCATTGACAAGATTGAAGAAACGATTGATAAGCACGCGCTGTCGGAAGGCGAAAAAGGGTTTAATCAGACGATTGTTTACGGAAAAGATATTGATCCGATAACCCTGCTGGATTCCCTGCGTAGGTACCCGATGATGAGTGAACGGCAGGTGATTATTCTGAGGGAAGCGCAGGAAATGAAAAACATTGGCGATTTAATGTCTTATGTCGAACAGCCAATGCCAACCACCGTATTTGTAGTGTGTTTTAAACATAAAAAATACGATATGGGAACCAAATTTGGCAAGATGCTCAAGGCAAAAGCAGTTGTTTTCGAAGCCAAAAAGCTATACGATAATCAAGTGCCTGATTGGATTTCAAGCCATTGCCGCTCTCAAAACCTCCAGATTGATGCAAAGGCTGCTGCCTTGATGGCGGAATACCTGGGCACAGAATTATCCAAGATCGCCAATGAGGTCACCAAACTGGCGATTAACCTCCCCAAGGGTTCTACGATAAATACCAGCCACATTCAGGAGTTTATTGGTATCAGCAAGGATTATAATGTTTATGAATTGCAAAAAGCGTTTGCGGGCAGGGACACCAATAAAGTGGCGCATATCAGACAGTATTTTGAAGCGAATATTCGAAAAAACCCACTGATTGTCACCATTTCCAGCCTTCACTCCTTTTTTGCCAAAGTGTATATGCTGCATTTTTTAAAAAATAATACCGATGCAGAAAAAGTTAAATCGCTCGACCTGCGGTCCGATTGGTTTTTAAAGGATTACAAACTGGCATCGGGGCAGTACTCTCTTGGTCAAACAGAAAATATACTGTCCCTGCTGAAAGAATATGACCTGCGGTCAAAAGGGGTAAATACTGATTTAACAAATACCGGTGAGGAGGAATTGATGAAAGAGTTGTTTTGGAAAATATTAAGAAACGTGTAAACAATAATTTGTTTTTTTAATTGCAGCCCAACCTTTTCATTTGAATAAAACGTCTTATCATTGTGTTGATTTAAAGACAAAATGTCGATTTTCGGAAAAAAGACTTATACAGAAGAGGAATTGGTGGCCGGTTGCGCCTCCAATGATCGCCGTGCTCAGGAAGCGCTGTACCGCCGTTTTTTTCCTGAAATGATGCGCATGTGTATGCGGCACACCCGCGATGAGAGCCGCGCAACGGAAATTGTTAATACTGGTTTTTTGCGCGTTTTTAAAAAAATTCACACATTTGCATTTAAAGGAAGTCTGGAAGGGTGGGTCAGAAGATTGATTTATCACAGCGTCGCTGACTACTTCAGAGAAAATTCTAAATATTCCCACTTTCTTGTTTTTGAAGAAAAAGATGAAATGGTACCTGAAAAATGCCATGATATCTTTTTTGAAGAAGATATACTTGTGGCTGTACGTCGTTTGCCTCCTGTTTCACAGGAAGTTTTTCGGTTGTACGCCATTGAAGGTTACTCACATGCCGAAATATCCGATGTTTTAGGAATCAGTGAAGGCACCTCTAAATGGCACCTGAGTACAGCCCGCCAACGGTTACGCGAGCAACTGGAAGCAATGGGCTATGATAATCCATTGGGTAGAAGACCCTCAGAAAAAATTGCCGGAAATTGAACCCGGTTAAACAGTGTAAGAAAAGTGAACAGCGTATTTTTGAATAATCATCAATTAACGGATAAAGGCTGGGAGCACATGTCTTCCCTGCTGGATAAGGAAATGCCTCAGCCCCGCAAGCGCCGGCCATTCTTTTGGTGGGCTGCAGTTGCTGTGTTGACCGGACTATTTTTTATTTATGAACATCTGCATACCGGGCAGCTGCCGGTATCCAATATCCCATTGCCTGAATCTGGTGGATCAGCAGCTGCTGGCAATTCATCAGACAAAGTTACTTCTTTTGACAGTAATACAGGTAAAAATAATGCTGTTGCTCTAAATAAAACAGCACCAACTCCGGACGATAATAGCCAGACTGACAAGGTGTCCGGTGCTGGAAAAAAAATATCGACAGGCTGTTTATTCAAAGAGGAACAAAAGTCGGTCTCTGTAGCCGAAGTGATTTCATCCCAAAATAACATTTCGGCCAGTCATACATTCGATACTGATGCTTTTAATACTTCTGTATTGCTTTCAGAAAATCGGGAAATCAGTAATACACGTCCAAGGAATGAAGAATTCAGTCTTTTGGAAATACCGTATCCAGTCACTTTTTTGACAAATATTCAAGTTTTGCCTGAACTTGAGGAGTTGCCATCAAGTCAGAAAGTACAGAAACGGGCTAAAAAGAATCCATCTTCTAAAATTTCATTGGGACTGATAGCCGGAGCTAACGCCTTCCAGGTGAAACAAGTGCCGGGATTTGTTGGAGGGTTAACACTTGACTTATTACTCCCTCACAGGAAATTTGGCCTTCAAGCAGGTCTTTTATACCGGTATCAAGTTTTTTCCGGCGAAAGTCGGCCGGTTATTCCTATTGCCTACGACAAGTATGTGCGGGCAACAGCGAATTATGATATTCAGCCCAAAGGTTTTCCAAGTTCCTGGATATATCTTTCTGCTAAAAATAGTGTGTTGATCCCGGTGATGAAATCACATCAAATTGAATTGCCAGTGACGCTTTTCTGGCAGTTGCACTCCCGCTGGCGGCTGTATGCTGGTATGAGTGTACTGCGACATGTGTGGGTGGAGAGTGCTGATAAGGGACTCTTTACGTATGATCTACAGGTCATTACCACTCCTGATGCAGACGCTGCCGGAAACCTGAATAACGCCATTACCGGCCAACTGCCTGCCTGGGAGAAAAATTGGCAGGCCGGGTTAAGTTTTAAGCCATTGAAGCGGCTTGAATTAGGATTGTTTTATCGCGCTGCCTGGAGGGGAAAACCACTACTCTCTGATGCGTCAACTTTGTTTGACGGGTGTTCAACCTGTCATGATAGTTATCCTGAAGCAGCCCAGCGCACGGGACAATCAATCCGTCCCCGTTCTTTGCAATTGAATGCCACCTTTAAATTCTGATATGTTTCGCCACGTAATATTTGTTTTTTCATTGGTAGCCGGGCTTGCCGGCTTTCCATCCTTTGCCATTTTTGCGCAGTCAGATTTTTTTCCTGCTGAAATGGTTGTCACAGCCTCTACGCTTAAATTGCGTTCAAAACCGGACATTACTGCTGCCAATGTCGTTGAATCATTGCCCAGGGGGACGGTACTGAAAGTGCAATCGGTCTATAAAAATGGCGAAGTAGTGGAAATTAATGGGGCTTATGCGCCCTGGTATGAGGTCGTTGCGCCCAGCGGTAAAAAAGGGTATGCGTTTGGCGCTTTCCTGAGTGGCACATACGGACTTTTCTACGAGGACCAGGTAGTGGAAGGCGACCTGCCGCCGCTGGAATGGTATGGTGTATACAAACGAGATTCTTTTTCTGATGAAGTTAGAAAAATTGAAGTGACAACGAAGAAAGAATTTAATGAAATGTATGAGGAAGAAGTAAATCTCTTGAAAACTAATGAAAAAGATACTTCTAAATTTATTATAGGTACCATTTATTCTTTTCCAACTGGTTATGCCGGGCCGCTTGGTATCATGGATTCTCCGGGCTGGTTTTTTGAAGGTGGATTGAATCCAGGATCTATGGTACCTATTTCCTCTGGCCAAATGCCTGGCGATACTGTTTATGGGGAGACGCTTTTTCTGACGGCTACAGGATGTGCAATTTTAAAAGATAATTATGTGCAAATTTCGGGATATCAGCTTCAGGTATTAGAAATGCTTCCCGATAATGGTCGTGTTCAGGACCTTACGCATTGGTTTAGGTATGAACCCGACATGAATCCTTCGCTCCAGCTGTTGTGGTATGGCGATCTGGACCACGACCGTTTCCCTGATGCCGTTATACACGACTGCCCAATAGAAATGGGTTGCCGCACTTCTCTTTTCTTAAGTTCTAAAGCTGAAAAAGGTGAAATGCTGCACAAAGTTTGCGAGTATTTTTGGTATGGTGATTAGGGGGGATATTCAACTGATGGTCTTTCGGCATCACATTAAGATAAGAGATCCTGATAGGCTCGGGCGCTCCTCGTATAAAAAATCTCAATCCTCTCTCGACGCTGGTCTGAATAGGTGTCAGGATAATATTAAAAAACGAAGGCCGACAGTTTCTGTGACTGTCGGCCTTGTCCATACTTTAAAATATGGTTGGGAAACCGTTGCAAATGTAATGGGGTTTCCTGATATTTAATGAATTATATTTCTTTTTCAATTCATTTTTTTAGACGAGTCTTTCAAAATGCTTAGTAAAAGACGTATTGGCTCCATTGAACCCAGTACAGGGCAGTAATTATTGCCTGAAATTTCGGGCAAGCGACCCGGTCAGGTTGCCCAATCCGGCCAATAACCCACCAATTATACCTGTAATTAGCAGTAAATGGACACTTTTGAGTCCAGAAAACAGGTCGCCCATTTTTCCTGCCAATAACCCGCCATTCGCGTCATTGAAGAAAAAAGAGGCACCCCACCAAAGGATAAAACCCGCTGCAAATCCAATCGCAAATGCTTGTTCGGAAGGACTGGGGAATATAAGTCCTGCTGCGATGCCAGCCACAGCAACCATCCACCAGGGAAGGCCCAGGAACGCTAAAGCACCACCTGCAATAATAATAGCCGGGACTGAAAGTAATTTATTGAACATGATGTCTATTTTTATGGGTAATTATTGAGCAGAAAAGGTTTGTTTTTTCATCACTTTATCTGCGGGTGCTTCGGCTGGACTTTTAAGGAACAACAAATCATAATACTCGCCGTTGACCCACTTGTCGATCATGTTGTCGTAAAAACGGCTGCCCGGATTGCCGGATTGCCCGCCAGGATAAACACCTACTCCTTTGACCTGATCGCCAAGATCAACGATCATTCGCCAGGACGGACCATAATCTCTCAGTATTGCATTTAGGGCCGACCGGTGTCCACCAATGGGGATATTGGTTCGGCTGAAAGGAGCGATTTTAGCGAGATGATTAATAGACAGCGAATGCGCATGTCCCCAGATCAGGTTACCCGCGGCAGCCTCTTTAGCGGCCTGGCCCGTCATTTTTTTAAATGCAAGGGTTACTATTTGTCGGGCAGTCTCTTTTTCTGGGGAGCTTTTCAAGTCGAAAATAATATTATTGGTATCCCGTTCTAAAAAATAAATGAGCCGCCAGCTGTGCGGCAATTGAATCTTTATTTTTTGGTCCCTGATCGCGATGATCTCATCAAAAGTTTGGTAGTAAGTGGAATCAAACCACATTTCAAACAACATTGGTGCTGTTAAGTCTTTATCATAACAGCAGTTCCACTGCGCTATATCGTTGAGCAGCAGCTGTTGAGCAGCATCCAGTTCATTCTTGTTGATCAATTTTAACATGGCACGTTGGGCATCCTGAGCGCGGAAACTGAAATTACTGTTTTGCATGGCTTTCATACTATCAACGGTCGCATGCTCCATTTTTTCGAGCCAATGCACAGCGCGCCGACTGCGGTACTGTTCCCAATCGCCGTATTTGGCGTAGTATGGATACGACGGGTCGGTAGAGTTCTGATTCGATGAGGCAACAAATCCACGAGAAGGATTGTGCATCTTAGGAATTTCATCTTGTGGTACAAATTCATGCCATGCGTTGGCGCTTTGGGTGCCATCCTGGATAAACCTGCCTTCATCGCCCTGCCGTATCGGAAAATTTCCTTGAACCCGCAACGCGATATCACCTTTATTGTCTGCAAAAACGAAATTCTGTGGTGGGCAATCAAAGTTGGTAAGTGCAGCAGTGTATTCATCAAAATTGGTTGCGCGGTCCAGGTGTGCAAATTGGCTTGCAGGGCTTGATTTGCCAATATCATGGGTTAACCAACGGAAAGCACAATCGTAAAGTGGTTCCTTGGGATCGTCATAAACGACCGGCCCCCAAACCGTGTACCGAACAGTATCGCTGATGGCCTCTGGCCTGCCTTTAACCTGAATTGTCTCAATGCGCATTTGGGCTGGCGTATTTTTTCCATCCAGCAGGTAATTAGTGCGGGAGGCATCGCTCCACTTGATTTTATACCAGTCGCTTACATCTGCACCCACATTGGTAATGCCCCAGGCGATATGCTCATTAAACCCAATAATTATGCCGGGTGCTCCGGGAAGAGTTACGCCGTATCGATTGGCAGAGGGGGTATGAATTTGAATCTGGTACCAAATAGACGGCAATGACAAACTCAAGTGAGGATCATTTGACAGCAACGGGTGACCGGATGCGGTGCGGCTTCCGGCAACCGCCCAGTTGTTACTGCCTTTAATGGCTGGGTCAATAATCAATTCATCGGGCGTTTCGCCTCCGGGGGCAAATCCAATAGGATTCCCGGCTTTTGGGCTGGTTTTTTGTGGTAAGGCGGTGGGTTTTAGTGGATAATTTCCGGCTGGAATTACAGGTTGTTGCTTCGGATTCCATGTGGGATACAATGACTCGTAAGTGTCTTTACCCAATAATTGGAGGGCATTAGTGGCTTCCATGTCATTATCGTAATTGGCCAGCATATCAGCCATACCTTCCACAACCATTGCGCAGTTGAGCAAAGTCCAGGGCTCTGGTTGATAACCTAATAGTTTAAACTCAATAGGATAATCTGCAGGTTTCAGCTGATTAATCCATGCATTTACGCCGGCAGTATAGGCTTCCATTAATTGCAGGTCTTCCGGCGATTTTTTGGCGGCTTCCAAATCCCGTTCTGCGGAATAGCCGAGCCCTTTTCTGCGCGACATGATATCTGTACTCAGGGTTCTTTCCCCGATCACCTCAGAAAGCCGGCCAGAAATTTTCCGGACAGTCAGGTCCATTTGAAACAGGCGGTTTTGTGCGGTGATATAACCTTGCAACATGGCGGCGTCTTCGTCATTTTCTGCGAAGATATGTGGAATAAATAGATCATCGTAAACCACTTCTGCCTTTCCCTTGAGTCCGGGTAATTTTACCTGATCGGGCATATTAGGTCCTGTAAGCGGCTCGGCATTTCGCCAGAATCCACTAAAAGGATTAAGTAAAGGGCCAATTGGTGGTATGGTTACCACACCTTTAGCAATGGGTGACGAAAGCAGCCAAATAACACCGCAAGTGGCCGCAAAAGCTGCCGTAAGTTTTAATAATTTCATAAAAAGGAGAGGAATTACCTGGTAGACTGAAATTCAACGGGACAAATATTTGCAAATTCCATATTATTTCGCGTCTTTTTTCAGAAAAAATTATTACACTGATAATTTTTCAAAGAAATAAGAAAAATTTGGCGCTTAAGTGAAAAAAAAGTTTTAAAATTGCATCAAGTAGTTTTTGTGTTTATTTGTTTGGGTTAGGGTCCCTCGCCGAAATGGGTTGAGGGACTCCTTTTTTGGAGGTTTCTGGTTTCTAGGTTGCTGCTCGATTGATAAGTATTTACCGATAGCAATCCATCAGTTAATTACTTATCAATCGACCAGCAACCTCGAAACCCCATAACAACTAATCCACTATTTCCATTTCAATTTGCCGCCGTTCAATATTCACTCCGGCAATGCGCACGTTAACCTTGTCGCCCATTCTAAACGTATGGCCGGAGCGACGGCCGTGAGCGCGGAGTTTACTTTCTTCTAGGACATATTGGTCATCCATGAATTTGAAGTCTAGGAGGCCTTCTGCGCGGGAATCCATAAGTTCGACAAAAATACCTTTTTCGATCATGCCGGAAATCCGGCCTTCGAATTCTTCGCCGATATGTTGGCTGATGAATTCAGCTTGTTTTAATTTGATACTTTCGCGTTCCGCATCAGCGGCTTTTTTCTCCTGCGCACTGATGTGTTTACATTTTTCCTCCAGTTTACTCTTGTCCATACGGTC
>JBILHQ010000041.1:0-33171 GCA_044350415.1 Saprospiraceae bacterium | reverse complement strand
TTGGTTATTAAATACGTAGATGCAAATTCCTGTACCTGCGCAGGTATGCCTGCACGGAAAAGGGGAAAATATGCCTGGATAACTAAACAGTTATCAGAGATCGGGAAATGTGAATAAGTGGATGACGCTAAGAGGACCGATCCGGTGATTGAAAGTGATTGAAGTTAGAAACACGGCGATGATGGTGTTGGTTTAATTGAATTACAAGAGGAAATAAGCACGGTAAGTTAGTCACTGCTCATTGCGTAGTGCCTGACAAATATAATTAAAATATTTGAATATGAAGTCATTTCTATCACGGAATTGATTGAGTGCTGCATTCAATGATGTGAATGCGGTATTTTGATGGGTGAATGTGTTGGAGGGAAAGCGTGTTATGGTAATACAGTTCACCGGAAGTGATGCTCCCCAGTGTTGAAGTGACCGTAATAATTACGCCGCCACCAGTCTGTGTAGGTGAAAACGGCGATATAGGTGTGATCGTAGAATTCGTAATGGTGATGACGGGCGCAGGCCAACTGTCTCCGGCACAGGTTCTGACTGTCGCACTCAATACTTTGGTACAACCAAAAGCATTCATCACGGTCACAGTATACATGCCTGATAATAAATGATCTATATCTTCGGTGGTGGCACTATTGCTCCAGAGAAAAGTGAATGGCGTGGCATTCCCGTTGGCCGTAAGATCAATGGCGCCATCAGCCGATTCCAGAGGTGGTATTCCTGTATTAACGGTGGCATTTTTGATGCCTGTTATGTCGATAATGGCATACATATCTGTCGCAGAGAGGAGAGCTGCGCAGAAGGTTGCACATAATATGATGTTTTTCATGTTTTTGTTTTTTACTTAGCATTTCGTTAAAGTGCAGTTGTTACAACCTATTGCTGTTTGACGCACACGTTATGATTACTATGCTTATGACAACAGAGTTGAAGCGATAAAGTATTTTAAATACTAATGTGAAATATTTTATTCTGTATTTTTTGTCAAATAAAAATAATTACCACCTTTTTGCTTGACTCTTTACCAATTCAGATTTTGAAGTTTTAAGTACCTCATATTGGGCTTCAAGAAAATCAACCAATTCGGCATTTAACAAAGATGGGTTATTGCGTATAGTTTCGGATAATTCTATTTTCATTATCTGAAATTTTGCCAAATCAAATATAAGTGACTCTGAAAAGTTGTTAATAATGTACTGGGATACATTTAAAGTTACTCCTTCATCTTTAAGTAAATAAGAAAATTGTCTCATATTTCTCACATGATCTTGCAAATATTCATAAGCCGCAATATCATCTGAACTAGCTGCAGGTAAGTGCATCGTGTCAACATTCGAATACATATAATTATAAGGATCAGCATCTATACTGGTATACATTTGGTACCGTACCAAAACAGTGGTGCCATTTTGGGCTGATTCCAGCAATCCAGGGATCTCATTATACAAAGGCAAAAGGTTAATATAAATATTTTCTAAAAGGTTATCATTAACCTCCACAAAGGGGAGAAAACCATTTGTTACCTTCAAACTTTTATACTTTCTTACCATTATCCAATCGAATCCAGGAAATTTTATGGCTAAAAAACTGGTGTCAATACTCATGGTAACATTAAATATGTATCTGCCGTTTTCATTATTAATGGGAATTTCACTTACACGAACCTTACACAAATTCTGAGAAAAAATACTTGCAGCAGTATCCGGAACAGTGACAAAAACAGCATATGCAGGCTGTGCTTAAGCAACCACCAAAAAGAAAATGAACGGTAATAGTATCCAATTTTTTGTCATAACAAATGGTTTTTTAATTGGGTTGAAGAGGTCGTTTCCTGTCAAGGTGCAGCAACCCATGGTCGCTCAAAGTTTGGCACCTCAAATGAATGATTTCACAACGCCTCCTGCCTGACAAATATACCACGCGATACCTAGTTAGCGCACCATACCATCGATCTTATTGAGCAGGTGCGGCATTGTTCGTGTGAATGCGGTTAATTTATAGATGAACACGCTGTAAGCCGGTAGATGCTTGTTGCAATAAAGAGACCACCATTTCTGGCTACCTTTGTCGCTTCGGAATTGAAGTCGTCCGCGCATGATCTTACAAAAATATTATCCCTCTGAATATGTATAAAATAACTGTTTTATGGCTTGCTTTCTTTTGGGCATCCGGCCTGAAAAGTGTGCAGGCGCAACAAACCACCCAACAGCGCAGCAGTTGGTTTACTTATTTTGCCCAATACAAATTCGCTCCCCAATGGGGAATGCACTTAGACGCGCAGTTTCGCATGGACGAAAATGTACAGCGTTCCAATCAAAGTTTATTGCGCGTGGGACTACAGTATTATCCCCAAAAGAACATGAGTGTCACACTCGGTTTCGCGTCGATTGAAGCATTTAATAAAGGATTTGACCTTTATGTGCCCGAAAAACGGATATGGGAACAATTCCTGGTCAACCACCCCATCGGGCAATTCAATATGACCCACCGCTTTCGCCTGGAGCAGCGCTTTGTCGACCGGTATGTCAGGGACAATAATAATATTCCTGTCGAAGATGGGTTAAATAAAGGGCATCGTTTCCGATATTTTAACCGGACGCTTTGGAATCTTACTCCCAAAGAAAAGAAAAATGTACTGTATGCCGCGCTCCAGGAGGAGGTATTTTTCAACTTTGCTGCCGATACTGTTAATAAAAACACCTTCGATCAGAACCGTTTGTTGCTGGCATTGGGGGTATGGTACGATCACCACACGCGGCTTGAACTGGGCTATATGAACCAGTGGTCAAATCCTGCCAGTGGTGCCAATGTATCCAATCATATTGTGCATTTTTCGGTGCTGCAGGTGCTTAATTTTGGTAAATGAGACACATTAGAACAACTTGCTGCTTCCTTTCATCTCCCAGTACATCCATCCGCCCAGCACCGCATACTCCACTGCAATCCACCCAAAATTTTCAAGGTAAGCGCCGTGGTGGTAATGGCTGTAGGACAACACCACCGACCAGGCCCAGATTGCCGGAAAGACCACCCGCGTACCTAAACTCAGGGTGAGTGGCACGATGACATACCACGGATGAACGGTGGTCGCATCAAGGAGGTAAACAAATGCCCCCCAAAACATGGCCTGGTGAAGATCCCTGATCTCTTTGTCGGGTTGGTGCCACAATCGCCAGGATAAACCCAGGATAACGGCCACAGTGACTTCCGCCAATACAATACTCATAATCCGGCCTTCATACCAGCCTGAAAACCACGGAGACATATGCGAAAAAAAATAATACAGGGATGCATTGAACTCAAACTGCTGAAAATACAGCCGCACACTGGAAGCAAGATGCAGCAGGACAGGAATATTGAGCAAGGGTACAAAAAGCAGCAGCCCCCCAACAAAAAGAGTACCGAAAAACAACAGGCGGTCCCTGCGATTCGTCAACCAGCCCAGTACCAGCGGCACGAATAATACCGGTAATAACTTCACGGCCACACCAACGGCCCACCAAATACCGGCATATCCAGGCCGTTGCCGGTGCAGCGCCAACATGGCCATCACCAAACAACCTGCCATCATCCCTTCAAAATGGCAATTGCCCACGGTCTCCACGATCACCAATGGGTTCAGGGCATACAGCGCCACACCTGTGTGCAACCGATCCGGGTAAACTGTCTTCAAAAATCGGTGAATAGCCCACAAGGTGCCTGCTTCTCCCAGAAAAAGAACGGATTTAATCAATAATGCCGCACCAAAAAGATTGCCGGGACAACATTTCGCCGCCAGCCAAAACACGCCCTGGCCGACTGGTGGATAAACCGTAAAATAACGGGGAGAATTCAGCAGGGCAAACAGCGTCGCGTCGCCATGGCCCTGTTGCATGATTTCTACCGGGGTAAAAGCAAAAGGATGAATCCCTTGCGCTGCGAGCCGCCCATCCCATATAAACCGGTAAACATCGTCGGAAAGTAAGGGCAAGCCAAAAAGGAGCAGCAAACGCAGCGCTATTCCAAGGGCGATTACCCAGACCAACGCGGGGCGACTCTTTTGCCAAAAAAAGAACGCGTAACCCACAAATGCTACGGAGTACGCGGACAATAACGATGGGAAATCACTGCGATTGGCATAATAGCCTAACCACAGTACTCCACAAGACAGCATTAGTAAGGCAATACTTCGACTTGGCTCAGTAACAATACTCCGACTTCGCCCAGTACCCGTTTTATTTTTGTTCAGCGGCATAAGCAGCTGCGCCAATAATACCGGCATTGTTGAGCAGCTTGGCAGGAACCACCCGTGCTTTGACGTCAAAAATGTGTTTGTATTGCTCGAAAAATTTACTTTCGCCACCACCAAGGATAAAGAGGTTGGGCGAGAACAGTAACTCCAGGTGATGGAGGTATTCGTTGAACCGGCGCGACCATTCTTTGCGGCCTATTTTCAGGCGTTCGCGTGCGCCGGAGGAACACCAGGCCTCCGCTGGTTTATTATTTTTCCAAAGCAGGTGTCCCAATTCAGTATTGGGTACCATCATACCATTATAAAACAAAGCAGATCCTAAACCTGTACCGATCGTAATCAGCAGTACCAGTCCCATTTCGCCTTTTCCTGCCCCAAAACGCATTTCTGCAACACCTGCTGCATCTGCATCGTTGGTGGCAAAAACCGGGCATTTAGTCGCTTCGCCGAATACTTTTTCAATGCTTGTGCCGATCCAGGAATCATCAATATTAGCAGCAGACATGGATACGCCGTCTTTGACAATACTGGGAAACCCACAACCAATCGGGCCTGAATAATCGAAAAAACGAACGATTTCAGCGAATGCACCAGCCATATTTTCCGGTGTGGGAGGTTGGGGTGTGGCTACACGGTACCGCTCGCCCGATACTTTTCCTTTCTCTAAATCAACCAGCGCTCCTTTAATACCAGAAGCGCCAACATCTATACCTAATATAAGACCCATAATTTTTCGTTTTACTCTTCCGGAATAACTGCTACGATGTCCTCATCCGCGCCGGTTTCATCGGTGAGTGCTTTTTGTTTACGGCGTTCGAGGGAATTGGAGTGCATGTCCAGGTATTCCGTACGATTTCGCACAATATCGGCCGCAAGGTAAAGCGCTTTGATGAACGACGAAATATCTGCCTCTCCTTTTCCTGCAATATCGTAAGCAGTGCCATGATCGGGCGAAGTACGCACCGCTGATAAGCCAGCCGTATAATTCACGCCCTCGCCAAATGCAAGCAATTTAAAGGGTACCAAACCCTGGTCATGGTACATCGCCAGGACGCCATCGAATTTATGGTATTGCCCGGAGCCAAAAAATCCATCAGCCGGATATGGTCCGAATACCAGTATGCCTTTATTTTTGGCATCTTCGATAGCAGGACGAATGATCGTCTCTTCTTCTTTGCCGATTTCCCCTTCCTCCCCAGCGTGCGGATTGAGGCCCAGCACAGCAATCGTGGGACGGTCGATATTGAAATCGACTTTCAGCGTTTCGGCCATGATGAGAATTTTGCGGAGGACCTTTTCCCGGGTAATGGCTGCGGCTACCTCTTTTACGGGCAAGTGATTGGTCACCACACCTATGCGGAGGTTGTCGCTCACCATGAGCATCAAAGAGTCTTTCGCTCCCAATTCACTGGTGATGTATTCCGTGTGTCCGATAAACGGGAAGCCAGCCATCTGCATGGCTTTTTTATTGATCGGAGCGGTCACCAATGCGTCGATAGCACCCGATTTAAAATCCTGTACGGCTTTTTCTAAGGCTAAACGGGCACATTGGCCACCTACATCTGTGGCTTTACCCAGTGTGATATTGACATTGTCGGTCCAGCAATTGATGAAATTCATCTGCCCGGCTACTGCTTCAGCAGGCGTATTGATGGTGAAAAACTGAATATTCTCCTCAGAAATAATATTTTTGTGATAAGCGGCCGTTTTGGTGCTGCCGTAGACGACTGTACGGAAATTTTTCCCGGCTCCCTGTAATGCCAAAGCCCGCAGGATAATTTCCAATCCTATACCATTAATATCCCCGCAGGTGATTCCTATTGTTATATTGTTCATTGGTGCTTACAAATATTGTTGTTTCAAAAAATCATAGGTGAGGCGAATGCCAACACCGGTGCCTTCTTTGGTTTTATAGCCCGTTGGTGCTTTTACAAAAGCCGGACCAGCGATATCGAGGTGTAGCCAGGGGTAACCCTTAGCGAAATGTTCGAGGAATTTACCGGCGGTAATGGCACCTGCTGTGATACCGCCTACATTACGCAGATCTGCAGTAGCACTTTTTAATTCTTCTGCATATTCCCGCCAAAGGGGCATTTCCACCAGCCGTTCGTAAGTACGAAACCCGCTTTTTTCAAAAGCATTTTTCGTCTTCTGGGAAGCTGTTCCCATATAACATATTGCCTGATTGCCCAGTGCGCGCACCGCGGCACCAGTCAGTGTAGCGTAATCGATCACCAGATCCGGTTTATACCTGTTGGCATAATGCAAAGCATCGGCGAGAATCAATCGCCCTTCTGCATCGGTATTCATTACTTCCACAGTGGTACCGGAGGCCATCCGGATAACGTCGCCAGGGACAATCGCCGTTTCGCTGACTAAATTGTCGGTGGCTGGAATGAGTCCGACGATATGAATAGGCAACCGGTTGCGTGCCGCGGCGACAAATGTGCCGAGCACTGCTGCTGCTCCACCCATGTCGCTTTTCATATATTCCATTCCCTCGCTGGGTTTGATACTCAGGCCGCCGGTATCGTATACCACGCCTTTGCCTATCAAAACCACCGGTTTATCGTTGCGGGGATCGATTGGAATCCATTCGAGAACAATAAATTGCGGCGGCACTTTGCTGGCCCGGTTTACGGAAAGCAGGCCGCCCATTTTTAATGCCTCAATTTTTTCTTTACCCATTACTTCCACCGTGAAGCCATATTTTTCGCCAAGTTCGACGGCTTCGGCTGCCAATTGTGGCGCTGTAAGGAAGGAATGGGGTTCATTGACTAAGCGGCGGGCATGAAAAACGGCATCGACTAAGACATCCAATTCCAGAACAGCCGCTTTATCAGCATGTTCCACCTGAATTTGGCGCAGGGAATGCTCCTTTTTTTCCGGTGCGTCGAAGTATTTCAGAAATTGAAAAGCAGCAAGCGCCATGCCTTCGGCAAAAGGTAAAATTCTGCTGGACAGCAGAAATTCACGAATAGTGACGACAGGCAGCTTATAATTCAGGATTTCACGCAAAATGTCGGCGCCAGCAAGGCGGGCATCTTCAGCGGCAATATGTTCATCCTTATCCATTTTGAGAAGGCGAACAAATACGCAGCCGGCTGGTCGGGCGAAAAAGAAAGAGCGCACCTCCTGTTCCTGGCTATTTTGCAAAAATTGCATTTCGTCGGGAGTAAGGCAAGTGGATAGTTGCGATATGGTATCTTTCTCCGCAATTACAACCAGGTTATTATTGATTTGACCCGCTTCTGCAGGGGTCACTGAAATATTTTTCACTAGAGCGATTTGATTATCAAAAGATTATTGGAACGGATACAGCAGTGTCTCCACTACAATTTTAACCGAAAGTGGTTTTTATCATGGCATACATGGGGCGAATGATCCTGTGTAAAATCTATGATAAATCGTGCAAAAGTAGCACTTTCCCAGACTTATTCGAGGAAACGGTCGGTTTTTCACAAGATTAATTTCCTGACCGCCGTACTATTGCACTATAATATGACTTTTTGGCTTCAATTTCGATTACTACAGGCCTTCCGGGTATTAAAATCTGCGGGATGGGGTATTTTATTGGTGCTGTTGGTAGTTAGCGCTGCACTATGGGTGAAAGCCCTGGAGAGTTGGTCCCTGGTATCGCCTGGAATGGCGGTGCTTATTGCGGTCGCCGCCACTGGTGCCGTACACCTTTACCGCAGTGACCGGTCTTTCATGGAACGCGGTCATTTACCTGTTTGGCAATATTTATGCGTTGATTATGCTTGTATTGCGGTCATTTTTGCCATTGTTCCCTTGTTGCGTTTCAACATCGGAGCAGCGGCCGGAAGTTTTGCAGGCCTGCTTTGGATGGGCCTCCCACCGGGGATATGGCATTCGAAACGATCGCAGCAGATGACCTGGACACCGGATTTTATTCCGGTAACGGCCTATGAATGGCGGATGATTATCCGGTCGCAGTGGCTGGGATGGATATTCGCTATGTTATTGGTTATCGCCACTTACTTCCATGAGGCATTTTACTTAGCGGGCATGTTCGTCGGTTTGTTGCTAATACCGCAAGGATTTGATTACCTGGAGCCTTTTTCCATGTTGCCCGAAGACAGCAAATCCTTGTTGCGCCGATGGCGGATCAATGCACGGGTGATGTATTACTGGCTGTTGCCGGCTGCTGCGGTATTACTGCTAAAAAACTACCATTGGGCACCAGCGGTGGTATATGTGATCGTGTTATATGAATTTTTTCTGTTGCTGTGCACCTGTTATAAATACCTATCCTGGGCACCCGGGCGGCGGCGCAGTTATAATGGTACGGCCATGGGCGTGGTCACCATCATGGCAGCGATTCCGGGAGGAATTATTGTGGTGGTGGGCATGGCGCTGTGGTATTGGGGAAGAGTTTGGAAAAACGGATAATTACTCTACCAACGTATTCCATATTTTGAACGTCATGTGTATGAAAGCGGGAAAGTGGTATTATCTCAGCATGGCAATTATCCCAAAAGCCGTAATTCGATCACCGTCGATCAAGCGCAGTTGGGCAGCAGTGGCCTGTACTTCTACCGGATAGAAACGGCAAACGGTATGACCACGCAAAAAATGGTACTTCGACAGGCTCAGTAACCTTCACATACATTGAACAACAAGCAATTCACGATCAACGATTTACAATTTGGCTATTCCGCAGGTCAGCCTATATTAAAGGGGGCTGACCTTACTGTAAGTGCTGGCGAAAAGCACGGCATTCTGGGCGCTAACGGGGCTGGGAAAACCACCCTTTTTCAACTCATTTCGGGCATTTTACCGGCCAAATCTGGCAGTATTTGCATTGGAGATGACCCTGTTACCCGCAGTATGGTGTCGTTGCTGGAGGCCGAACCCTATTTTTATCCTTACATGACCGGTCTGGAATACCTGCGGTTTATCCATGATGATCCTCAGTTGATCGATCGTTGGAACAAGGTTTTTGACCTGCCACTGGCGCAATTTGCCGAAACATATTCTACTGGAATGAAGAAAAAACTGGGCCTGATCGGTGTATTACTCCAACAGGAACGGCCATTGCTCATTCTCGATGAACCATTCAATGGCGTCGATTTTGAAAGCAATGAAAAGATTATGGCCGTGCTCGGTCAGGGATTGGCTGGAGCGCGCACCATGCTCATTTCGTCGCATATTTTGCCCACCCTCACGAGGGTTTGCGACCGGATCAGCGTTTTGCTGCACGGGAAAATTGAAAAAACGTATGATCGCAGCGCATTTGATGCACTAGAAGAGGAAATCACAGATAAAATAGCATTGGAAGTGAAAAACATCTTTAAATAATCATTTCCAATCCGGCGCCTTACTTCCCCAGTGCTGCTTTAAATGCGACGTCGTCCGGCTTTACTCCGGAAGCGAAGAAACTGACTAATTCGCCTTTTTCATTCACTAAATATTTGCAGAAATTCCAGGAAGGAGCCTGATCATTCCAGCCATTCTGAGCGGGGTCGGTGAGCCATTTGTATACGGGCGACTGATTGCTTCCTTTCACATCGTTCTTTTCAAACATCGGGAATGTTACACCGTAGTTTTTTTGGCAAAAGGTGGCAATTTTTCCGGCATCACCAGGCTCTTGTCCGCCAAACTGGTTACAAGGAAATCCCAGGACCACTACTTTGTCTTTATTGGCCTCATAAAATTTTTCCCAGTCGGCGTATTGCGGGGTATAGCCACATTCGGAGGCAACATTAAGTACAATGATTTTTTTGCCTTTGTACTGGTCCATGGAGACCGCAACACCTTCCAGGGTGTTCGCGCTGAGTATATGGAAAGAAGTGGCAGTGGTAGTTTGTTGCATATCAGCGGAAATTGGGCGTTGCACCACTTTTCCGGGAAAACAGCCGAAAGAAAAAATGGAGAGTGCGAACGCGGCAAACAGGTTGAATTTAGACATCATAAATAGTGAAAAGAAAGTAACAACGAAATCGGATAAGGGTTGTACATCCTTCCCAACCATTATCTGTTTTCATCTGAGCCTCTCCTTTCCACCCCGACTAATTGCTCCAAATCAACCAGTAAATTGTGCAGGTACTCATCTTTCGTATTCCACAATATCTCTGGATTCACTTTATAATAATCACGGACTAATACATGTCGTAATCCCTGGATTTTTGTCCACTCAATGTGATCATACTTTTCTTTCAATTCGGGAGTTATTTGATAAGAGGCTTTACCAACTTATCCTGAAGGTCGTTTAGTGCAAAAAAAACGGAATTAGGGAATGAATGAGGGGATTTTGGGATGACGTGTGATTTTTTTTCTGTTCTGTTTGGGTCTCCCTCACCTTATATTATGGAAAGTTATCTGTGACACGTTACTAAACAATATTCCAACTATTCTGCAGCATCACCACTTTTCAATCCCCCCAATTATAAAACAATCTTAACACTTACCGTTACTTTCAAGTTAATCATTTGCATTTTCGTTCCGGGTACACTAATCTTTGTGGCATCAGGCTTGTTTCTTCGTCGCAATGAGCACAACAGACTAAAACGATACCATGCGCTTTATCCTTTCTATTTTTCTTTGTTTTTTTACGGCACTGTTATTTTCCCAGCAGATCAGCTCCCATTTTACGCCACGCGAGCGGGGCTGGGCCACTTTCGGCATCGATGGTGGGTCGGCTTACCAGAGTTCTGATGTTCGCACGTCGTTTGACGGTTGGGGCGCAGGAATGACGCTGGCCAAAAACTTGGCTTACCGGCCCGGTGGCGCGCTGTCCTTCGATATTCGCGGCCGCTTATTGTTCACCCGCGCTTATGGGCGCGACTGGAAACCGGTATCGGAGATCAAAGACAATGCAGCCTTGAATGGTTCGTACAAACCATCCATTGACTATGTACTCGATCAATCATTGCCGTTTGATTCCTCGTTCGTATTCGCCAATCACCGCACTGGAATGGGCGAACTCGGCGCAGAAGGTGTATTGACCTTCAATCGCCTGCGGGAACGCACCGGCATTGTATTCAGCCTTTTCGGCGGCGTTGGCCTTGATCTTTACCGCACCCGTATCGACCAGGCTGATGCATCGGGCAATAGGTACGACTACCTTTCGGTAAACCGAAGTAATGGAAAGGTCAATACCCTATCGGCCTTGCACCTGCTGCGCGACAATGTATACGAATCGCGGGCCGATGGTTCTACCAACGCGGGCATCCGGGCGGGCATTATGCCCGGCGCGGGCCTGGAATTGGGTTACCAGCTCACCAAGAATTTTGTATTTGGTATTGGCCATAAAACCACTTTTAGCCGTACTGATGTGCTCGATGGACAACGTTGGCACGATTCGGGCATTGCGCAGAACGACTGGGCGCACTATACTAACTTCTTTATGCGGTGGGATATTAGCCGCAGCAACCATAGCCGGTCGCGTGCACCAAAAATTGACATTACCGATCCCAACCGGACACCCTATATCTCCGAAAGTCAGAATTGTTTTATCAAAGCCGATATCAAAAATGTGGAATACAGCGCCGATATCCGTTGTTATCTCAATGGAGAAATGCGGCCTTTTGATTTCCGTAAAGGCCATCTGGGCAGTAGTGTGCGCTTAGCACCGGGTCGGAATGAGTTCCGTATTGAGGCCTCCAACCCGGCGGGCCAGGATGCAGCAACAGTGGTGATCGTATGGGAAGACCGCACCTTTCCACCACCGCCACCACCACCATCAGTGCCTTTGCCCGTGGTGCGTATCACCAATCCATCCTATTCGCCTTTCAAATCAGATAAGCAGGATATGTATTTCCGTGCACAAGTAGATAATGTACGCGAAAAAAGAGACCTAAAACTAATCGTCAATGGCGCCGAAGAAAGCCGTTTTACTATGGCAGAAGGGCTCGAAGCCAGTCTGCGCCTGCGGGAAGGCCGCAATGTGGTACGGGTTGAAGCCATTAATCCGGCAGGACGTGCCTCTGATGAAGTGGTGATAGAAGTGAACAGCAGTGTTACGCCGCCACCGCCATCCGGGAGAAGACCTGTGGTTACGATTAACCAGCCATCGGCCTCCGGCACTTCCATCAATGAAAAAAATTATCCGTTCAGAGGAACCGTCGTCAATGCCGACAGCCGCGATGCGATTACTTTGTTGCTCAATGGGACATCGGTGCGCGATTTTGATTTCTCTCCCCGCTCGGGTGAGGTTACAGCATCGCTCGACCTTGCTCCTGCCGACAACAAAGTGATCCTGCGGGCACGCAACAGTGCTGGAGAAGCAGAAGCCCAAACGACGATTATCCGGAAAAATGTAATCATGCCACCCGCCCAAAAACCGGAAGTGACGATCACAACGCCCACCAATGGTGCCGCTGTTGATCGCCCCGATGCTGCTTTTTCGGCGATCACCCGCAACGTAATTTCCCGGAATGAAGTAATCGTGGTCTTCAATGGCGTTCCGTTCAATTCTTTTGATTTTAATGACCGCAGCCAAACAGTTAGCGGTAATATCAACCTGAAAGAAGGAGAAAATACACTCACCGTTAAGGTAACCAACAGCAACGGCAGCAACGAATCGACCGTTCGGGTGCGGTATAACAAAGCTGTTCCTAAGCCCATTGTACAGATTGTTAACCCTCAGAATGGCGCTGAATTTAAAGAAGCGAATGCTGAATTGCGTGCCAAACTCACTAATGTGGCCAACAGAAGTGAAATAAGTGTATCCCATAATGGCCGCGCTGTCTCTATCTTTGATTTCAATGCCAGCACTGGCCAGGTATCAACGGCACTCCACCTGACAGAAGGCGACAATAATATCACGGTAAAAGCCACTACCAATGGCGGCAGCAGCGAAGCATCCGTGCGGGTGCGGTACAATAAAGCAGCGCTGAAACCGACGGTACAGATTATTAACCCAGCCGATGGTGCCGAATTCCGGGAAGCCAGCGCAGAACTGCGGGCAACAGTGGCCAATGTGGCCAACAAAAATGAAATCACTGTTTATCTCAATGGTCGCCCGGTTACCGTCTTTGATTTTAATGATCGGTCCGGACAAGTCGCTGCAAAAGTGACTTTAGGCGAAGGAGAAAACAGTATCCGGATCGCTGCACGCAACAACGCTGGTGCTGATGAAAAAACGGTGAAAGTGCGCCTGAACCCGGTAAAAAAACCGACGGTGGTTATTACTGCACCAGGCGACCGCACCCGGGTAAGCAATCCAAATGCCACTTTAACAGCAAAAACAGCCAACATTTTCAGCGATAAAAATGTAGTCGTCAAACTCAATGACCTCGCGATCAAAGGATTTTCGCTTGATCGCAGTGGCATCATCACTGCACCATTGACACTAAAAGAAGGGCAAAATATCATCTATGTCCAAGTCTCAACCCCCGACGGTATCGCAGACGCGTCCGTAACAGTTGTCTATGCCCCAAATGTGGAAAAACCCACGATCACTTTCCTGCAACCCGGTGCTAAAAATACACCAGTCAACAGAAGCGCATATCAGTTTAAGGCAAAGGTGACTGGCGTGCAGTCGCAGAGCGATATCAAGGTGAAATTTAATGGCAAAGAAAACCTGCGCGGCGTGTCTTTTAATGCCAAAACAGGCGAATTGACTTATCCGGGGACATTGGTAAATGGTAAAAACACATTGGTTGTTGAAGCCAAAAATACGGGAGGGAGTGCCTCCGCCAGCGCTGATGTAACCTTCAATCCATTACCATCAGGCCCTGTGCCGGAAGTAAAAATCCGGTCGGCATCCAACCCGACAGTCGATCCGCAAAATCCCACTGTGGCCAAGACCAGTATTGTTGCCGACTTGAAAAACGTAACGGAAAAATCGCAAATCACAGTAACAATCAATGGCAAAGCATTGCCGAACTTCAACTTCAATGCAACAACTGGTTTGTTGACTGCCGCCGGTATTCTGCAGCGGGGTACCAACAAAATCGTGGTGTCGGCTAAAACGCTGGCGGGTGAAGATTCCGATTCTACTAAAGTGATTTGGTAAACCGGGCGCGTGGACTTCAGTCCGCGAAAACCAATTAACTTCAGTCTGCCGAAAGTTACCCTTTTCGGCGGACTGAAGTCCGCGCACTCAGTCGCGTTCCTGCCCGTTTCCGGCGATCCCGAATCACCTCGTTCAATGGTTTTCCGGAAATCTTCCCTTCGAGCCACCCAATGATATCCAGGTACATAAACGACCGGCTTTCCAATGGATTGGATTCACAGCGAATCAGTTTTTCTTGCAGCGCCACAAATGCCGCGCGAATACGTGCAGCATTAGTGAGTTGAAAAGACTTGCGAATAAACCGAAATATCTCTTCCTCCACAATGCTCAGGTTCTCCATTTTGGACATGAACCGGTAGACAGATTTGATCAGGTGCTCCAGAATACCGTAATTACCTAATTCATAATGGGTAATGAGGTGCAGCAGCCGCGCATAGCATTGCAGGTCGCTGCGCAAATCCACCTTCCAGTGAATAATACGGTTCAGGTATGCTATCGTGTTATTGAAATCGCCACTACCAAAGTGTAAACAGGCGATTTTGTAATAAAAAACCAATTCCCGGTGCCGGTCGATTTGCAGGTGATATTCCTCCAGATACTGCTCAATTTCCGGCGCTAAAGTCAGTCCGCCCTTAAAATCGCCCCGCATAAAATAGCCGTTGATCCTGGAAATATTGAGGTAAATAAAAGTCTGGGCGCGTACATTTTCGTTGCTTGTAGCCAGTTCGGAGGCTGCAAATATTTCAAAAAGAGCGAGTTCCTCTTCGAATTTTTCATCATTACGCAGCATAAAATGCGCCAGCAACAGGTTATACACTCCCTTAATATAATACGGAGTTTCCACCCGTTGCATTTGGGGATGGGAGATGAAAAGGTCCACCCATTTGCGCGAATACCGGTAGTGCAACAGAAAATCCTGTGCAATAAATGCATACCAACAATAAGCCTGGTAAAGATAAAGCCGTTCGAAAAACCCTTCGTTGATAGGTTGGGTTGGCAATAACGATGTAAAAAACTCACGCGCAGATTCAATATCATTCTCATTCCTGGCGTGGCCGTAATGAATATAGCGACTGTACAATTGCAGCGCGAGATTCGACAACCGCCCGATCATGGCCAGGCGCTCGTTCAGCATCCGCACTTCACTGGAAATTTCTTCCGCCCGGTGGCGCATACTTCTGGTAATATGCAGGGATTCAATCTTTTTTTCAAATACCAACGCCTGGAGTAAGAAAGAATTCTGGTGATAGGTTCTGGCCATCTCTTTGGTGCGTTCCAGCATCCGCAAACTTTGCTGGTAGAGGCCCTTGTCGTACAAAATCCGGGCGTATTCTAATTGTTCGTGCAGTTGCACTTCCACATTGACTTCCTCCCGTAATACCCGCAGGCTGGAAAGTATCTGGCGGTATAAATTTGATTTCAGATTAGGCAATTGCTCTTTTTTCAGTCCGCTGCCTTTTCGAAACAGGGCCGGTTCGTCGTAATCGGGCATTTTATCCAGCAAATCGAATAACTGGGTAATTTTCAGATCTCCAGTATTGGTATTTCGCCCCACAAACAACTTAAAATTCCGCTTTTCTGCCTTGCCCAACGATTTTATCAGTTGAAAAAGAGCGTCTTGTGGACGGTTGGAGGGCGTATTATTTTTTTTCACAAAAATATGATTTTCAATTATTTACAAACTATAAAAGAAAAATGCAGAGAGTAAAGATGCACTAATTTTGAAAAAAAACAGGCGTTTAGTTCCTTTACCTTTACACATAGAAAAGCAAATGTACCCCTTTTGTAAGGATTTATGCCCTGACTCACTTAGCCTGCTTATTGTCTTCTACCATTTTTTAAGAACAAAAAACAAACACCATTTTAGTTCCAGATCGGGGAGTCGAGCCAAAGGATATTGTTTAATCGCAGTAAAATTAATCAATACGCTTTGATTCGACTACCCAAGATACCGGTGCAGCAAAAAACTGACTAATTCACAACAATATGTCATCAAAAAAAATATATATTTTCGACACCACTTTGCGCGATGGCGAACAGGTACCGGGATGCAAACTCGACACCAGTGAAAAAATTGAGATTGCACTTCGGCTTGAAGCACTCGGTGTGGATATTATTGAAGCGGGATTTCCCATTTCTTCGCCCGGTGATTTTCACAGCGTGCAGGAAATTGCCCGCGTGGTGAAAGATACAACAGTGTGCGGACTGAGCCGCGCGGTGCTGAAAGATATTGAAGTAGCAGCCGAAGCCCTTCGTCCTGCACGCCGTCCCCGAATCCATACTGGCATTGGCACCTCTGATTATCACATCAAGGCAAAATTTAATTCTACCCGCCCTGCAATTCTGGAGCGCGCCAAACAGTGTGTGAAATGGGCTAAAAATTTCGTGGACGATGTTGAATTTTATGCAGAAGACGCCGGCCGTACCGACGATGAATACCTCGCGCAAGTGATAGAAGCCGTAATCGCAGCAGGTGCCACAGTCGTCAACATCCCCGATACTACCGGGTACTGTCTACCCTATCAATACGGCGAAAAGATTGCTTTTCTGATCAATAATGTACCCAATATCGATAAGGCGATTATTTCCTGCCATTGCCACAATGACTTAGGTTTGGCCACCGCCAATTCTATCGCCGGGGTCATTACAGGTGCCCGACAGATTGAATGCACCATTAACGGACTGGGCGAACGCGCCGGCAATACTTCGCTCGAGGAAGTAGTGATGGTCATTCGGCAGCATGCTGATCTTGGGTTTCATACCGATATTAATACCCGTCAACTCAATCCAATGAGTCAATTGGTGTCCGAAACAATGCGGATGCCTGTACAGCCTAATAAAGCCATCGTGGGCAGTAATGCTTTTTCACATTCATCAGGGATTCACCAGGACGGTTTTTTGAAAGATGCGCAGACCTACGAGATCATTAATCCGGAAGAAGTGGGGGCCGATCTTTCCAAAATTGTCCTTACCGCCCGGAGCGGCCGTTCGGCATTAGCATTCCGTTTCCGCAAACTCGGGTTTGACTTCAACCGCAATGAAGTCGATCACCTTTACGATGATTTCCTCGTTGTTGCCGATCAAAAAAGAGAGGTGAATGACGAAGATCTCCTTCAAATAGCCCAAAAAATAGCAGTAGTAATTTAATGTAGTCGATTAGTCCTCAGTCAGTTCGTCCCAGGTCCGTAGGGTGTACCCCAAGCAGGGACTAACTGACTGGAGACTAACCGACTAGGGACTAACCGACTTAATTTATAAGATATGACATTATTCGATAAAATATGGAATAAACACGTGGTGCGCGAGATTGAAGGCGGCCCCTCTGTGTTTTATATTGACCGCCACTTTATCCATGAAGTGACGAGTCCTCAGGCATTTGATGGTTTGCGCAAACGCGGCATTCCAGTGGCGCGTCCGCAGCAAACGATTGCTACCGCCGACCACAATGTGCCGACACTCAACCAGCATTTGCCTATTAAGGAGGCGCTTTCGCGGTTGCAGGTAGAAAAACTGACCGAGAATTGTACCGCATTTGGCGTTGAATTGTACGGACTGGGACATCCCTATCAGGGCATCGTGCATGTGATCGGGCCGGAATTGGGCATTACGCAACCTGGCATGACCATCGTTTGTGGCGACAGCCATACCAGCACGCATGGCGCTTTCGGGGCGATTGCATTCGGGATCGGTACCAGCGAAGTGGAAATGGTACTAGCCACCCAATGTCTTATGCAGTCAAAACCCAAACAAATGCGCATCAATATTGACGGTGCATTGGGCAAAGGCGTGAGTTCAAAAGATATCATTCTGCATATTATTGCACAGATTTCGGCTAGCGGTGCCACCGGTTATTTTGTGGAATATGCCGGTTCGGCAATTCGCAATCTTTCGATGGAAGCCCGCATGACGATCTGCAATATGAGTATTGAAATGGGAGCCCGGGGAGGACTAATTGCGCCGGATGAAACCACTTTTGCTTATCTTCAAGGCCGGCCATTTGCGCCACAAGGCGAAGTTTGGGAGACCCAACTTAATAAGTGGAAGGAACTGCATACCGACGATGATGCACATTTCGACGTGGAAATCTACATCGCTGCCGGGGATATCCAGCCAATGGTGACTTATGGTACCAATCCGGGTATGGGTATTCCTATTACCGGCCATATCCCCAATGAGCTGGACATGGAAGAGAAAGAACGCCCTGCCTTCCGCAAAGCCCTGGATTACATGGGATTAACGGCTGGAGGAGCGATTGAAGGTCAGAAAGTGGACTATGTATTTATTGGCAGTTGCACCAATTCCAGGATTGAAGATTTGCGCCAGGTGGCGGCTTTTGTCAAAGGCAAACAAAAGGCGGGCGACGTGGAAGTTTGGATTGTCCCGGGAAGTAAACAGGTAGAAAATCAGGCACGTGCCGAAGGGCTGCACGATATTTTTGCAGCGGCAGGCTTCCAACTCCGGCAACCGGGCTGCTCGGCTTGTCTGGGGATGAACGAAGACAAGATTCCGGCAGGAAAATATTGTATTTCCACCTCCAACCGCAATTTTGAGGGTCGGCAAGGACAAGGTGCGCGGACGTTACTCGCCAGTCCATTAACGGCAGCTGCCGCGGCTGTAACAGGAAGAGTGACAGATGTAAGAACATTATTGAATTAGTCCCTGACTCCTTTTCGGAAATTATTTTTTTAATTGACAACTGACAATGACCATTCACAATATCACAGGAACTGCGGTTCCGCTCAATATGGAAAATGTGGACACCGACCAGATCATTCCGGCGCGTTTCCTCAAGGCCACCAACCGCGATGGATTTGGTAAAAATCTGTTCCGCGACTGGCGGTACAACAATGATGATGATGCACAACCGAGAGCAGATTTTGTATTGAATAATCCGGCCTATTCCGGTAAAATTCTCGTGGCTGGCAAAAACTTCGGATGTGGCAGCAGTCGAGAACATGCCGCCTGGGCGATCAAAGACCATGGTTTTGATGTGGTAGTCAGCAGCTTTTTTGCTGATATTTTCAAAAACAATGCCTTGAATAATTTTCTTTTGCCAGTTCAGGTTTCCGACGATTTTTTACAGGAACTTTTCCAGGCAATTGAAAAAAATCCGGCAGCACAGATTGCCATTGACCTTGAAAAACAAACCATTACTAATAAAGCAACCGGCAAATCGACATCATTTGATATCAACGCATACAAAAAGACCTGTATGCTGAACGGTTACGACGATATCGATTACCTGTTAAATATGCGCGATGAAATAGCGGTGTTTGAGCACGCCATGTAAAAGACTTAACATACATTATGAAAAAAAATATCACAGTCATTGAGGGCGACGGCATTGGCCCTGAAGTTACCGCACAGGCAATACAGGTACTGGAAACAGTAGCAGAGCGTTTTGGGCACGAATTCACCTATGATTACGCCCTGATGGGCGCTTGTGCCATCGACAGCACCGGCAATCCACTTCCCGACGAAACCATTGAGTCCTGCTTAAAAAGTGATGCAATTCTGTTTGGTGCCATTGGCGACCCCAAATACGATAATGACCCCAGCGCCAAAGTACGCCCCGAGCAAGGGCTGTTGAAACTCCGAAAAACCCTGCAGCTCTACGCCAATATCAGGCCTGTAGCTGCTTATCCTGCGTTGCTGCACCTTTCACCATTGAAAGAAGAACGCATCAAAGGCGTGGATTTTGTGATTTACCGCGAATTGACCAGTGGTATTTACTTTGGCAAAAAATCGTTGAGCGACGATAAAAATCAAGCATCTGACGATTGCGTTTACACCCGCGAAGAGATCGAACGAGTGGCACATCCTGCGTTTCAGCACGCGATGCAACGCCGCAAAAAACTGACCTTAGTGGATAAAGCCAATGTGTTGGAAACTTCCCGGTTGTGGCGGAGGGTGGTGCAGGAAATTGCTGTTGAGTACCCGGAAGTAACCGTGGATTTTCTGTTTGTCGATAATGCAGCCATGCAGATCATTCTCAATCCTTCGCAGTTCGATGTAATCCTTACGGAGAATATGTTTGGCGATATTATTTCAGATGAAGCCAGTGTAATCGGTGGATCATTGGGTTTGTTGCCATCGGCTTCCATTGGAAAAGGAGCTGCACTGTTTGAGCCGATTCATGGTTCCTATCCACAAGCGAAAGGCCTGGATATTGCCAATCCATTGGGCAGTATTTTATCGGCGGCCATGTTGCTTGATCATTTTGGCATGACAACCGAAGCCAAAGCAGTGCGGGATGCCGTGGATTGGTCATTGGCCAACAGTATGGTTACCCGCGACTTAGACACCAAAACCCACTATCCTACCTCCGTGGTGGGGAAAGTAATTTGCGAGCATATCCAGCAAAAAAGTATGGATAAGGAAAGTCTGCGGAAAGTGATGATGCGTTTTTTAACAATCATTTAGAAAATTACTCCTTATATATTTCAACGAAGAGACGATCCTGTTTTACGATGGCGAATTTATCAAAGCCACGGCGGCTCATACCACCGTATATAGCCAAACCCTCCATTATGGTTACGGCGTATTTGAAGGCGTTCGGAGTGACAATACAGCACAAGGAGCGCGTATTTTTAAAGCGCAGGAACACCATGAACGCTTGATTCGTTCGGCTGCGTTACTGGGAATTCCCGTTGAAGAGGGCCGGTATACTTCCGAAGATTTGTTGGAAGCAGATAGCGCATTTTTTTGCGGAACAGGCGCAGAAGTTGTTGGTATTCAATCCATTGATAAAAAATTATTTAAAAAAGAATGGGCGGAGACGCTGGGAAGCAAAATCCGTACAGCCTATCTTGATCTTGTAAAAAACGGCGTAGCCGTTCTGTAAATATGTTAAACAAATACAGTCGCACGATTACCCAGGACCCCACACAGCCTGCTTCGCAGGCCATGCTTTATGGTATTGGTCTTACAGAGGCCGATCTTGCCAAAGCCCAGGTGGGTATTGTCAGTATGGGATATGAGGGAAATACTTGCAATATGCACCTGAACGACCTGGCCCGTGATATCAAACAAGGAGTTTGGGACAACGGCCTGGTAGGTTTGATTTTCAATACGATCGGTGTGAGCGATGGCATCAGCAACGGAACGGATGGTATGCGCTTTTCCCTGGTAAGCCGGGATATTATTGCCGACAGTATCGAGACAGTGTGTGGGGCGCAGTATTACGACGGCTTAATCGCCGTTCCCGGATGCGATAAAAATATGCCCGGCTCTATCATGGCGATGGGGCGGCTCAACCGGCCTGCAATTATGGTGTACGGTGGTACTATTGCGCCCGGCCATTGGAAAGGACAAGATTTGAATATTGTTTCAGCGTTTGAAGCACTGGGCCAGCACATTGCCGGCACCCTTGACGAAGGCGATTTCAAAGGAATAGTGATGAATTCCTGCCCTGGAGCGGGCGCTTGTGGCGGAATGTATACCGCCAACACCATGGCCTCAGCGATTGAAGCATTAGGTATGTCGCTGCCCTTTTCTTCCTCCAATCCGGCGCTCAGCGAGGAAAAGCAGCAAGAGTGCGCCGATGCAGGGCAATACATTCGCCTGTTGCTGGAAAAAGACATTACACCTTCCGATATCATGACCCGGAAGGCTTTTGAAAACGCTATTACGGTAGTGACCGTGCTTATGGGCTCGACCAATGCCGTATTGCACCTGATTGCGATGGCAAAAAGTGTGGGCGTTGCTATTACCCAGGATGATTTTCAGGTGATTGGCGATCGCACTCCCGTTCTGGCCGATCTTAAACCATCGGGTAAGTACCTGATGGAAGATTTGCACCATATTGGTGGAGTGCCTGCGGTGATGAAATACCTGTTAAAAACCGGGCATTTGCATGGAGATTGTATGACTGTAACGGGTAAAACCATTGCCGAAAATCTCGAACAGGTACCTGATTTAGATTTTGATACCCAAAAAATTATTTTCCCTGTTGCTGCACCGGTGAAGGCATCCGGCCACCTGCAGATTCTCTATGGGAACTTAGCCGAAAAAGGCAGCGTTGCTAAAATAAGTGGTAAAGAAGGCGAGCACTTTGATGGTCCCGCCCGGGTATTCGACGGTGAACATGCGCTTATTGCAGGCATACAATCGGGACGTGTACAACAGGGCGATGTGGTGGTCATCCGTTATGTTGGTCCCAAAGGTGCCCCCGGTATGCCTGAAATGCTGAAGCCCACTTCTGCATTGATCGGCGCCGGGCTGGGAAAAAGTGTAGCCCTCATTACCGATGGTCGTTTCAGTGGCGGCACCCACGGCTTTGTGGTGGGCCATATCACCCCCGAAGCGTCAGAAGGCGGATTACTCTGTATTGTACAGGATGGCGACCCCATTGAACTGGATGCCACCAACCGAACGATTAACCTGAATATTCCTCAGGATGAAATTGACCGGCGAAAAGCAGCGTGGCAAAAGCCACCCTTATCAGCGACCAAAGGGGTGCTGTTTAAATATATCCAATCGGTCAATACAGCGGCAGATGGATGTGTGACTGATGAATAAGTGAGTTATGAGTGGTGAGTGAGCGTAGATTACACCCCGAGCATGTCGATTTATGCGGAGAAATCGACCAGTCAATGGTAGGGGCGACCCTTGCGGCCGACCAGTCCTTCCTCCTCCGGTTTGTGGTCGCCCGGTTTATAGTCGCCTGGTTTGTGGGACAAACAAAAAACAGGCAAAATGACGTTTACGAATTCATAAATTTTAAAACAAGCAACAACACTATGACTGCGATCCCGACAGCAACACCTGCAGCGCAAGATGCCGCTGTACTGGTGCAAAAAAGTGGTTCTGAAGCCGTTCTTGAAGCGTTTAAGGCGGAAGGAGTAGATATTGTTTTTGGGTATCCGGGAGGTGCTATTATGCCAATTTATGATGCACTTTATGACTATGGAGAAGAGATTGAGCATATTCTGGTACGGCATGAACAGGGTGCTATTCATGCAGCGCAGGGTTATGCCCGCAGTTCTGGCAAAGTAGGCGTCGTGTTTGCTACCAGCGGTCCCGGTGCTACTAATCTCGTGACAGGGTTAGCCGATGCGCAGATCGACAGCACCCCCTTGGTTTGTATCACCGGACAGGTGTTTGCGCACCTTCTGGGAACCGATGCCTTCCAGGAAATAGATGTCATTAATATCACGGCTCCGGTAACCAAATGGAATTGTCAGGTTACTGATGCTTCGGAGATTCCAGCCGTGCTGGCTAAAGCATTTTATATCGCCCGTAGTGGCCGACCTGGGCCAGTTTTGGTGGATATCACTAAAAATGCGCAGTTACAAAAATTCGATTACGAAGGGTATACCCCTTGCGATCATATCCGTAGTTACCGCCCATGGCCGATTATCCGAAAAAATTACATTGAGAAAGCGGCAGCTTTAATCAATGCTGCAGAACGGCCGTTTGTCATATTCGGACAAGGCGTTATCCTCGGTGGTGCCGAACAGGAATTCCGCAATTTTATCGAAAAAAGTGGTATTCCGGCAGCCTGGACTATACTTGGTTTGAGTGCAATACCCACCGATCATCCACTCAACGTGGGAATGCTGGGTATGCACGGCAACTACGGCCCCAACGTATTGACCAACCAGTGCGATGTACTGATTGCCATTGGTATGCGGTTCGATGACCGGGTGACGGGTCGCCTGGATCGGTATGCCAAACAAGCCAAAGTGATCCACCTGGACATTGACCCTTCAGAGATTGATAAAAACGTCAAGGCGGATGTACCAATATGGGGCGATTGTAAAGAAACCTTGCCTTTGTTAACGCAATTGGTCGCCAGGAGAACTTTCCCCGAATGGGTACAGCGGTTCCGCGACCATGATGTACAGGAAATGGAAGCTGTGATCCACGATGAGCTACACCCCACCAGCGATATCCTGACCATGGGGGAAGTGATCCGGGAACTCAATGAACTCACGGGCGGCAACGCCATTATTGTCACCGATGTGGGCCAGCACCAAATGGTCGCCAACCGCTACGCCCGGTTTAACCAGACCCGCAGCAATATCACTTCGGGAGGTCTTGGAACGATGGGATTTGCCCTTCCTGCAGCTATTGGTGCCAAATACGGCGCACCCGAACGAACGGTAGTTGCTATTGCAGGTGATGGCGGCATACAAATGACCATTCAGGAACTGGGTACTATTCAGCAATTCAGAGCTGCCGTGAAGATTATCATTCTTAACAATGAATTCCTGGGTATGGTACGCCAATGGCAGCAATTGTTCCATGAACGCCGCTATTCTTTTGTAAATATTACGAGCCCCGATTTTGTAAAAGTAGCTGATGGTTACGGTATTCCCGGACAAAAAGTAACAGCCCGGGCCAACCTGAAAAATGCACTTCAAACCATGCTGGATCACCAGGGATCTTACCTGCTGGAGATCATGGTGGGCAAAGAAAATAACGTTTTCCCAATGGTGCCGCAGGGATGTGGTGTGGCGGAAATACGACTTAAATAGATATCGACTTATGAAACGCGAATATACCATAACAGTATACACCGAGAATCAAGTGGGCCTGCTCAACCGCATTGCCATTATTTTTTCCCGGCGTAAAATCAATATTGACAGCCTCAACACCTCCCCGTCGGAGGTGGAAGGGATTCACCGGTTTACTATTGTCGTGGATGAAACCGAGGAAGTGGTGCGCAAAATCACCCGGCATATTGAAAAGCAGGTGGACGTATTGCGTGCTTTTTTCAATACTGATGAGGAGATTGTCTGGCAGGAAATGGCTTTGTACAAAGTCCCGACCGACGAAATTGCTGAAAAAGTGGTGGTTGAACGCCTGCTACGGGAGCATGGTGCCAGGGCTGTGGTTATTCGGAAAGATTATACGGTTTTTGAAACCACCGGCCACCGCGAAGAGACCAACAAACTCATCCGGGTGTTGGAGCCTTATGGATTGATCGAATTCGTCCGCAGTGGCCGGGTAGCCATTATCAAAGACAGTAATGGTTTCCACGAATTACTCAAGGATTTCGAACGGCGGGATCCGAGTGAAGACCCCACAGAAAATGAATACCTGGCGCAACAGCAAGGGGTATTTGTGATGTAAAAAACAAACAACTTAACAATAAAAATATGGCACAATTAAACTTCGGTGGCACAGTAGAAAATGTCGTCACACGGGGAGAGTTCCCCCTTGAAAAAGCGCAGGCGATATTAGCCAATGAAATCGTTGCTGTCATCGGTTACGGCGTACAAGGTCCTGGCCAGGCACTCAACCAGGTAGACAATGGCATCAATGTGATTATTGGGCAGCGCAAAAACTCCAAATCATGGGACAAAGCAATGGCTGACGGTTTTGTTCCAGGCGAAACGCTTTTTGAAATAGAAGAGGCGCTCGAACGCGGTACTATTATCTGTTACCTCCTCAGCGACGCCGCACAGATTCAGATGTGGCCGACGGTAAAAAAACACCTCACCCCCGGCAAGGCACTATATTTCTCCCATGGTTTTGGCATTACTTACAGTGACCAAACGGGAATCATCCCACCGCCGGATGTGGATGTATTCCTCGTGGCACCCAAAGGTTCGGGCACTTCACTGCGCCGGATGTTTCTCCAGGGCCGCGGACTCAACAGCAGTTATGCCATTCACCAGGATGCTACCGGGCGTGCATTTGAGCGGGTAATTGCATTGGGTATCGCTATCGGCAGTGGGTACCTGTTTGAAACCAACTTCAGAAAAGAAGTGTACAGCGATCTCACAGGAGAACGCGGAACTTTAATGGGTGCCATTCAAGGCATTTTCGCCGCACAATACGCCGTGCTCCGCGAACGGGGTCACTCTCCAAGTGAGGCATTCAACGAAACAGTGGAAGAACTCACGCAGTCACTCATGCCATTGGTAGCCGAAAATGGTATGGACTGGATGTATGCCAACTGCTCCACCACCGCCCAACGTGGTGCCCTGGACTGGTGGAAAAAATTCCGGGACGCTACCCAGCCGGTATTCGCCGAACTCTATGAAAGTGTAGCCACCGGAAAAGAAGCCGCCCGCTCCATCGCTTCCAACAGCCAGCCGGATTACCGCGAAAAACTCGAAGAGGAACTCCGCGAACTCCGGGAAAGCGAAATGTGGCAGGCTGGCCAAACGGTGCGCAGCTTGCGGCCGGAGAATCAGCCTATGGATGTGGTGGATTAAGAATTGGATCAGTTATCAGTCGGAGTGTTGACCATAACAAGATCAATCGTTAACGTGAGATCGGAGATAATTACATTGATAGTCTGCATATTGTGTCTATCGGGATGCCGTTTTTTCACGGAGAACCACAGAGAAAAATCACGGAGAGACACGGAGGGGAAGAGGGGCTTTACATGTGGAAGGGTGAACGTTTAGTAACTGTTGAGGTCGTATAAGAATCTACGCTACGCCTCCGTGTCTCTCCAAGCTCTTTTCGCCGTGGTGCTCCGTAAAAAAAACGATCGAAGGAGGGGCTGAATAGTAATTATCTCCGGGCTCAGGTTCGTTGGTAATGTCTGCCCTTGTTGCAGTCGACGCTACGACTGATAACTATTAACTGATTAACTGATAACCATGCACACCCTTTCTCTCGAGCTCGACATACCCGCCAGTGCAGAACGCCTTTCAGGTATTGTACGACGTACACCATTGACCTTTCACCGCAACCTTTCCAAACGGTTCAATTGTAATATCTGGCTGAAACGGGAAGACCTGCAGGTGGTGCGCTCTTACAAATTGCGCGGTGCCTACAATCTGATGTCGAGCCTTAGTCCCGGGCAATTGGAGAATGGAGTGGTATGTGCCAGTGCGGGCAATCACGCACAGGGATTTGCCTATTCCTGCAGCAGGCTTGGCGCAAAAGGTGTGGTATTTATGCCGGTCATCACGCCCCGGCAAAAAGTATCCCAGACGGAGATGTTTGGCGAGGGCAATATCGAGATCAAATTGGTGGGAGATACTTTTGACGATTGCGCCGCAGCCGCTAAAAAATTCACCCTTGAAAATGGGATGACTTTTGTACCGCCTTTTGATGATATCCGTATCGTGGAAGGACAAGGGACGGTAGCTCTGGAAATTTTGGAAACTCAGCCCGATGTAGACTTTTTGTTCCTGCCAATCGGCGGTGGCGGACTGAGCGCGGGTTGCGGTGCCTATTTTCGTACATTTTCACCCCAAACTACGATTATTGGCGTAGAACCAGAGGGTGCCCCTTCCATGTACGCAGCACTTCAAGCTGGCGAACCAGTCACCCTTGATCAGATCGACCGTTTTGTTGATGGAGCAGCGGTGAAAAGGGTGGGAAATGTCACCTTCCGGATTTGCCGGGAAGTGCTGGACAAGGTCACCCTAGTCCCCGAAGGCCGTGTGTGTTCGGTGATTTTGAAATTGTACAATGAGGATGCGATCGTGGCGGAACCTGCAGGTGCATTGAGCATCGCAGCACTGGAGGATTTTGCCGATCAAATTCAAGGAAAAAACGTAGTCTGTGTAGTCTCCGGCAGTAACAACGATATCGACCGGATGCCCGAAATCAAGGAACGCTCTTTACAATATGAGGGCCTGAAACACTATTTTCTGATCCGCTTCGCGCAGCGCCCTGGCGCATTAAAGGAGTTTGTCAACAATGTGCTCGGCCCTACCGACGATATCACGCGGTTCGAATACATGCAGAAAACCAATAAGGAAACTGGCCCGGCGCTGGTGGGCATTGAACTCCAGCACCGGGACGACTATGGACAATTAATAAAAAATCTACAAACGTATAAAATTGATTTTTCGGCTATTAACAAAGATGACACTTTGTTTGGCTATTTGGTTTAATTTTTTACCACCTTCAATCGCGAAGTCCCGCCTTCCTGGTTCACTACCAAAAAATACATACCAGCCTGCCATTCTGCCGTTTGGATACGGATCAAATCGCTATTGGCCGGAAAAATGGTTTGCACAAGCCGTCCGGAAACATTATATACCTGTATATTTTGCACTGGATTTGGATTTTCTGATTGTAATACGACATCTCCTTGCGTGGGATTGGGGGCAACCATCCATGGAGCCGTTGCTGTAATTTCCGGTGAAATAGCCGAAGACAATGCGTCGAGCCGGTATTGGCGGAAAAAACGCCAGATTTCGTAACTTGCATTAAAATCCTGGTTCGTCACGCCGATATTAAAAAATGCGCCGGGCCAGGTATGACCACCACCTGTTATTTTATAGTGTTCAACAGTACTGCCTTTATCACCACCGGAGTAAACGATGTGTTCTGCGGTACAGCCTTCCGTTGTATTAATATCAGGGACGGGCGTCACTACAGGTATCGGATTACAGTTGTTAAACCCTACCCAGGCATCCACTAAATCAGGAATGGGTACAAAATTCAATAAGGTACCCCCGTCATAAGGTACTACATCGTCGGCATTACCGTGAATTTCCATTACCGGAACAGGTCGTTGCGGATTGCAGGCACTGAGATTGGGCGCTATCATACTTCCGCATACAGAAGCAATCGCAGTAATCCGGTTATTCAAATCGCAAGCCAGGGCATAACTCATAAAGCCGCCATTGCTCATGCCGGTGCTGTAAATACGCTGTGGATCAATATTGTATGTTGCTTCGAGGGTATCGAGCAGGTTGTCAATAAACGCCACGTCGTCTACTGGATAGGCGCCGCCGAAAGTATTCCAAAAACGTTGGCCCTGATCATCCAGGGTTCCATTTGGCATTACCACCAAAAAATTAGCGGTATCTGCAATGGCCTTAAAACTAGCGTAGAACTCCTGTTCCAGGTTACTGGAAGTGTATCCGTGCAAATTGATGATCAATGGAACGGGTGTGGTTCCAGTGTACGTGGTGGGTTTGTACAGGCGGTATTCCCGGGTAAGACCACCACTCTGAATGGTGCCGACGACGGTCTGGCTGAAAAGTATCTCCGAAGAGCAGAGAATAAAGGAGAGTAAAAACAAATGGCGCATAAGCAAATATTGGTGAATGTGAAAAGTTAGCAATATTGGAAGCAACAAAAAATAATGCTGATAGTTCGTACCATGTCAGACCCGGAGATGTATTACGGAAAATTGTATACCTCCAATGCAACCATTCTTTCTAAAAATTCCCTGCACCAGGAATCCAGCCTATTATTGCCAGGAAATGAATACCAACGCATTACATCAGGAATTACTCGCTCAAATCGCCCGGGGACATGAACCCGCATTGGCAAAGATGTATGCTGTATTCAGCAGCAGGGTATTCAATACCGCCTTGGGTTATCTCCAGGACACTTCCGAAGCGGAGGAAGTAACGCAAGATGTTTTTGTCAAAATATTTCAATCCGCCGCACGATTTGAAGGTAAATCTGCCATTTCTACCTGGATTTACCGCATTACAGTCAACCAATCGCTCGATCGCCTGGCGCACCGCAACCGGCAAAAACGATTTGGAAACATGATAAGTTTGTTCCGAAGTGAAAGTTCGGAACCACCAATTGATATTCCCCATTTTGACCACCCCGGTGTGGTACTGGAACAAAAAGAAAAAGCCCGAACCCTGTTTAAAGCCATCGAATCGTTGCCGGAGCAGCAAAAAACTGCTTTTATTTTAAGCTTTCTGGAAGAATTACCGCGCCAGAAAGTGGCGGAAATTATGCAGGTGTCGCTCAAAGCAGTCGAGTCGTTATTGCAACGGGGAAAGGGAAATCTGCGGTTGCGGCTGGAGGATTTTTATGAAGGCCGAAGGTTTTAAGCAGTATTGCCGTCTAATCACGTAACCGACCTTATTATGAAAAAAGAACAATGGAAAGAAGAGATTTTAAACGGCCTGGAAGGAATACAACAGGCGACTCCGAATGCAAATCTCTATAATAAAATCAGGACAAAAGTAATTGCCGGACAAAAACGGGTAGTCCGCCGGCCTTATGTGGCTGTAGCAGCCGCCTGTTTGGTGGTACTGGTAGCGTCGAATGTTTGGATTTTAGCCCAACAGAAAGTTGAAATGCCAGCCTCCTCAATCTACCGGGTTGATAACGCCAATTTTGATCTTTATTGATATGAAAAAAGAAACATTGCTCACTTTAGCAGTCATCGCGCTGCTCCTGTTGAATTTCGGCACCCTCGGTTTTTTGTTTTTCCGCCGCCCGCCTCATCCTCCGGGTCCGGACCACCGCCAGTTAGATCAAAAAATTATGGAAAATTTACATTTGAATCCTGTACAACAACAGCAATTCGATCAACTCAAAAAAGCCCACCGCGAACAAATGATCCAAAGCGGCCGCGCATACCGCGATGCACTGGGCAGTTACTTTGCATTGCTGAAAAATGATACAATGGTACCAACACTGTGCGATTCTTTACAAGCAGTATTGGCTCATATTCAAAAAGAACGGGCGGAGGGCACTTTCCGGCATTTTAATGACCTGAAAAACCTGTGTTCGCCTGAGCACCGACAAAATTTCGATGCGTTGTTGCCAGAATTGATGCAGGTTATTTTGCCGGAGCAACAACGACGGGACCACTAGATTTTCAAATATGCGTTTTTTTTATCTGTCCGCAGCACTATTCCTTTTCGCTGCACCACTCCACTCCCAAAGCACCTTAAGCCTCTATTTCAGCCTGCAAATGGATGGAAAGCCATTGGAATTAGGCCCCCTATTATACCACTCGGCTACTGGTGATATCTTTCAGGTGGATGTACTCCGTTTTTATATCACTGGCGTTCAATTACAGCGCAAAGACGGAACTATGTTTACAGAAAAAGACAGTTACCATTTGGTGGATGCCGAAGACAGCAGCACACAGCACCTCGTGCTGAAAAACATCCCCGCAGGTCGGTACACCTCCCTGAGTTTCCAAATCGGCACCGATAGCCTCACCAATGTTGCGGGTGCGATGGGCGGCGACCTCGATCCCACCAAAGGCATGTACTGGGCCTGGAATACGGGCTATATCAACTTCAAAATAGAAGGCAAAAGTGATGCCTGCAAAACCCTGCACCACGCTTTTGAATTTCATATCGGTGGATATATGCCACCTTGCCCCACGGTACGGCGAATAGTATTACCTTTGAAAAAAATAAAAGTATCCCCAAAAAAGGTAATTATGCTACAGGTAAATACCGATTTGGCAGCGTTTTTCAACCCAATTCACCTCGATAAAACCAATCAGGTGATGATTCCCTGCCAACAAGCTGCGCTTTTGGCGGACTATTTTAAAAATGTCTTCAGCGTTCAATAGATGAAGCAATTACCAATTTGGATGCCGGTAATTTTGCTGGTATTGTTCTTTTTACTGCTCTCTTTTTCAAAAAAAGCAGGCGTTATTCCTTTTGTTATTCCCAAAAATTGGCCGCAACCTGCGTACGACTTTTCGAAAAAGCCGGTTACCGAAAATGGTTTTTTATTGGGCAACCGTCTTTTCTACGACCCCATTTTATCGAAAGACAGCACCGTTTCCTGTGCATCCTGCCACCTTTCCTATACCGCTTTTACCCATATTGATCACCGGGTAAGCCACGGCATCTACGGACGGCAGGGCACGCGCAATTCCATATCCCTGGTCAATTTAGCCTGGAAAAAATCATTGATGTGGGATGGAGCGATTCAAAACCTGGAATTGCAGCCCTTGTTGCCCATTTCCCATCCGTCAGAAATGGATAATACTATGGATGATGTGGTGCAAAAACTTGGCAGCTCCGGGAAATACCGCAGTGCTTTTTTCCAGACGTTTGGCGACAGTATGATCACCGCCGATCGCGTGCTTCGCGCGTTGACACAATTCACCGTGATGCTCGTCTCTTACAATGCCAAATACGACAGCATCATGCGCAAAGAGCCCAATGCAGTATTCCTTCCGGCAGAAGAAAATGGTTACCGGCTGTTTAAAATACATTGCGCAGCATGCCATACTGAACCGCTATTTACGAATGAGGCTTATGAGAACAACGGCTTGCCCGTGGATACTGCCCTGATGGATTGGGGGCGGCTAAAAATCACTGGCGACCCGGCAGACTCGCTCCGGTTTAAGGTACCTGCTTTGCGCAATATCCAGTTTTCTGCACCCTATTTTCACGATGGGCGGTTCAATAAATTATCGGAAGTGATAGACCATTATACCAGCGGAATAATTTATAGTACTACCCTGGCGAAGGATTTAAGACAAAATATCAGTCTAAGCAAAACCGAAAAAAAAGACCTCATTGCCTTCCTGAAAACACTGACAGACCAGTCATTTATTTACAACCGGGCATTTCAGTTTGACTTTCCCGACCTGTATAATCAACGTTAAAGCTTATGCGCCATTCATCTACCTTCATTTTAGTAGTCCTTTTCACTGCGTTTTCACTGGCAGTCATGGCACAAGGTCCTACTGTCTCTTCCTGGGTCATCAATACGACTGGCCTGACAGGCTACAACTGCTCTGGTTGCACACCGGCCGTGGCAGGGAATATTTCTGCCAACGTGCAGAGCGTCGATTATGACGTCACTTACGCTTATATCACTACTACGGGTATTCCCAGTTATGATATCGGACCCTGGGCCAGCAATCCCAATACACCCTCCAACCAAAACAAAATTTTCCGGATCAAACGGTCACCAACCAACAATGCCACCCATACCACCACGCCATTGGGCAATATCGGCATCTGGGCGAATGGTATCGGGGTATTCAATGCCAAAGACGGCATGAGTTATAACAACGCGGGCGTATGGAACCGCAATGCTTACTATTATGAGGGTATCAGTTTTGATGCCTGTTTGGGGCACCCGGCCCCCAATGGCAATTACCACAACCACGTGAACCCAGCTTGTTTGTACAACTCCTCCAACACAGCGGTACATTCTCCGATTCTCGGTTATGCCTACGATGGCTATCCGATTTATGGCGCATACGGCTATACCAATACCAACGGGACTGGCCCCATCAAAAGAATGGAAAGCGGTTATACTTTATCGACCAATACCACAAGGGTAAATGGCC
>JBILHQ010000040.1:0-33245 GCA_044350415.1 Saprospiraceae bacterium | reverse complement strand
GTGATCTTGTATCTGATATCCCGGATAGTCCTGAAAGCGTTGTCCAATTCTACCGGCATTCCATTTGCCCTGCGCGGAATATCTTTTCCGATATCAAATTGCAGCCTTTTGGGCTCTGAAAACATCCGGGTTTTTACGAAATAAGACAGGCAAATGCCTACCGGAATGGCATCGCCTTCTTCGCCGGATAATATGCGCTGGTGCCCGGCAGGATTGCTCTTCTTTAACTCATCCAGGAAGGTCCAGGCCAATTCCAGCACATACTCAATGAATTGATCTGTGGAGTGATTAATGAGTCGCAGTCCGCCGTTTTTAATCCCGCAATTCCGGCGGGTCAATTCTTCATATTTCTCCATCTCGTAACGCAGATGGCCATTCAGTACCCGATATTGGTCAACAGGGACAGGTTTGTACAGGACGATTTGATATGACATAAAATTTAAGGAAATACTGCTATGAAATGTAAAAGACCGGACCGCAATAGTGATAAAATGCGGCCCGGCTATGGTTACGCTTTCGCGTCTTGTTCAAGTTAAATGTTATTTATGGTACTATTAAAAAGTAAGACTTGCGATTACAAAAGCGAAGGTAAGATACTTAGTACCATTTTTAACACAAAAATGCTTTGCCCTTAAAAAAAACAGATTGACTGTAGTAATATATGGAAATGCCCGTCAAATCAGATCAACTATTTCTTGCTTGAATTGCTTCCTTGGAGCAAAGTATGCCTGCACCATTGACGGAAAACCGGCATGGAGCGGCGTCATATAAACACCCAGTTCTGATTTCGAAATGGCAGCATAAGCTAGAGCCACCAGTTCGGGATCAATTTTATTTTTTTCTAGAAAGATCCTGGTCCAGTTTTTGGCATCGTCGAGGTTTGATGTATTCAATACCACATGCGATACGGTATCCGGGCCTTCATCGTCGATGGTAAAAGCATTGATACAGTCGGGATCAACCCTGCTTCCTTCTGGAAACACTGGGAGGTGTAAAATGTAAATCGCCATAAAAATTATCTATTATTGTTATAAGTTGAATACTTGAGTATTTGAATCCCGCCGACCCACCAGTGTTGATCCTTAAAAGCCGCCCGGTAGCGACTAACTCATCCAATTGTTTCACGGTCCATCCCCGCTCCACCAGTTCTCTGGTAGTCCAAAACTCTTTACTTTGTAAGGCCACCACCGAATCTGCACGCTGCTCCAGGCGTTCAAAAAATGGTTTCGCCACTTCGACGATGCTGCATTTTAAATGAAGCATAAATTTTTTACTGAATAATTCATCCATATCTTTATTAATTTAGCGCCGCCTTAGCCTCATAGACCTTTTGTTCGATCTGATTCTGGCTGGTTGCAAGTTTTTGTTCGTGTTCGGACCAAAGCTCTGCGGCTTCCTGAAGCAAACCGACATCGTCATATTTTCCGGAAAGCACTAATCGAACCCATTCGCGGGAACGATCGCATCGTTTGGCCAGTTCATTGATCGAGCCTTTAAATTTTTTAAGGCCCGAGTAAATTTCTTTCGGGGTGTTGTCTGTTGCTGCTGCCATATTATTTTCGTTATTTTGCGCCGATTTGGCGATTGTTTGGCAAAGATAATGTAAGTTTTAATTACAAAAAAATATTTAATACCATATTTAAGGTATGAAAACTGCACGGTTAGAAGAAATTAGAGTAGAATTGAAGATAAATAAGACTCAATTCGCAGGGCTAATGGGCATAAGTCCTCATTACTATTACCAAATCCTAAACGGACAAGGCTCAACTAATCTAAGGTTAGAGCACCTTGAAAATCTCTTAACTACGAAAGGGGTAAATCCTGCATGGGTAATTACGGGAGAGGGAGAAAAATTTCTAAACTTGGAAGTTGCCCCAATTGCCACCGACGACAACACAACGAAAGAACCTGTTCCACTCGACAAGAAGACATTGATGGCTGACATTATGCGCTATTGTGATATTCCAGCTATTCCTGGAGATATGTCGTATGCTATGCTGGACAACCTGGTACAAAAATCATTGGACAGTAAATCTGACTTTATTTCGAATCGGAACCACGTAATTGAATCACTGAGTTTGGCCTGGATTTCAATGCTCGAACTCGCGCAACAAATGATTGGTCAGGGCTTTGAATTTGAGTACGATCATAAGAAATACGCATTTCGTCCGCTGTAACAGATGGTTCTTCGAACGGTAGTTTAGTATAGACTGCCTTTCCTTTGTCACTTTTCATTATTAAACGGATTGTTTTGCAAAGGAACGGTAATTACAATTTAAAAACAAAATGTTTTTAAATAAAATAAGCAAGCTGGGATATGCATATTGCCTTCTCATAATAACATAATTTCCCCAGCGTTTAATAAAATTGCAGATGTTTCTAATCTATAAACCACAGGCAGTTCATCCAAAAAATAAACCAATTAATGCACCAACCCAAACAACAATATTTATAAGATGCTGATTATTAACATTTTAAAATTAAAAAATCTTAAGGAACTATTAATGCCAATAATGGTTTACAAGTAAAAATTAAAAATCAGTTAATTACGCATTTAGATTTGGCAGCATTCAAAAAGTTATTAAATCTAACGCATTGATTAACAATTACTTTAAGAACTGAACCCGTTATTATAATTATTATAAAATACCAATACATGAATCACATTAAAATATCGCTGCTCGCATGGTGTATGGTGCTCGGCCAATTGGTGTCCGCTCAAGGCATTCAATTCGAGCATGGCCCTTTTCAGGAAACCTTAGACAAGGCAGGAAAAGAAGGTAAATTAGTGTTCTTAGATGCCTATACCACTTGGTGTGGTCCCTGTAAACTTTTAGCAAAAAATACTTTTCCAGATTCTGCGGTAGGTGCTTTTTTTAACAAGCACTTTGTGGCGGCAAAGATTGACATGGAAAAAGGCGAAGGACTTGATATTGCGCAACGGTATGGTGTAAATGTATATCCTACGCTTATTTTCACCAATGCCAAAGGGGAAATTGTTCACCGGGCAGCTGGCTATTTTCTCCCGCCCGCCTTTCTGGCTTTAGCAGAAAAAGCCGTTAACCCGGCAACCCAACTGGCAACGCTGCAAAAACGATACACGGCAGGTGAACGCGATCAGGCATTCTTGCTCTCTTTTTTGAATGCATTGGCAGAAGCTTACGACCCACAAACGGGCATTATAGCCAATAAATACCTGGCTACCCAAAAAGACTTTGGTACCGATGTCAATATGGAAATCATTGCACGTCATGTGGAAGATCCTACCTCCCCAGCCTTCCGATATATGGTCGAACACCAGGAAGACTTTGACAAAAAATACAGCAAACCCAATGTAGATGCCCGTATACAAGGTATCTTTGACCAGTATATTGCTGCCAATCCGGGAATCACTCTGCCGGAAATTGATAAATTGATACGAACTGCTTTCCCTGAAGAAGCTGATCTAAAAGCATCGTTGTTCACGATGAGTTGGTACCGCAACCACGAAGATGTTCCTGGTTTTTTAGCAGCAGCAGCAAGCCACTATGAAAAATATCCAACCGACGATCCTGATGAACTCAATGAAACAGCGTGGATTTTTTATAAAAATACAGACAATAAGGAGTACCTCCAATTGGCCGCAAAATGGGCTGAAAAATCCATCCAGATTAATGAGTCGTTCTACAATACGGATACAGCCGCTTCGCTGTATGCCAAATTAGGTGAAAAAAAGAAGGCCATCAAATTCGCTGAACGCGCCATTGAACTCGCTGCACAAAGTGGCGATGATGCCAGTCAAACTAAAGCACTGCTGGAAAGCTTGAAATAGTGTTGAGTGATGAAGTGGTGAGTGATTTGACTACAAACCACTCACCACTTCATCACTCAACACTTCAACACTCAACACTAACAAAAAAAATGTCTAAACACGGAAAAGCATTGGTCGCCATGTCGGGCGGAATCGACTCCACAATGACAGCAGTGATGCTGCATGAAGAGGGTTGGGAAGTTGTTGGAATTACAATGAAAACATGGGATTATGCCACTTCCGGTGGATCAAAGAAGGAAACTGGCTGTTGTTCGCTCGATAGTATTAACGATGCCCGCAGGGTGGCCGTTGATCTGGGTTTCCACCATTTTATTGTGGATATCCGGGAAGAATTTGGCGATTATGTGATTGATAATTTTGTAGATGAATACATGGCCGGCCGCACGCCGAACCCCTGTGTATTGTGCAATACCCATATCAAATGGAATAGTTTGTTGCGCCGTGCTGATATGCTGGATTGCGAATTTATCGCCACCGGCCATTATGGCCTGATTAATGAACTGGATGGCCGGAAATATGTATCCCGCGCCAGAGACCGGCAAAAAGACCAATCTTATGTGTTGTGGGGACTCAGTCAGGAATGCCTGAACCGCACCCGCATGCCACTTGGACCGTATACCAAACCGGAAGTACGGGAAATGGCCGCCGAACGCGGGTTCGATGAACTCAGTAAAAAAGCGGAGAGCTACGAAATATGTTTTGTTCCCGACAATGACTACCGGGGATTCCTGCGCCGCCGCATTAATGGCTTGGATGAAATGGTGGCCGGCGGCAACTTTTTAGATACCGCCGGAAAAATCTTAGGCAAACACGAAGGATATCCGTTTTATACCATCGGACAAAGAAAAGGCCTCGGAATTGCGCTCGGCGAACCCATGTTCGTGACGGAAATTAATCCGGATACCAATACGGTGGTATTAGGCCGCGAAGATGATCTCATTCGCAATGGTATGATCGTGCGCAAAGTAAATTTAATGAAATACGCCACTATTCCTGAATCGGGTCTGGAAACCACCACCAAAGTGCGGTATCGGGACGGCGGCACAATGGCGAGTATTTTTCCTGTAGGAAACGATATTTCTGTGGAATTTCATGCCAATGTAAAAGGAATTGCTCCTGGTCAAAGTGCCGTTTTTTACGAAGGCGATGATGTCGTGGGTGGTGGAATTATTCAGGTAGGCAGTTTCTAAAACTGCCTATTTTTGACTGTCATCCATCAATTTCCCATTGATAATGCGAATTATCCGTGCTGGGAAATGTTGGAGAATGCGGTAATCATGGGTGGCGCAAATCACAGCGGAATTGTGGTCTTTGGCTAATTTTCTTAATAAAACAAGAATATCATCGCTGGTTTCAGGGTCGAGATTACCCGTTGGCTCATCAGCGATGATCAGGGCAGGTTGATTGAGCAGGGCGCGGGCAATTACCACCCGCTGCTGTTCGCCGCCCGAAAGTTCATAGGGCATAGCCGACCATTTATGAGCCAAATCAACCTCCGTTAATACTTTCATGGCTCTTTCATCAATCTCTAATGGATTGGTCCAGCCTGTTGCCTGTAATACAAATTTCAGATTGTCCCCTGCCGTTCTGTCTGTCAGCAGGTTAAAATCCTGAAACACAATACCCAATTTACGGCGTAAACTCGGGATTGTTTTTTTGTTCAGATACCGCAAGTCAAAACCCGCCACTTCTCCCATACCTGTTTTAAGGGTTAAGGCACCATACAGCGTCTTGAGCAAACTGGTTTTCCCACTACCTGTTTTGCCAATCAGATAGGCAAATTCCCCTTCCGCAAGTTCAAGATTGATCTGCGACAAAATAGTGGAACCATCCTGTTGGTTGATATCGGCATTGGTGAGTCGAACAATGGACATTTTTTAGTGGTGAGTGTTTAGTGGTAAGTGGTAAGTGTTTAGTGGTAAGTGTTTCATACCGCAGATCAATTAATTACAGTGAGCCACCACTAAACACTTACCACTAAACACTTACCACTAAAAAAATTATGCTTCCGGAGTTTCTACATCCGTTGTTGGAATATCCAAATCAGTGATTGGCATTTCTGTGTCAATACCTTCTTCAGCTACCACTTCAGCTACCTCTGGCATAGATGCCACAACAGTGACATCGGCTATTTCATTTTTACCGTCCAAACGGATAATTTTCACACCTTGTGTGGCGCGGCCCATTACCCGAAGTTCGTCGGCTGCAGTTCGGATAGTTACGCCTGAAGTAGTGGTGATCATCAAGTCATCATTGTCGGTTACAGATTTGATAGCGACTAATTTACCCGTTTTTTCAGTCACCTGGAGTGTTTTCACACCCTGACCACCGCGACCTTGAACGCGGTAATCGTCGATGGCAGAGCGTTTGCCCATTCCTTTTTCAGAGATCACCAAAATACTGGCATTCTGATCTTCCGGATCGATACAAACCATACCCACTACCCTGTCGTCACCTTTTTCAGATACGCGCATGCCCCGCACACCGGCAGCAGTACGGCCCATCGGGCGAACATCGGTTTCGTTAAAACGAATCGCACGACCGCTGCGGACAGCGAGAATGATTTCGTTTTTACCGTTCGTCAGTTTGGCTTCGATCAAGGCATCACCTTCGTGAATCGTGATCGCATTGATACCACCCTGGCGTGGGCGGGAATAATCTGCCAACGGTGTTTTTTTGATATGACCGCGTTTGGTGCAGAAGATGATATAGTGATTTTGGACAAAATCTTCGTCGTCTAATTTTTTCACAATAATGTAAGCACGCACCCTGTCCTCTTTCGGGATATTGAGCAGGTTTTGAATCACCCGTCCACCAGTAGCTTTTGCGCCTTCCGGAATCTCGTAAGCCTTCAACCAGAAACAACGGCCGCTTTCTGTAAACAGCATGATCGTCTGGTGGTTGGTGGCTGTGAACATGTGCTCCACAAAATCCTCATCACGGGTTCGAACGCCTTGTGCGCCACGTCCTCCACGAGCCTGTGAGCGGTATTCAGTAATTGGGGTGCGTTTGATGTACCCAGCATGACTGATCGTAATGACCACCTCTTCATTTTCGATGAGATCTTCGATACTGATATCGCCTTCATCCAATTCGATCGAGGTGCGGCGTGCATCACCAAAACGATTCCGGATATCGGTAAGTTCATCCTTGATAATACCGCGTTGCAGTATTTCATCAGCCAAAATGGCTTTTAATCCCGCAATTTTGACCATTAATTCGTCGTATTCAGCCCGTACTTTATCCCGCTCCAGACCAGTCAATTGCTGGAGGCGCATGGCCAGAATAGCTTTGGCTTGGATTTCACTGAGTCCAAAGTTACTCATCAGCCCTTCCCTCGCTTCATCAGTATCTTTGGAACCGCGAATCAGCTTGATCACTTCGTCGAGGTGATCAAGCGCAATCAGCAAACCTTCGAGAATGTGCGCACGCTCTTCGGCTTTGCGCAAATCAAATTTCGTGCGGCGAATCACTACCTCGATACGGAATTTGATAAATTCCTCAATGAGGTCTTTCAGGTTGAGTGTACGCGGACGGCCGTTCACCAGGGCAATATTATTGATGCCGTAACTGGTTTGCAGCGGCGTCATTTTGAACAACTGGCTCAGGATCACATTAGCAGCAGCATCCCGGCGAATTTCAATCACCATACGGACCCCTTCCCGGTTCGACTCATCCCGCACATCGGAAATGCCGAGTACTTTTTTCTCATTGACCAGTTCAGCAATTTTGGTAATCAAAACAGCCTTGTTGATCTGATAGGGTATTTCTGTTACGATAATGGCTTCCCGGCCATTTTTATCCGTTTCGATATTCGTTTTGGAACGCACCACTACCCTGCCCCGTCCCGTCCGGAATCCTTCCCGAACGCCACTGAGGCCGTGAATGATACCACCCGTTGGAAAATCGGGTGCTAACACAAATTCCATCAGTTCGTCCACCGTAATCTCCGGATTATCCACCGCCGCAATAGTGGCGTTGCAGACTTCCGTGAGGTTGTGGGGCATCATATTGGTGGCCATACCCACAGCGATACCAGAAGCACCATTCACCAACAGATTGGGGAACTTAGCGGGCATTACAGAAGGCTCTTCCAGGGAATCGTCAAAATTCAACTGATAATCAACGGTATCCTTATCTATATCACCCAAAATATCATCCGCGATGCGGCGGAGGCGTGCCTCCGTATAACGCATAGCCGCAGGTGAGTCGCCGTCCATCGAGCCAAAGTTACCCTGGCCGTCTACTAATGGGTAGCGCAGGCTCCATTCCTGGGCAAGACGCACCATGGCATCGTACACCGAACTGTCGCCGTGCGGGTGGAATTTACCCAGCACCTCCCCTACAATACGGGCTGACTTTTTGTAAGATTTGTTATACGCTAAGCCAAGTTCGTGCATACCATACAGCACGCGGCGGTGAACCGGTTTTAAGCCGTCTCTCACGTCGGGCAGTGCCCGGGAAACGATTACCGACATCGAATAATCGATATAGGCTACTTTAAGTTCTTCTTCAATGTTTATCGGAATAATCCGCGGATCTTGCATACGCTGCTATATCAAAACTTAAGTCATGAAATTTGGAGCGCGAAGATACGATTAATTCCATTTACAGCCTAACGAAACTCCGATGAAAAATTGAATTTCACAACTTCATCATCGTCCCCGACCAGGTGGTTCCCGGCGTTACCACGCGGTAGAAAATGATGCCTGAAACAGCAATCTCTTCCCGGTTCAGGGTAAGCACATTGTAGCCTTTGGCCAGTTGCACTTTTTGGGTAAACAATACTTTTCCGCTGGCATCGGTCAGGAAAATAGTAGCACCGGAAGAAGCCAATGCATTGATTTTCAAATTTGTTTTCTCCCGCCATGGATTTGGAAACAAGCGCAGTTGACTGGGCTCGATCTCACCGGTCGAGACTGTTTTAAATTCCAGACCGGGCAATACAGACATGCATTGTCCGGAGGTAACGACAGGTGCTAACTGATTCGTACCTGTGAGAATCGCAAGGTGGTCGCTCAGGTTGCCATCTACATTTGCTGTCAGGGTAACCTGCAAAGTTGGCGTTTGCAATGATAGAATATCTCCGATCCAAACCAGTCGGGCAATGCTACCACTAATCGCCACCGAAGGTGGAAAATAGGGTGCTACAGCTACAATGGTATCAATGGTCAGGCCTATGGCTTCCAGGGTGCACTGGAATCCTTGAACCGGTATTTCAGGGGTAATATCAATCGTAAAAGTTTCTCCGGCACTGAAGGTTTTATTGGTGGTAATAAATTGAAAAGGCGATAGGACCACTGGTGTGCAATTTGCGCCAGAACCATCCGCATCCCCTACTGCAATCCGCACAAAATCAGCATTGGTCACCGACCCTTGTATATTCTCTATATTCAAACATCCATAAGGACCACCTTGTCCGGGAAAAACCGTTCCATCCGGTAAAAAGAGGTATTGCTGCGGAATGTTTCCTGATGGATCCATCCCCGAGAGCATATAATTTTTACGAATTTCCACTATATCGAAGGTTGACAATGCCCCGTTTTGATTGACATCCGAGCACAACAGTCGCCGTATATCAGTTATCGGTTCAATACCCAAAATATGTTTGGAAAGGGTAATCAAATCGCAAATAGTCACTTCATTCGAAAAAGGATTCAACGGATCCTGGATATGTTCTACACAAATTGATACGTTGGTCCCGACCGGAATGTTATTAAAGGTATACGCTCCATCAGCAGCTGTAAACGCCGTATTATTTCCTAAACTGACTTTGGCGTTTTCGACAGCTTCGCCACATTCCTGTTTCACTTTTCCGGAAATGGAAACAACATTGGAAGGTGATTGCACTATTGCAGCTGGAGGATTGGCAGGATTGGCAAACGTAATAACCGCAAAATTTAACCAAAAAGAACTGGGGCTTTTGGCACAAAATGTAATCGCTGGATTCGCAAAAGTGATAACCGAAAAAAAGAGGAGGCCCCCGAACAGGATTAAATGGGCAGTTGGCGGTAAATGTTGTTTCATGATATTATTTTTATTAAAATGAAGATGTGTGCTGCGGGCATAAGGGTATATTGGTTACGTAAATAGGCGGAAAAAGGTTGGTTTAATGTTCGAATTTTAATATTTTCTATTCTGTTTTTAATTCAGGATTGAAAAAATTGGGGTTTTTGAGGGTAGTTTTTTGACTATTGGTACTGGGGAGAGCGACTGCGAAGGTCGCTCGTACCGGGCCCTAATGCCCGGACAATAGCAACCCTGCCAAAAGAGTATCCCGCCAACTGGCACGACAATAACCCAAAACCTTGACCCTCTTGTCGCAGTCCCTACTAAAAAAGAGTATCACTCCTCCACAAAATCTAAATCCTTCCCATACGTCTCTTCCATAAACCATCCTGCCGTTAATGCAATGGCAAAAAGAATAGCACCAGTGACCCACCCGCCGGTCACGTAACTGCCGAAGGTGTTCCGGAAAAATTTAAACACCAGGATAATCAACGGCAATGCCCCGCGCACCATATTGGGAATACTGATAGCGGCGGAAGCCCGTAAATTGGTGCCAAATTGCTCAGCACTCATGGTGATGTACACGACATTGAATCCCGCACCAAAGCCCAATCCGAAACATAACAGGTAGAAGGATTGTGCGGTGCCGCCGTTTTGGAAAAAAAACAGGACCATAAAAAAAATGGTGATTCCGTAAAAGATAAACAGGGCCTTTTTGCGGCTTTGCAAATACCGGCTAAGGAAGCCAACACTCAGGTCGCCCAGGGCAATGGCCAGGTACAGGTATAAAATGGCTTTGGCAGGATCCACATCCACTATACCAAAGGCTTTTCCAAACTGGTCGGAAAAGGTGGCCAGCACCCCGATGATATACCAGACAGGTATGCCTATCAATACACACCGTGCATACCGGACAAACCGGCTGCGATTGGTGAAAAACATCAGAAAATTTCCACGTTGCACCTTGGATTGGGCCACCTGGCTATACAAGCCGCTTTCCTGCACGGTGACCCGCATAGCCAACAGGATCAGGCCAAGTCCCCCACCGATATAGTAACATACCCGCCAATCAAAATACTGGTTGGTAAAAAATGCGGTGACGGCACCTAAAATCCCGAATGACGCGATCATGGAAGCGGCTACACCGCGTTTTTCTTTCGGGAGTAATTCACTTACCAAGGTGACACCAGCGCCGAGTTCGCCCGCCAGACCCACGCCGGCAATGAACCGCAACCAGGCATATTGGTGAACGTCGGTCACCATACCGTTGAGGATATTGGCAATGGAATACAATAAAATAGACCCAAAAAGTACAGTTAACCGCCCTTTCTTGTCGCCGATAATTCCAAAAATGATACCGCCAATCATCATCCCGACCATCTGGATACTGATGAGGAACTCGCCTTCCGACAGCACTTGTTCGGGCGAAAGGCCGAGGCTGGCCAAACTGACTTTCCGGATAATGCTGAACAGCAGCAGGTCGTACACATCGACAAAAAAGCCAAGTGCGGCAACGATTACAGCGAGTTGAAAAAGGCTATTGGAACGCATATTATACTCCGGATTGATTAGATGGATGATTACCTTTGAGCAGCGCCCCTAAATGCTCTGCAATAAATGCCACGACAATAACACCCAGAGCACCGAATACATTCAGCCACAGGAAACCAAGTCCGATAATATCATACCGGTCCAGCAGAAACAAGGTCACGACCATTATTTCGCCGATGATTGCCCCAATAAACACCGCATTGCCGCCAATTTTTTTCATATAAAAAGCCACCAGAAAAATGCCCAGAATTACACCGTAAAACAGCGATCCCAGGATATTTACCGCTTCGATTAAACTACCGATCTGCGTGGAAAACTCCGCCACAATGATACAAAAAATCCCCCATGCCAGGGTAAACCACCGTGAAATATGGTATTTCCGCTCTTCATAGGCATCTTGCTTGTCCGGGTGAACATGGTGCTTCTTAAACCGCAAATAAAAATCGACCATGGTGCAGCTGGAAAGGGAGTTCAGGGCAGCGGCAATGGAGCCCCAGGAGGCCAGAAAAATCACGGCAATTAACAACCCAACTAAACCTTTGGGCAAGGTATCCACTACAAAACGAAGGAAGATATAATTCGTATCGTTGGTGTCTAAAGACGGGTCTGCTTTTTTGAGCACTGCCTTGTATTCATTGCGCAAACCATTGATTGCCTGACTATTGAGGGCAATACCCGCCCCAAGTGCCGGGGCGGTTGGGGCATTCGTTTTCAGGGCATCCACATAGGATTGGGCCATGGTCGATTGAACAAGACTCATGGAGTCAAACCGCGTTTGGACGGCTGTCAACTGGTTGCTGTATTCGACCGCATAGGTTTTATTTTTGATGGCACCATTAAAAAAAACAGGTCCCGTATTGAATTGATAATAGGTAAATAATAGTACGCCGATCAACAGAATAAAAAATTGCATCGGGATTTTCACCACCCCGTTCATCAACAATCCCCGGCTGCTTTCTTTTGCATTTTTGGCGGTCAGGTAGCGGCCTACCTGGCTTTGGTCGGTACCGAAATAGGACATGGCTAAGAAAAAGCCACCAATAATGCCGCTCACTATATTGTACCGGTCTTTCCAGTTAAATCCGTTTTCCGTAAATCCGGTAGTAATGACATTCATTTTCCCGGCAGCATCGCCCACATGCACCGCATCTAAAAAACCGATGCCCGGTGGTAATCGGTGCACGATATAATATCCGGCAATAAACATTGCGGTAAAAATGATGCCCAATTGCAATTGCTGGGTATAAGCCACCGCTTTGGCCCCCCCACTCACGGTATAAATAATGAGCAGCCCCCCCAGCACAATATTGGTCCAAAAAACGTCCCAGCCCAACAAGGAGGACAGAATAATGGTGGGTGCGTAAATACTGATGCCTGTGGAGAAACCACGGGAAAGGAGGAATAAAGCAGAGGTAAAAGTGCGGGTTTTTAAATCAAAACGCTGCTCTAAGTATTCATAAGCGGTGAATACTTTCAGTTTGGTAAACATCGGAACAAAAGTGATGCTCAATACGATCATTGCTAGCGGCAATCCGAAATAGTATTGCACAAACCGCATACCATCGGTAAATGCTTGTCCGGGCGCACTCATAAAGGTAATCGCGCTGGCCTGTGTACCCATGATGCTCAACAGCACCATCCACCAGGGGAGATTGCGGTTACTGAGGAAATAGCCTTCCATGTCTTTGGAAGTCCGGCTTTTATAAAGCCCATAAATGATTATGCCACACAACGTAACGATAAGTACTGCCCAGTCGAGATTACTCATGCCTGTTTTTTAACTGATAAAAGGAAACCGGCGCAAATGTCAATGCTTTAACGGCAGGTTGCACCAAAGGACGGTATTTTTTTTGAGGTGTTGCATGGATATGAGTTATCAGTCTATTAGTTATCACGATATCAGTTAACAGTCGTAAATTACACCGTAAGAACACATGACCTAGCGTTATTCCTGATATGTCTCCAGTGTAATCTGCGACTGACAACTAATATACCGATAAATGGTAATTGATAATTAACATATTGGTAACAGATAACTAACACATGAACCAAAAAGATATTTTCCGCCAAATCCGCAGCCATTTCCCTTTATTGGCCCAATCTGCTGACATTGCAACGGCTATTGCAGCACAGGCCCAAACGATGGAACTGGCGATGGGCAGTGTGTTGCTGAACACTGGCGATACCATCAATTATATACCTCTGGTAGTCGAAGGAGTACTGAAAGTAGTTCGGTCGGATACTAATGGACATGAAATTTTGCTGTATTATATTCATCCCGGTGAGAGCTGTGCGTTGACCCTGTCGGCGAGTTTGAAGCGGGAAAAGAGCAAGATAAAAGCCATTGTACAGCAGGCTGCAACAATTATTCTTTTACCGACGGAAGTCAATTGGCAATTAGCGAGGCGGTATCCGGTTTGGTTCGATTTTGTACTGGATGCTTACGGCAAACGTTTTGAAGAGTTGCTCGGGCTGGTGGAGGAAGTTGGGTTTCAGCATTTAGATAAGCGCTTAGAAAAATACCTGAAAGAGAAATTTAATCTGGTACAGAGCGATTTGATCGTCCTGTCACACCAGAACATTGCCGACGACCTTGGAACCGTCCGTGTGGTAGCCTCCCGGATGCTGAAACTGCTTGAAAAAAAAGGTTCCATCCAATTGATGCGTGGAAAAATAAAAAATACGGGGCTTGTGTAACTTAAGTAGCACAATTGCACTCCCCTACGCCGGAGATTTGCAGCATAAAATAATTACAGTATGCTCAAAGACGCTCCAATCTGGGCAAAAGTAATCGTAGTTTGCCTGATCTGTATCAGTATCGCAGCCATTATTGGTTGGGGCGTATCTTTTTTTCACACATCAAAATGGTAATATTATGAAAAAGAACATGGGTTCGAGCGACAAAATTATTCGTGTTATCCTGGCGATCGTCTTCGCCGGACTGTATTTCAGCGGTACGGTAGTGGGAGCAATAGGGTATGTATTGCTGGCACTCGGCTGTATTTTCGTTCTTACCAGCGCAGTCAGCTTCTGCCCGATTTATGCGATTGTGGGCCTGAATAGTTGTCCGGTGGAGGAAAGGTAGTTATCAGTTGTAGAGTGTTCCTCAAGCAGGGCGATTTGAACCATAAAACAGCATGCTTGGGGAACACTCTACAACTGATAACTAATTAACCGGCAACAGATTAAACATCTATTCGTGCGTACTTCGCATTTGCCTCGATAAAGGCGCGGCGCGGTGGCACTTCATCGCCCATCAGCATCGCAAACATCCGGTCGGCTTCGGCAGCATCTTCGATCGTTGCTTGTTTAAGGATACGGAATTCAGGGTCCATAGTGGTTTCCCACAATTGCTCTGCATTCATTTCGCCAAGACCTTTATAGCGCTGTACTTTTACAGAATCGTCGTCTTCCCGACCGCCGGAAAACTCCATAGCGGCTTCTTTTCGTTGTTTATCGTTCCAGCAATACCGCTGATTTTTGCCTTTTTTAACCAAATACAAAGGCGGTTGGGCAATATAAATATGGCCTCTTTCTATCAGCGTCTTCATGTACCGGAAGAAAAACGTCAGGATCAGGGTGGTGATGTGGCTACCATCGATGTCGGCGTCACACATAATCACTACTTTGTGGTAGCGCAGCTTGTCGACATTCAGGATACGCACTCCTTCATCGTTTTCAGAAATACTTACACCGAGGGCGGTAAAGATATTTTTGATTTCTTCGTTTTCGTAAATTTTGTATTCGAGTGCTTTTTCCACGTTCAGAATTTTACCACGGAGCGGCAAAATAGCTTGATTATGGCGGTTGCGGCCTTGTTTGGCTGTACCACCCGCGGAGTCTCCTTCGACGAGAAACACCTCACTGTCCTCGGGGTTTCGGCTGGCGCAATCGGCGAGTTTGCCTGGTAATCCGCTTCCTGTAAGTGCACCTTTGCGCTGCACCATTTCACGGGCTTTACGGGCTGCATTACGGGCAGTAGCAGCAAGCACTACTTTATCAATGATACGGCGGGCAAGATTTGGATTTTCTTCCAAAAATACTTTCAACGCATCACCTACGCAACGGGAAACGATACCTGTCACTTCACTATTACCAAGTTCGCCTTTGGTTTGGCCTTTGAACTGTGGTTCCGGAACTTTTACCGAAATAATGGTCGTTAGACCTTCCATAAAGTCTTCTCCGGAAATAGCAAAGCTAATTTTTTTGAAATAGCCTTCATCTTCTCCGTATTTCTTGAACTCCCGGGTAAGTGCGCGGCGGAAACCGCTCACGTGCGTACCACCTTCCTTCGTGCTGATATTATTCACGAACGACATGATATTCTCCGAATACGAAGTATTGTAGCTCATAGCGACCTCTACATCGACGCCTTCTTCGTTGGCGGTGATGTAAATCGGTTTTTCCATTATTTTTTGTTTCGCTTCATCAATCCAAAGCACAAACTCTTGCAGACCACCTTCCGAGTGGAAAGTTTCCGATTTAAACGAGCCATCTTCTTCTTTTTCCCGTTCGTCAACAAGGGTAAGCGTTAGCCCTTTGTTGAGGAATGACAATTCCCGGAGGCGGTGCGCGAGGATATCATATTTATATTCGAGCGTTTCAAAAATCGTATCATCAGGAGTGAACGTTACGATCGTTCCCTGTCTGTCGGAATTTCCGATTTCCCGTACATCGTACTGGGGTTTACCTTTGTGGTATTCCTGTTCAAAAATTTTGCCTTCGCGATGCACTTCGGCGATCAGAACATTCGACAATGCGTTCACGCATGAAATACCCACCCCGTGCAAACCACCGGATACTTTGTAAGTATTTTTGTCAAATTTACCACCGGCGTGCAACACCGTCATGACGACCTCAAGGGCCGATTTTTTTAATTTGGGATGCATGCCCGTGGGAATACCCCGGCCATTATCCGTTACGGTAATACTATTATCGGCGCGAATGATTACATCGATATCCGTGCAATATCCAGCCAAATGTTCGTCGATAGAGTTGTCGACCACCTCCCAAACAAGGTGATGCAAGCCCTTAATATCGGTGCCACCGATATACATCGCCGGGCGTTTCCGCACCGCTTCGAGCCCTTCAAGTGCCGTAATACTACTGGCACCATAGTCTGACGCAGCCTTGGGCTCATTGTTTAGTTCTTCCTGTGGAATCTGCTCTTCTGTCATAAGACCGCAAAAGTACGAATAACTATAATCATAACCAAAAAACTCCTACCTTTGCGCCCGCTTTTTCACAGACAAACACAAAGTTCGGTATATGCCACTCCAATGCGGTATTGTAGGCCTTCCCAATGTAGGCAAATCCACACTCTTCAACGCACTCACTAACGCCAATGCGCTTGCAGCTAACTATCCATTCGCCACGAAAGACCCGAATTTAGGTATGATTACCGTTCCGGACAAAAGGCTCGACCAATTGGCAGAACTCATTACGCCGCAGCGCACTGTACCCACTACAGTGGAAATAGTGGATATCGCAGGTTTAATCAAAGGAGCAAGTACCGGAGAAGGATTGGGGAACCAGTTCCTCGCCAATATCCGGGAAGTTGATGCGATCGTCCATGTTGTGCGTTGTTTCGACGACGACAATGTCGTACACGTGGATGGCTCTGTCAACCCCGTACGCGATAAAGAAATTATTGATATCGAATTGGGCCTGAAAGACCTAGAAACGGTAGAAAAACGGCTCGACAAAGTTGCCCGTGCTGCAAAAGTGGGCAGCAAAGACGATATTAAAGCACTTGAAGTGCTTACGATCGTAAAAGCACACTTAGAAACCGGCAAACCCGCCCGCACACTGCTGGCCGATCTAGATGAAGATGGAAGAGCCATCATCACTAAAGACCTGGCCTTGTTAACCAGTAAACCTGTGTTGTACGTTTGTAATGTGGACGAAGACCACATGGAGAAAGGCAATGCACATACCGAAGCATTTCGGGCATCAGTTGCCAGCGAAAATGCGGAGGTAATCCTGATTTGTGCCGGCATCGAAGCACAGATCGTTAAAATGGAAACCATCGAGGAACAAAATGAATTTCTGGAAATGATGGGGCTCACTGAACCGGGCAAAAATCGCCTGATTCGTTCCTGTTACACCCTGCTTGATTTAATTACTTATTTCACTGCTGGTGTAAAAGAAGTCCGCGCCTGGACAGTACGCCGCGGTGCCAAGGCACCCGAAGGAGCAGGTGTCATTCACTCTGATTTTGAAAAAGGGTTTATTCGTGCAGAGGTGATTAAATTTAACGATTTTATTACCCTGGGCTCAGAAGCAAAAGTTAAAGAAGCTGGAAAGATGTCTGTGGAAGGTAAAGAATACGTGGTAACGGATGGTGATATTATGCACTTCCGGTTTAACGTATAGCATCTTTTTACTCAAATCGTTCCTAAGAGCATGTCTGTTTTTTTGATTCAAAATCACAGACATGCTCTGACCAGCAATTAGATATTTTTGGCGTAAAACAATCCGCAACTCGTGTGTCCGGTGTTTCCCATTGGGCCATTCAATCCGATAAACCCTGATTTTTTATACAAGATATTCGCCTGTTCCATACGGTCGAGTGTCTCTAAGTATATCACTTTGAATCGAAAGGTTTGGGCTGCTGACTCCAATTGGGCCATTAATGCCATGCCAGCGCCTCTCCCCCTCATCTTCGGCAGGAAATACATTTTTTTAAGTTCGCAGGTATCATCGTCGCCGCCTTTAAGTGGCGCAATTCCACCGCACCCCAAAACAGTTTCACCATCGGTTACGACAAGGTATAGTGACCGTGGCTGGTTATAGGATTCAAACATCGCGTCTACTTCCGGATCTTCAATGGAAAACCCTTTTCCTACAGCGCCAAACTCCGTCATCACCGTACGAATAATGTGCGCAACAGCAGTATTGTCAGCCGAATCAATTGGGCGAATAATGAATGTTGTTCCCATATTAATTGTTGTTGGTTAATTAGTTATCAATTATCAGTCGTAGAGTGTTCTGAAACTATTTCAATCTGAACCATAAAATGGGCATTCCCGGGAGCACTCTACGATTGACAACTAATTACCTGATAACTATTCAACTCATAATTATTTACACTTTCGCTTCCGATGTCAATGACGCTCCAATGAACTCGCGGTTCAGGCGGGCGATATTGGATACCGAAATTTCTTTAGGGCATTCCGCCTCGCATGCTTTCACATTAGAACACTGACCGAAGCCTTCTTTGTCCATTTGGGCGATCATGTTCATTACACGGCGTTTGCGCTCTACCTGACCTTGTGGCATGAGTGCGAGGTGGCTAACTTTGGCAGAGGTGAACAACATAGCCGAAGCGTTTGGACAAGCTGCTACACACGCACCGCAGCCGATACAAGTAGCCGCATCGAATGCGCGGGAGGCCTGGTCCTTTTCAATCGGAATGTTGTTGGCATCTTGTGCCTGTCCGGTATTCACGCTGATATACCCCCCTGACTGAATAATCCGGTCGAAAGAAGAACGGTCCACCACAAGATCCTTTAATACCGGGAACGATTGGGCCCGGAATGGCTCAATAACGATGGTGTCGCCATCATTATAATGGCGCATGTGCACCTGGCAGGTGGTAGTGCCTTTCATGGGGCCGTGCGGACGACCATCGATTACCATGGAGCAGGAGCCGCAAATACCTTCGCGACAATCGTGCTCGAATGCCACCGGTTCTTCGCGTTTGCTCACGAGTTGCTCATTCAATACGTCGAGCATTTCCAGGAACGACATGTGCTCACTTACGTTGGGCAACTGGTAAGTGACAAACTCACCTTTGTATTTGCCGCCCTGGCGCCATATTTTGAGTGTCAGTTTCATATTTACAATATTGAATATTAAATAGTTGTGAGGTTTTTTAGATAATCATTATCCATTAACCACAAATACCACTGTCAGATCTTCCTGCTGTCCCTGGAGGTATCGTTCCATCAGTACCGGCAAGTTATTTTCCGGATTTGCTTTTGAAAAGAGGTACCGAAAGTCAGGCAAAAAAGCTCTGCCATTATGCCCGACCACTCCTCTGCTCAACAGCACTATTCCTTCCTTTTTATTTAACAGGCCCTCCAGAACAACCAATTCAGGCAATTTTTCGCCTAAGAGACTATCGTTTTGTCCGGTTATTTGCGCGGAGAGGTCACTGCCATTAAAATGAAAAGCTTTACTGTCGCCGAGATTTATCAGCCTGTAAATTCCATTTTTTTCCAGCACGACCATCCCCAAAGATGTTTTTGCACCACTACACAAACCGAATATTTCAGCCACCGCTTTTCCAGCATCTTTAACAGCTGCTATCATTAAGGCTTTATCAACTGTTGCTGCCGGTTCAATGGTTGTTTCAATCACTTTTCCTGCCGTTTCCGCTGCCTTCCAATCGCATGGATCCGCACCTGAACCATCTGCGATAATGGCTATAATGGTTCCGGATTCATGTTCGAATATTCGACAATAACCACCGTTTCGAGGCTTTTCAGGGGCGTTTTTACTGAAACTGGCGTAGTTCATCGTTAACAAAACAATTGAGCAACCGGAATCGTGGCCGGGCGACCGCAAGGGTCACCGCTACTTATAACTGCGTTGCGCCACTTTTACAATTTCATACTCTAATGCCTCTTTGTGGAGTTCGGCTTTTTCGCCTTCCCCTTTCCATTCCCAGGCAGCCACATACATGAAGTTTTCGTCGTCGCGAAGTGCCTCTCCTTCTGGTGTTTGGTATTCTTCCCGGAAGTGACCGCCGCAGGATTCTTTGCGGTGAAGTGCATCTTCACACATCAGTTGGCCCAGCTCGATAAAGTCCGCTACGCGGAGTGCTTTTTCGAGTTCAGGATTGAATTCCTGATCGGTTCCGGGGACAAATACATCGCTCCAGAATTCCGTGCGCAGGGCTTTTATTTCTTCAATCGCCTGTTTCAAACCTTGCTCATTACGGCCCATACCGCATTTATCCCAAGTAATATGGCCGAGGCGGCGGTGGAAACTCTCTACACTTTGACTACCTCCTACACTGAGCAGGCGGGCAATGGTATCTGTTACGTGTTTTTCTGCAGCATCAAACTCCGGAGAACTTGTTGAAATTTCCCCCGTTTTGATTTCTTTACTTAAATAAGAGCCAATGGTGTATGGCAATACAAAATAGCCATCAGCAAGCCCCTGCATCAAAGCAGACGCACCGAGGCGATTGGCACCGTGGTCACTGAAATTGGCTTCGCCACAGGCATAAAGTCCCGGAATATTGGTCATCAATTCATAATCGACCCACAAACCACCCATGGTATAGTGCACAGCCGGATAAATGCGCATTGGCATTTTGTTGGGATCGTCACCCGTAATCTTTTCGTACATCTCGAAAAGATTACCGTACCGTTCGGAAATAGCAGCCTGCCCATCGCGTTTAATAGCATCGGCAAAATCGAGATAAACAGCAAGGCCTGAAGGTCCAACGCCGCGGCCTTCGTCGCACACCATTTTAGCGGCGCGGCTGGCGATATCGCGCGGAACCAGGTTTCCGAAAGCAGGATACCTGCGTTCGAGATAGTAATCGCGCTCCGAATCAGGAATATCGTTTGGATTCTTTTTAATATCAGCAATATTTTTCGGTACCCAGCACCGACCATCATTGCGGAGAGATTCCGACATCAGTGTCAGTTTGGACTGGTAATCGCCGGATACAGGAATGCAAGTTGGGTGAATTTGTGTGTAACAAGGATTGGCGAAATAGGCACCGCGACGGTGTGCGCGCCAGGCTGCCGTTACATTACACATCATTGCATTGGTACTCAGGTAAAAGACGTTGCCGTAACCACCGGTTGCTAACACCACGGCATGTGCGGAATGGCGCTCCAATTCACCGGTAAGCAGGTTGCGGACAATTACACCGCGGCATTTGCCATCAACAATTACCACATCGAGCATCTCGTGGCGGTTGTACAACTTTACAGTACCCAGCGACACCTGCCGGCTCAGCGCCTGGTAAGCGCCAATGAGCAATTGCTGACCGGTTTGGCCCCGGGCATAAAATGTACGGCTCACTTGTGTTCCACCGAAAGAACGGTTGTCGAGCAAACCACCATACTCCCTGGCAAAAGGAACACCTTGTGCCACACATTGGTCGATAATTTTGGTGGATTCTTCTGCCAGGCGATGAACATTGCCTTCCCGTGCCCGGTAGTCGCCACCTTTAATCGTATCGTAAAATAAACGGTAGACTGAATCACCGTCATTTTGGTAGTTTTTGGCAGCGTTGATACCGCCTTGTGCGGCAATAGAGTGCGCACGACGGGGACTATCGTGAAAAGTAAACGCTTTTACACTGTAGCCTAACTCGCCCAAAGACGCGGCGGCTGAAGCGCCTGCGAGCCCTGTACCGATGACAATAACATCGATATTGCGTTTATTATTCGGAGAAACAAGAGATACGGAACCTTTGTATTTGGTCCATTTTTCCGCCATATCGCCGGCGGGTATTTTGCTGTCTAAATTCTGATCGGATGCTTTTGCCATGACTTGAATATAATAACCGATGTACCGGACATCGCCTCGTTCAAAATGATGAGTTTGCTGGATTTATTTAGAGAAATAAATCCACAATGGAATAAGTGCAAAACCTGCAGAGACGCCTATTGCATAAGTGTAACCTACTGTTTTTATCAGTCCATTGTAACGCGGGTGATTCATGCCCAGGGTTTGGAAGGCAGACCAGAAACCGTGCCACAAGTGCAGACCAATTACCACCATGGAAACCACATAAAACAAGACATAACCACCATTTTGGAAGGCCTCTTTCACAGGTAAATACAGGTTGGTGACCGGATGATCATAGGCCGCTACATCCACCGGAGGCAGCACCCCCAATTTCATTTGCAGCCAAAACTGGATCATGTGCAATACAATAAAGACAAAAATAACGATGCCAAACCAAGCCATATTTCGGGCAGAACGTTCGCTGCCACGGGTATGATTGACCGCATAGCGCACATTGCCGCGTGCAGCCCGGTTATTCAGCCAAAGGCGTATACCCTGAACCGCATGCCAAAGGATAAAGGCATAAAGGGAGTAAGAGATGATTTTAATCAGCATATTGTGCGTCATAAAAAAGGCATAAGTATTAAATGCCTCGCCACCGTCGTCTTTCAGTAATTGAAAATTGCCGATCAGGTGAATAACCAGAAATAGCATCAAGAAAATACCGGTCAGCGACATAATTGTCTTTTGACCGATGGAAGAACTTAAAAATTTTGTAAACCAACTCATTGATAGTCAGTGATATAGTTGCTAATGAAAAAAAAATAAACGCCGTTATTTTAAAAACCGGGCCAAAAGTATAAAGAAATGTTCCTTAACAGATCTTTTTCGCCTTTCGTTTTACGGTGCAAACCTATGAATGAAAACGCCAATTGTCACCTTTCGTTAAAATTACATCCTTTAGAATTTATTATTTAGAAAAGATCAAAATAATATAGCTAATAAAAAGCAGGTAATTTTAACAAAATAGAACTATGTTAAGAACACTACTATGCTAAAAACAAAATCCCGGCGTTAATACAATTACTTTGGTCGAAAAGACCGATTTATCTGCAGGAAAGACCGGTGTTTTGACTTTCATTTTTTCTGGAATTTATCATGTTTAAAGCAGCACGCTTTTTTATTTTTTGCTCCGGCACCGATCAGAGTATTCTTGAACAATGCCCCACCGACCGGAATAAGTATATGGGAATTGGGGCCACCGTGTTTTTCACAGGAGTCCTGGCTTTTTTTTCGTCGGGCTATGCATTATATACGGTTTTTGATTCCTGGCTTGCAGCGGTTTCTTTCGGATTGGTGTGGGGACTGATGATCTTCAACCTCGACCGGTATATCGTCATGAGTATGAAAAATAATGGCAAATGGTATAAGGACCTCATTATTGCCTTTCCGCGCGTTGGATTAGCGGTGTTGCTGGCATTGGTGATTTCGAAGCCGCTGGAAATGAAAATTTTTGAAAAAGAGATTAATACGGAAATTGCACAAATGGAACAAGAGGTATACAAAAACCAGGAAGATAAGGTGAAAGCGCGATTTGAAACACAACTAACCACTTATACCGCTGAAATCGCGCAATTAAAACAGGAAATAGCCGATAAAACTGCTGCCAGAGATACGCTGGCATTAAGGGCCGTACAAGAAGCCGACGGCACAGGCGGATCGGGCCAGCGCAACCTTGGCCCCATTTACAAAGCCAAAAAAGAGGAAGCCGATAAAGCAGTCCTGGAATTTCAACAAACGCAAGCGGCCAACCTGCCAGCAATTGCAGAAAAAGAACTGGCAATTAAAAGCATCAATTCCACTGTCCAAGGAGAAATTACCGGGCTCGAACGGTCGAGGTTCAATGGCCTGGCTGCCCGAATGGAAGCACTAAGCAGGCTTTCGGCATCAAGCGAAGCGATATTACTGGCAGTATGGTTTATTACATTGCTTTTCGTAGCCATCGAAACCGCACCGATTTTAGTGAAACTGATTTCTTACCGCAGCCCATACGACTACCTCCTCCACAACCACGAACACGTATATGAAATGACACATAAAGAACAGGTCACCCAACGCCAGAATGCGACCCTGAATAAATTGAAAGCCGACTCAGAAATTGGCGTCCACAGGGTGCATGCAGATATCCAGGCAGAGAAAGCAGCGATAGATCAGGCCCTCCAGGAAAAACTGGAGGGCCTGAACTCGAACAAAGGCAAATGGTCGGGAGCTTAGCAACGTGTCAGAGACTCACCAAACAAACCGATCCTGCGACAATACCCGCCCATTTTCGTCCCGAAGTTGTGCTAAATATACGCCGGGAGTCAAGGTGGGCAAAGCGATATTTCCCTGTTGCAATGCGGCGGAATGTGTTATCAGCCGTCCGTCGATTGTATAAATGTCCACCGACCATTGGGGCAGAATTTCCACGCCTGAAATGTCGGAAAATATACTTCCGGAGGCTCTGACGGGCGTTATCCGCAACAAAATATGATCAGCAGTACCATGAAATATGACAACCGGGCTGAAGGAGAACATCCCGTTTCGATCTATTTGTTTCAGGCGGTAATAACTGGTGCCTTGCAATGGATCTTTATCGGGAAACGTATAATGGCGTTCGGCAAGTGAAGCGGATAAACAGGATTGTTGCCCGATCGACAACCAGTCTGAACCATCCCGGCTCCTTTCAATTTCAAAATTCGCACAATCCATTTCATTTTGCGTTCCCCACAACAGATGAACCACATTGAGTCCTCCTTCTGCTCTGAAATAGAAGAGCTCGACCGGCAATGCCAGTGCCGCTAATACCGCTGCCTGTACGTCGATGCGCCCTGCTCCATACACATTATTGGGTAATGTTGTGCCAATATCTCCTCCACAAAAAGGGGCGATTGCATACCGAGGCACAGCAGTTGCTTTCAGCAAATTTTCCAAAGCAACCACATTTCCTTTGAGATCCGGTCGGGCCGACATGATCAATGCGGCAGCACCTGCTACGTGTGGGCCGGCCATACTGGTACCGCTGTAAGTCCCGTTGTAACCATAAGAACTGCTGGCATTGCTGTTGCCTACACAAGATGTAATATTTACACCGGGAGCACTCACGTCTGGTTTTGTATGGGATGCCCCATAATTGATAACAGGCCCCCGGCTACTGAAACTGGCAATATTATCGCTGCTGTTGGTTGCGCCGACGGTAAAAGAACTGGAATAAATGGCAGCGGGAGTACTCACTGTGCTGCAAGCAGAGCCATCGTTCCCAGCAGATACCACGACTAAAATTCCAGCAGCACGCACATTAATGACGGCTGTTTCCATGGTTGCAAAGTTCCCTGAAGTACATCCTTCTGATGTTGGACATCCCCAGGAATTATTGATCACGTGAGGTGCCATTGCTGAATTGGGCAAACTTCCGAGGAGATTAGTTGGGGCAATGAACCATTGAAAACATTCAATATAGGTGGATGGAGTGCCATCTCCTTCCTCCATATTGCGGCAACCAATCCATTTGGCACTTGGTGCCACACCAATAATGCTGTCGGTATTGGGCCCGCCAGCCATGGTGCCCATCGTATGGGTACCATGATTATCATCGTCGCAAGGAGCAACTAGGTCTAATCCGCAGGAATTAGTACCTCCATTGATCAAGGCGTGGATAGCATCGTGCCAATTGTAGTTGTGATCGGGTGATGCGCCATTCCAGCCCCGGTATTTACTTTTGATAGCGGCGTGATTCCACTCATAACCAGTATCTTGTCCGCCTACCACGACCCCGGTGCCAGTGTAGCCCAATGCCCACACATCGTCGGCATTAATTTGGGTGAGGCCCCAGGAAATGGGTGTGAGTCGTTCTTCAACCTCTCCTGCGACTGATTCCGGTAGTTTTGGGCGATGAATAACTGGATTGTCCTCGATTCGCGCCACTTCCGGGAGATTGGCGATGGTTTCGATAAGATTTAAAGAGCCTTTGGCCCATAAAGCATTGACTACCCAAAAGGATTGAGCAGGGACATTTTCGTGGGTGAGTATTTCCCTTACCCGCGTTTGCGTGTTATTGGCCAACGCAGCAAGCGTTTCATAAACAAATTTCCCTTTGTCTTCTTTTCTTTTGAATTGTTCGGAAGGCCGAACATCGGCCTGCTGCTGCATGATGATCAGAAATTCAGCCTCCCCTTCGGTTTGGAAGCGATTAAACAGGGAAGAATCCACTTTGTCCTGCCATTGCGGCAGTTGGGAAAAGGCTGTCAATTGGCAGAAGAGAAAAAAAAGAAGCGGCAATAAACGAAGCATGAGATGAGTTATGAGTTATGAGTTATGAGTCTTGTGATGTTGACCGCTTTTTTGACCGGGATGTTGGGTGGTTTTCGTGTAAAAAAAACGTAGATTACACTGCTGCGTTTCGCTTTTCAAACAAACGAAATACTTGCGGTGCAATCTACGACTGATAACTAATTACCGGATAACTAAATTTAGAACCGTACGTTCAGGTTGGCATTCAGGATGGTACCCAGCTGACTGAATTGCGAACCATTGTAACCCAGGATACTGTACCGGCCGCTGAAACCGAGGGAGCCGATGAGGAGGTTTTTGTTGGCTTCGTTGTCCAGGTATGCCTGTCCGACGTTGTCAATGGCTACAAGTTCCCATTTCGGCAACACATTCAGGAGGTTATTGGCAGTAACAGAAATCGTTACTTTTTTGTTGATATTATAGCCAATATTCAAATCTGTAACTACAGCAGGCTTGAATTCCTGTTTGATGTGTTTCATGATACTTTCGCCGTCAACATCGTAATCATTATCTAAATCCTGGAAGCGGGTTGGTCCGAACAGGGTATTGTTCAGGTTAAAATTGAACCGGCCAATAGCATAATCAAATCCAAGAATCGTTTTGTACAATGGGCGGCCTTCGGTCAACAACGACTGAATTTGCTCATTCAGGATACTGGAACCAGCCTTGTTGATTGCTTCCGGGTCATTAGGTTTACCTACGATCTCATTTTTCAGGGTAATATTACCTGCAAGGTTAATCCCTAATGTACCTGTTCCCAACCCAATGTTTCTGTAACTCACCACATAGTCAATACCTTGTGTATTGGTCTCAACACCGTTAATAAAGAATTGAACACTTTTGACATTGGCCGCTTTCAGGATATTATACAATGTTGAAGTGGAATCGCCCGCACTGGATGTGATCGAAGAGCTGTAAACGATCCGGTCTTTGATTTTGATCGAGTAATAATCAAGTGTAATATTCAGGTTTTTGGTGGGCGATAAGCCAATTCCAATGGTATAGTTGGTGGATTTTTCCGGTTTCAGCGAAGGTATTCCCAGTAAACGCGCCGGAACACTTTTATTGTTGAACAAACCGGAAAGCTGAATAAAACCATCGGCAAAAGAAGCCTGGGTAGACTGTGCATAAATCTGGTGGAGCGTTGGCGCGCGGAAACCAGTAGATGCCGAACCACGAAATACCACTTTATTGCTGATTTTGTACCGGGATGAAGCCTTCCAAACATAGGCTTCCCCAAAATCACTGTACTTTTCCGCGCGAACAGTACCATTGATCAACCATTTACTGGTGATCTCGTAACTCGCATCGAAATAAGCACCAAGGTTAAAGCGGGAGTTCGTTTTGGCGTTATCTGCAAGAATACCGGGGAACGAATTCGCTCCACCACCGGAATAAGAAGCAGTATCACCTGCAATAATCTGGAATGTTTCAGAACGCGCTTCTGAACCGAAGGCAATACTGAATTTATCCGTCAATGCTTTGGAAATATCGAAGTTACCTACCACATGGTGGAAATTGAAACCGCCCGGTTTGAATGAAGTCGGACTATTGGCGCCAAGCGAATGGTTGACGGTATTTTCAACAGTATACAGTTGACTGTTACCGCCCACTGTAAAACTCAGATCGTGGTTCCAGCCATTGTGTTCGTCTTTCACGCCGATAGTAGCATTGTAATCGAATAAATCGCCTTCAAAAGTAGGCATATAACCGATGTATTCTTCATCAGCAGCGTGCAAAAGGCCATAATCCTCTTTCCAGTATGGGGTGCGGTAATTGGCATTACTGAACACTTTTTTGGTTACTGCAGCTGCATTGGCATACAATAATCCCAATCCAGCAACTGGAATACCGCCGTTAATTAAGAATTTTGCTGCGGTAATTTCGCCAGTACCATTCAGGTTATTGGCAGTGGGGTATTTTTTCAGGTAATCAACAATCGGCTGGTTGGCCGGATCAGATTGTGGTTTGGATGGATTGCCGAAAGTGGCGATTTCTGTTACGAGATCGACAGTCCCCGAACGGATAGCATTGTCTTGCTGGTTAAATGCCAGGGTATAATTGAGGAATCCTCTTTCACCAAAATTGGCACCACTGTTGAACGAAATGCCATAAGTAGCACCGTCGCCTGCTGTTGTGACACCACTCGAAAGATTCAGCGACGAGTATTCGTAGCGGTCTTTCAGGATCACATTCATTACCCCTGCAATGGCATCAGAACCATATTGTGCAGATGCACCATCGCGGAGAATTTCCACCCGTTTGATCGCATCGGTAGGAATTGCGGAAAGGTCTACACCTGTCTCACCACGGCCGGGAGAGAACTGCACATATAATAATGAACTAAGATTTTTGCGTTTGCCGTTGATCAGGATCAATGTGCGGCTTGGGCCTAAGTTGCGAATTTCGTAAGGATCAAGCAGTGTTGTGGCATCATTCACCGGTGTATTGACCGAGTTGAACGAAGGCACGCGATATTGCAACGCTTTATCGAAGGTTGTTTGTCCGGTGCTTTGCAGATCTTTAAAGCCAATAACGTCAATCGGGAGCGGCGAATCGGTAATCGTGCGCTGTGAAGCGCGGCTACCAGTGGAGATAACGACTTCACCCAAGGTATTGGAGGCGACCTCGAGGGTAACATTCATATCTCCGGATGCCGGAATTGCGACTTCCCTGTCTGTGTATCCCGTGTATGAGAAGACCAAGAAAGACACAGCAGCGGGGACCCTGATGGTGAATTTCCCATCAATATCTGTGTTGGCTCCTGCGGTAGCGCCTTTTGCCTTAATGGTAGCGCCAATCAGCGCCTCGCCGTCAGAACTGCTGACCTTACCCGAAATAGAGCGGTCTTGTGCTGTTGCCTGAAAACCCAATAAAAGAAGGGCAATAATTAATTGTAAAGTGCTTCGTAACATAAAAATGAGTAAAAAGGTGAAAAAACTGAAGAAGATTAAAGCGTTAAAGTAAAAAAGGCTGGGCATTAAAATAAAGCTTTATACTATTTATTGAACAAAAAAGGTATTGTAAAAACAACCAAGTGGCGGCCAAGATACGGCATTCATATTAATTTCACCAATAAGTATGTATTCAATTTTTTTAGACCAAAATTTGACGAATAACCCAATTAATGGCGTAATTGCAGGCTGTTTTAACAAAATAATATGCTATGTTGAAAAAAATAATATTCCTGTTTTTTTGCTCCTTTCTGATCACCGCTGTTCATGCGCAATCCACGAAAACAGAAAAAGCCATTTATGCAGTGATGGATGCCCAGGAAATTGCCTGGAACAATGGTGATCTTGAAGCCTTTATGGCTGGTTATTGGCGATCAGACAGCCTTTGTTTTATCGGTTCCCGGGGACTTACCCGCGGATGGTCGCAAACGCTTTCCAATTACCAAAAAGGGTACGCTACCAGAGCCGCAATGGGTACACTCACTTTCACCATTCTGAAAGTGGAACCATTATCCAAAAAGTCGGCCTTTGTTATTGGCAAATGGCATCTCAAAAGGGAAAAAGATGAATTGAGTGGATATTATTCACTGCTATGGAAAAAAATAAATGGACATTGGCTAATTGTAGCCGATCACTCGAGTTAGTGGTGAGTGGTACGTTCCTGAAATGCAGCGTATCTTCAAAAAATTTCTCCTGGGCGCAGATTTCTCTATGGTCAACCGCAGCCATTGGGTGGGTTTATTGGCCAGTCTTGTATTTCTTTTCTGGGTAGTTTTCAATTGGCAGCATACGAAACACCGCCAACTCCCGCTGCTCCTGAAAAGTGTATTTTTTATTGGTGAAAAATGCAATGCAATCTTTTATCAGTTGACCATTTTGTTGCTAAAAAGGGAGAGCAGTCCGCATTGATTATTATCAAAAACATTAAAGGCAGTGATCTTTTTAATTTTGCCCCATTGTCGTTTGATTGTTTTTTGGCGTTGCCTGTTGAGTAGTTATCAGTGTGTCGGTGATCAGTTGATAATTATTTTCCTACAACTGATACACCACCGCTTCGTAAGGCCGCAGTTGAACGCTGGAAATAACGGAAGAGTAATTGCCGAGCAGAACTTTCGCTTTACTCATGTCAATACCTGTATAGACCGAAGCATTTTTGGCGGTAAAATTGAGGAGCACCAGAATTCTCCGTCCTTCCCAATCTCTGGAATAGGCGTACACATTCGGATTTTTCGGATCTAGAAGAGTATATTTTCCATATACCAGGGCCAATTCATTTTTGCGGAGTTTGACCAGGCTTTTGAAGTAGCTAAGGACAGAATTTGGATCATTTTCCTGTGCTGCCACGTTGACCGTAGTATAATTTGGATTGACTTTTAGCCAGGGCTTACCATTGGAAAAACCGGCATTGGGCGAATTGTCCCATTGAAACGGCGTGCGTCCATTATCGCGGGCGGATATTTTCTGTGCGGCAATAAATTGGGGGAGATCACCGCCGCGCTTTTGGGTCTGGGTATACATATTGATTGACTCAATATCCTGGTAATCTTCGATGCTGTCGAATTTGATATTGTTCATCCCTAATTCGTCGCCAAAATAATAATAAGGAGTAGCGCGCATGGTCAGGAGAAAAGTGGACAACATTTTGGAGGACAGTTCCCTGTATTCCGGACTGTCGTTCCCCCAACGCGTGACCATTCGGGGCTGATCGTGGTTGCCAAGGTAAATCGTTCCCCATCCTTTTTCGGCAAAAACGCCGTCCCATTTAGAATATATATTTTTGAATTCTAACAATGAATATCCTTTGGGGTCAGGTGTTTTGAATTGATTAGGAAGGTAACCCAGATCCATACCTTCAAAATGGTACAGCATATTGAGTTCCTTCCGATCGGGATCTACAAAACTGAGTGCTTCAGTAGTGGCAACCCCAATTCCTTCCGCCACCGACATTACATCATATTTACTAAGGACTTCGCGGTCCATTTCCTGCAGATACGCATGCAGGTGAGGCCCATTGGCATAATATTGCACAAAGTTCCCTTTATGTTTTTCAGGCAATTGCGGGAAAGTAGTGTCTTTGGATATAAAAGGTATTACGTCCATCCGGAAGCCATCAACCCCTTTATCGCACCAAAAACGCATCATTTTGTACATTTCCTGGCGCACTTTTTCATTCTCCCAGTTCAAATCAGGTTGTTTGGGAGAAAAGTAGTGCAAATAATAGGCGTTGGTCAGGGTATCATACTTCCAGGCATCACCATCCACATCAAAAAAACTCCAACGTTTGGCGGGTTTTCCTTTTTCAGCATTCCACCAGTGAAAATAATCACGGTAGGGATTGTCGCGCGAACTTCTGGATGCTTTGAACCATTCGTGTTCGGTACTACAGTGGTTGGCTACCAGATCGAGTACCAGCCTGATACCGCGGTCATGCATCTCATCCAGCAGCGTCTCAAACTCATCCATTGTCCCAAATTCTTTCATGATACCTTTATAGTCACTGATATCATAACCATTGTCTTCATTGGGCGACTCAAAAACAGGATTAAGCCATACCACATCCACCCCAAGCGACTCAATATAGTCCAGTTTAGAAATTATGCCCTGCAGGTCGCCCACCCCATCTCCATTGCTGTCCTTAAAACTGCGCGGATAAATCTGATACACTATTGCTTCTTTCCACCATTTCCGGTTGGGATCCTTGCTGTCGTTGTTGAATAACGGCTTGTTATTGTTGGAGTTGCAGGCCATTATAAACAATAATAAGGCGGAGAGCGCGAAAGTAATATGTTTCATATTGCGTGATTTATTAGGAACTTTACCACCCGCATACCAATCTGCGCACAGGTTCAAACCATGTACGGCCTAGAATAGCCTTGATATGGTTATAATCTTCGCATGCGGCTTCATTTTGTTTGGTATTCAGGAGCATTGTTCCCCTGTAATAAAGGAGTTCGGTATTATTGGGCTGTAAAGCAATGGCTTCCGAAATTCTTTTGAGAGCACCATCTGTATTACCTGTATCATTAATAGCCACCGCCTGATTGGCTAAGAGCATCGCTTTATCGAAGTTATCGTTGATGGCTTTACAACCTGGTTTATCAGACTGAAAGAGGGTGCGCACCGGAATAGTGGTGGATACAGGTTTACCTTTATAAGTAGCCGGCTCCCATATACCAGCCGTTCTGTTGACTAATTTAATGGCATTAAACTGAAATTCTGAACCCAGATTATTAAAATCCAATTGATTTTCCACCTTTATTTTTCCATTGGCCTGAACCAGGACAGAGGTTTCAATCACACCTGTTTTGCAACTGTCAATGTAGGAAGCGGGGTATTCGAGCCGGTTGACGATAAACTGCAACAGCGCCTCTGTTCCTCCCTTAAACTCCGGTTGCTTTTCAATAACATTATATATAGTGTCGCCTCTTTCACTGATGGAATAAGGAATTTCTTCCGTGAGCCGAAAACGAAACGGGAGCATCTTGAGCGCGCGAACAGGTTTACCGCTATTGGAGCCAGGCTGCCACAGCAGGCCAAGACTGTCGAGGGTGCTTAGTATGCGCACGGCTTCAGCACCACATCCACCGCCAATATCTTTCAACACCTTCAGTCGCGAGATTCTTCCATTAGGCTCAATTACCATTTGAGTTACGACAGTACCCTGAATATCGGCCTCCCGGGCCGCAGCGGGATACACCATATTTCTGGCCATCAGTCTCATCAGGTTGAGATCGCCGCAGGCACGCACACTGTCTTCCGACCAGCCTTCGCCATGGCTGGCGGGAAGGCAGGTAACAAGCAATGGGAAAGGTTGTTTTTCGGGTGCTTCGTAGATGGTAGTATCCGTCACTATTGCTTGAGCAAATCCGGTGATGGAGAACAATAAAGCGATAACAAAAGAAAAAAGAAGTTTCTTCATAGTAAAAAAGTAAATCAAAGCAAGTGCAAAAGTAATCTAAATAAGAAAAGCCCTGTCACATTTGACAAGGCTTTTTAAAATATAGTCCCATGAACATTTTCAAAAAGAAGTTGGTATGCGGGGCAGTTTCAACTGTGGGGAAGTTAATGAATTCAGGCGTTTTTAACCTGAATTGTTCCGTTTTGAATGCTAA
>JBILHQ010000231.1:0-9376 GCA_044350415.1 Saprospiraceae bacterium | reverse complement strand
CAATGAGTACACTTGGTCGACACCACGAGCTATGTGGCCTGTGTGGCAAAAAAACATTTTAAATTGAAATTGATAATGAATAAAATAAAATATATATTCGCTTTATTGCTGCTGGTCGTAGCAGCCAGTTCGTGCCAAAAGTTTGATGAACTGGAAGCCGACCCTAACCGTTCCACAACGGTACCCCCATCCTTAGTGTTGCGCAGTGTATTAAGAGACCTGTATTCTTCACCATGGGACAGTGAATCGCAGTATTGCCAGTACTACTGTGTGAACTACAACTATTATGGCAACAACGAATACTGGACAGGCGCCGCCGGTCTTCGGTTCACTACGCTGAAAAATGTAGTGAAAATGGAAGATGAAGCAGCCCGTATCGGCCTTCCGGCAGTAAATGCCTATAGTGCTTTAGGTAAATTTTTCCGGGCATACTTCTATTACGATATGACCATGAAAATGGGTGATATTCCAATGAGCCAGGCTTTGCAGGGCAGTGCGAATATTGCTCCGGCCTATGATAGCCAGAAAGCAGTATTTAAACAAATTTTGGTTTGGCTCGATGAGGCCAATACTGATCTGGCAGCACGTATTGCAGCAGCAGATAATACCCTCGAAGGGGATATCTATTTCAACGGCGATTTAAGAAAATGGCAAAAAACGGTGAATGCGTTCAAATTCCGTGTATTGGTGCAATTGAGCAAAAAAGATGGCGAAGCAGATTTGAATATCAAAAATGAGTTCTCCAGAATGCTCTCCAGTTCACTCCAGTACCCACTCCAGGAAGGCTTGAGCGACAACCTCGCTTTTCACTACAATTCTGCTACCGATAAGTACCCGACGAATCCCGACAATTTCGGTTTTGATGCGTTGCGGAACAATATGTCGGCAACTCATGTGGGCTTATTAACCTCCCTGAAAGACCCACGCGTATTCGTCACCGTTGAACCAGGCACTTATTACACTGATACATTGGGGCTGTCCCGCACTGATTTCAATGCTTATGTCGGCGCACCATTTGATGAAAGTATCGATGCGATGTCGACCAAAGCACAAGGTGGTCGCTATTCTCTCATCAACCGTGCCCGTTATTACAGCAGCTACAATGCAGAAGATTGCATCCAGGTGGGTTATCCTGAAATGTGTCTCAATATCGCTGAAGGTATTAGCCGCGGCTGGGCAACTGGCGATGCTGCTGAATGGTACCGTCGTGGTATCACTGCTTCTATGGCCTTCTATGGTATCACTGATGTTACGGCCCTTGATACATACCTTACGCAGTCAACGGTAGCCTACAAAGGCAATAATATCGATGGCACCACGCAGGTATTACAGCAGAAGTATATCGCCCTGTTTATGCACAGTGGACTGGAATCGTATTACAACTGGCGCCGTACAGGTGTTCCAGCCTTCGCGCAAGGCGGACCCGGTACAGGCAACTCGGGCGTAATTCCAAAACGCTTTCAGTATCCCACCAGCGAACGCGACAATAATTCCGCCAATTACCTGTCCGCGCTCCAAAGCCAGTTCGGTAACACCACCGACAATATCAATGAATTGCTTTGGATAGTTAAATAGTTACCAGTTACCAGTCGTAGTGTTGACCACAAGCAGGTCAGTTTATAGTGAGGAACGATCTGCTTGCGGTCAACGCTACGACTGGTAACTGATAACTAATCAACTAATTAATTCATACGCCATGATCACACCATACGCCATCGAAGAAATAGCACAGTTGTTCCATGCACACGGCCAGTCTGCCTACTTTGGCGAGCTGGTTTCGCAGTATGAACACGCTGCCCAAACAGCCCTCCTCGCTGAAGAAGCCGGAGCTGACAACGATACCGTAATCGCCGCATTCCTGCACGATATTGGCCACCTCCTGCCGTCGGATACACCAGAAGAACGGATGGAAGATTACGGTCGCCGCGACCACGAAGCATTAGCCGCTGAATGGCTGCTCGAACGCGGCTTCTCCGAAAAAACAGCCGAACTCATCGCTAACCATGTCAATGCCAAACGATACCTTGTGTATCAGCAACCTGGTTATTTCGAAAATCTCTCCGAAGCCAGCCGCAAAACCCTGGAATTTCAGGGCGGCATAATGACGCCGTTACAGGCCGACTGGTTCGAACAACATCCTTATTTGGAGGAAATTTTACAAATGCGGTATTGGGATGAACAGGCAAAAGTGCAGGATAAGGTATTGCCGGAGTTGGGGTATTTTTTGGGGATGATGGAGCGGGTGTAGATGAATGTCTTCAAACCATACCCTTATTTTGCTGCTTTAATATCGCTGTTACTCACATCCCGTTTTCTGGTAACATCTTCTCGTAGTTTCCCGAAACGCCAGTTGCACCCCAATTGAAAGTACCGGGCGGGGCGCGTCATAATATTCGTGATATATAATTCCGGCGTATTGGTGGTGTTTTTATAGGCCCAGTTTTTTTGTCCGGGCATATTCGCAGTGAGTGTCAACCGTAATTTTCGGGTTTTCAAAAGGGTTTTACTGACTGCAACCTGATAGTTATAAGTAGGAGCTGCCCGGCTCTGTAACATCAGATACCCAAGATTATAGTACCCAACCCCCTGCATCATCCATCCTTTGGCCACATTGTATCCCACCGAACCAAAACATTGGCCTGTAAAACCTTGGTTTTTAATCACCGATTCACCACTATTACCGGATAAACGCTCATAGGCTATTTCGGCATTCATCAGCAGAAAGAGTTTTTTGGTAAATGCACCGGAAATCGATGCATTAAGGGCTGTTCTGGTTGTTTGACCGGTATTCAGATAGGTGGAATTTATTATTCCATTAGAGGCATTAATAAATGTCACCTGATTAATTACGCCGGTAGTCCAGGATTGCCCTGCGCTGATACTGTAATTTTTTCTGCCGGCGAACATATTCCACCCCAAGTCAATATTATAAGTATATTCCGGGCCGAGAAATGAATTGCCGTATGATATTTTTCTTGGATCGCTCCAATCTGCCTGAGGGTTGAGGTACCATAATCCAGGGCGTTGGATACGTTTAGTAAGTCCAAGCCGGAAACTATTTTTCGGGTCATATAAAAAACTTACATTGAATGAAGGGAAGAAAGAAGGGTAATTCTTAGCGAAAGGCTGTTCTCCGCCCAGTGCTCCATTCGACTGTGTATATTCATAACGCAATCCAGTTTGAAATCCCCATTTTGTTAAAGTCAGGGAATGTTCTGCGTAGGCTGACCAGATATTTTGTGTATAGTCAAAAATACCGCTTTGCGGATGATCACGGACCAACAGATTCGAGAGTTGGTTGAGTGAGTCGGAGGTGTAAGTGTTTTTGAAATCCCTGAAAATGGTTTTTAATCCGCAGGACATGGAATTGCGGTCATTAATGCTTTGTGAGTAATTAATATCAGCAGTATTTTCCTTTTCCGGCTGCGCGTCGATGATTAACCTGCGGGAATTGGGCGGACCAAATTCAAAGTTTCGAAAAACATCCAAAGTGCTGTTGGCTTTCTTTTGGTCTGTCACTACCGAAATGTCCAGCTCCCGCCCCATTTTTCTGAATTTTCTGATATAGTCAATACCAGTGTTCCTGGTAAATTCATCAAAAACGGAAGTATTTTGGTATCGACCGCGCTCAACAATATTATTGTCAGTATCTATTCCGAGGTGGTCGCTGTTCATCGTACTGTTATAACTGTTTCGGTTCAGCAGTGTATGTACGCTGACGGTATTTAAGGAATCTATATCCCAGGCAATTTCTGTAAAGCCATTGAAAGTTAAATTTTGGTCAACGCCCTCTCCATCCCGGGTTTCCTGATGAATACTGGACGGGTAGGAATTAATCCGTTCATATTTTGTATACTGTACATTGTTTTTTCCGGTGGTACCCAATAACAAGGACAGGCCAATTTTACCTTGTTTACTACTGATATTAAAGGATTCATTGTGCTCTCCGATAGTATTTATTCCAGCAGCGACGGATCCTCTTGTCCCTACTACTTTCTTTCGCGTTACAATATTAATAATGCCACCCACTCCTTCTGCATCATAGCGTGCTCCGGGAGAAACAATCACTTCTATCCGAACAATAAGATTGGCCGGAAACGACCTGATCGCTTCCTTTGGTGTTCTTGCGAAAAGGCCTGTGCTCCGGCCATTCAATTGTACTTTAAAATTTGTCTTTCCTTTCAGTCTTATATTGTCATCCATATCCACGGAGATAAATGGAATTTTTTGCAAAATCTCCGAAGTGGTGGCTCCTGCATTTGTCGGGTCATCTTCTACATTATAAATAATCCTGTCGGGTTTCATTTCCAACAGTGGTTTATGGACCGTAATAGTAACCTCTTTCAGTGTTCTGGCCAATGGGAGCAGCCCAATTCGCCCCAGATTGTTTGTCCCTGGCACGACAATGACAGGAATAACAGCAGGGGAGTATCCAAGCATATTGATTTTAAGCACATAACTGCCGGTATCTATGTTTTTCCACATAAATTGGCCATTTTCGCCTGAAAAAGCAGATTGTATGGGCTTTGACAAACCAGCACTATCTGTCCGGAAAAGATAGATTGTTGCGAAGGAAACGGGCGTTAGCACTGCCGAATCAATGATAGTGCCGGACAGCACCATTTTTTGTGCATGAGCGTGGGATCCAAAAAAAATAACAGAAACGAGGAAAGCTAATTGACGCATTACAGTACAGGAATAAGAGCGTTGTTGCGGTGGGAGCCGCCGAGCCATGAAATTAGAGATTTTTTGCCTGCTTTTCGGCTATTTTTGGCTCCGTAGCGATGCTACGAACCCAAAAATAGCCGAAAAGCAGGCAAAAAAGATCAATTTCTGGCCGGATGGCCTCCCACCGCAACAACTCTAATAAAAAAATATAGATGTCTAAGGGCGCACTTTGAAGTAAAACAAGGAAGGATTTTTACATAAAGACGCATCAGTAAGTGCCGTATACATACCGGGGGAGTCTTTTTTCATCTTGTCGATATCCGGGCCGTTAACACTCAGGATTCTCTTTGCACGTTTGCTGGTAATTTGAAAAATAATAGTTTCGCCGTCAAATCCTACGATGTCAGTACTCATAAGTATTCCGGATAGCTCATCGGGTATAGCATCTCTGGAGTTCACATATTCGCCTGTCTGCGTATTAATAAACGCTAACGCCTTTTGGCTTGCGCCATTCAGGTATGCAAATATCATTAGATTATTGAATAATGCAAAGTCCGAAAGTAAAAATGAATTTTTGATATATGATCCATTTTTGGCAATTTCAGCAGAAAGCCGATCATCCTCTGAAACAGCATCACGCTCAAAACTTGCAATAAGTTCTGGAGAGAAAACACCATTTACATAGGTGTAAACAGTATCATTGAATGGCCATGAATAATGAATAGTAGCCCCAATTTTTGACAATATTCCACAGTCAGACATTAGAAACTCTTCAGGCTGCGCCTTATATGGGAAAAATCGTTGTAGTATATTACCTTTCTGATCAAATAATAATAGTCGGTGATACCCCGATTCGACTGCTTCGTTCAAACCTGCTTCTACCAAAAAAGTGCCATCTTCCAGGACTTCCATTCTGCTTCCATACATTCCAATTACCACCTCCGACATCAGTTCTCCTGTTTCTGCGTACTTCATAATGGACTGCCGGCCACCCGCAAGCGCATAAAAACATTTTTCTTTCGGGGCATAACTAACACTTCTTATACTCGCCAACTCTCCATCATTAAATTTGGGAAAGTGTACCTCGTTGACTAATTTTCCGCCTGTCTGGTCGAAGAAACACAGCCGTTCAATATAATCTGTTCGCCCATCGAAAGCAACCATCTGGTTGGACGTAATAAAGATATTTTGTAAGTTATCCAATGCATAGAAGGTGGAATCGAGATGTTTTACACCCGTAAATGCAATTAACTCGCCAATCGATTTTTTCGCAGAAACCATCGATAAGTTAAATTTTTGAACTGGATTATTATAGTTAATGGGGGTAGTGGTGCTTCTATTAAAGAAATTGAACCCAAGAAGTACCGCAATAGCGCAAAATACTAATAGTGACATTAGTTTTATTTTCATCTTTTTTATTTGAATAAATATTGTTATGTTAATAAACGAGACTTATCTAATCATACTTAGGAAATCACTGAATAATATTACTGATTTTTGGAAAGTAGCAGGAAGAAGTCTCGCTTTTTTTTAAACATATATAGGTTTATCTATTGGAATTCAATAGTTTATGAATCTGGCGATAATGAAAGAGGTTTTGCCGGAGTATTTGGCAGCCTTAAATTGCAGTTAGGTCCGTAAAGTATTGGCTTCCCGAAAGAAAAACCCAGCGATTACTTGACTATTGATTACATTCAGGGCATGGATTCGCAACACAACTCCCTGCTCCTGCAGTACAACTATTACCTACCCCAGAAAACTTGCCATCACAATCTTTACACATGATTGACTTAATAAGTTTAACCTCAGGTGCCGAATGTGAGGACAAAGTGGCAGGTGCAGTACTTCCAATTGAAAATACAAAGGCACTTAAAATAACAATAGAAAACAGGTACTTCATTGTATAAGAAAATTAAGAATTCACCTACTCTGTTCGCTTTTCGGCATCCGCGTTCGTACTCTTTTATAGGTTTTCCGATTGCCCTTTTCTAATTTAATCAATTAGTACAGCAAGATTTACAGGGATTCGGTATGCAATGTCCACTGCCTACAACACATTTGCTTCCAAAACTGCATGCCGTTAAATTACAATCATAGCAGATCATGCCTTCTACAGCCTTTACTTCAGGGGCAGCAGAATTTCGATTTGCATTAGCATTTGGGTTTGCGTTTACTTTAGCAAAAGTAAACAAAAAAGTGCCTAAGACGGCTATTATTAGTAAGTAACGCATAAGGTATATGGTTAATTGTTTGCCTACTCTGTTCGCTTTTCGGCATCCGCGTTCGTACTCATTTACAGGTTTTCCGATTCCCCTAGTTTTAATTAACTATCTTATGTAGTTTTGATAACAAAAACTTGTAGTTCAGACATAGCATTCTAACCTTCCAGCCTTACACACAGGTAAACTGAAAACATGAAAATGGATAGTCGCGTTGATGCGCAACAATGGATACAATCAATAAAATAATCGCAGAAAACTAAAACACGCGGAATCCGATCGTTCTCTGGATAGATGGAGTAAATTGAGAAGAAGAAAAATAGAAGCCAACTTTATGGCTGAGAAGATAATATTATACGTTGAATAAAAAATTACTATTACAAATATAGCGGAGTAGAAACATCAATTCCTATTTTTTTAACATTTATTTTTATGTTTTTTTTTTTTTTAATTTGTATGTTGCTTAAAAACAGTTTATTGTGAAATTGTTGTCATGAAAATATATTTTAAAATGCAGATATTTTCTTTAAAAGTGTACATAATGGTCGGCTGTATAGTTACGGTCGCTGCCATAATGTCTATTGTTTTGACGAGCAAACAGTTACTGACGGGTGTTGATTGCTGATTTTAGTTAAGAGCATGCACTCTTGTCACTACTATCATTTCCGCCCTGTTGTTCGGTGCCGCCATACCTCCAGTAAGTAGCAATCGGCGTGCGGCAAGGCCGGATTATTGATGAAAACCGCCTGTTGTATTTGTCTGGCTCGGACGCTCCCACCGCAACAAGTCTAATATCCTTTGGCTGAAAGATTTCATCAAATCCCCCACAATTAGTCAGCACACTTATGCCGTATTCCTTATCCAGTAGTTCATATCCAACAAACTCAAAATCAGCGCCTAATACTGTATTTTTTTGTTCGTCGGGTTCTTTCACCGCTGCAATAAAATTAAAACACAATTGCCCTTCGACCTTATCCAACACGAATGCAGGCGAGGTGTAGAAATTGGTAATATACCCGCCATCGGTAATGATAAAACCCCAATCGTCCTGACTGTTATTGTCAGGCTTAAAAGTTGATCCATTCAGCAATCTGTCCAACGAAATGACCTCCTGCAAATGTGTCAATCCCGACCACGCCAAGTACTTTTCCCAGTTTTCAGTCCCCGGACCAAAAATATTTCTTGCGGTGTACCAAATTTTTTTTTTTCAGGGTATTAAAACGTTGCTAAAGGACGATTTTCCATTTTCCGCCCTGCAAGGAAGGAATGTTATTACTTCGATATGGTTGCTGAGCCTACTTCGACAGGCTCAGTAACCATGTCGAAGTAGGCTCACAGTGACCACTTGAGGATTTATGCCATTTAAGGTTGTTTTTTGATTTCAGATTTCAGAGGTAAGATTTCAGATTTGTGTGCAATGGTTGTTTTCTTCCATTAGAATGATGAAGCTTCCTAACCATAACATCCAAATCTGAAATCTTACCTCTGAAATCTGAAATCAAAAAAATGTTCAGGCGGTTCCCGAAACCAGAAATGTGAAAAGGAGTAATAACAACTCCCATCACCCAAGATACGAGGTGGCGGAAGGAAGGGTCGGATAAAAATCCGAAAAACAGATTCGCTAATTTGCCAATCCCGCAATACCTTTAATAAGGTTACTGTAATGGTAATGGCAAAATACGCTGGCAGCCAACTCTACCGGGGGCTTAATCGCTGCGCTACTGGCCAAACTCATCACGAAATTTTTCATCGCACGACTGCGATGAAAAGCTAAGCCTAAAAGAGATTGGCCGAACTGGAGATTGTCAGTTTTTACACACCCAAGATCGGCACACGGTTCTGTTTTTTATACAACTTTAACATTTGTTCCAAGGGGTACCAGTCCAAAGTCTAAATAATTCATAACTCCAATTTAAGTCCATCTTCAATTGCCCGTTTGGCATCGAGTTCGCCAGCTTCTTTGGCGCCGCCGATAAGATGAACGGGAATACCGGATTGGAGGAGCGGTTGATAGAGATCGCGCAGAGATTCTTGTCCGGCGCAAATGACCACGGTATCAACGTCGAGCACTTGTGGCACCCCTTTGATACTGATATGCAGTCCGGCATCGTCTATTTTATGGTACTCCACTTCGGCGATCATTTGGACACCGCGGAATTTGAGGGTCAGTCGATGTGCCCAACCTGTGGTCTTCCCCAGTCGACTGCCGATTTTACCTTTTGATCGTTGGAGTAGCCATACCTGACGGGGCGTTGGCAAATGCGTCGGCGCTTTTACGCCACCGCGAACGTGATAGGTAGGATCTACCCCCCACTCATCGAGATAAGAACCCAATGATAAAGAAGTTACAGGTGCAGTAAGCAAGGTGGCTGTGTCGAAGCCGATTCCACCGGCGCCGATCACGGCCACCTTCTGTCCTATAGGTTTGGTGCCCATAATCGCATCGATATACGACACGGCCTTTGGGTGATCAATCCCTTCTATTCCGG
>JBILHQ010000230.1:0-9398 GCA_044350415.1 Saprospiraceae bacterium | reverse complement strand
GGGAGATTTACCTGTTTCTGCAGGAATGGTTGAGCTATGATGAACTGTTGGTGATTAATGCAGAGAACGATCCCGGCCAATGGACGCCTGCGCACGTTTTCACAGCACTGAAAACCATTTCGGAAGTCCACCGGCAATTTGAAAAGGATAGCCATTCGGACATTCCCGTTTTTGAGCCGTGGAAAGCATTGCCGCTGTACCAAAAAATGGTGGAGAACGTGATTGACGAATTTGAAAATAGTTCATTGCAACAACCTGCCCGTCAATTGCTAAATTTTGCGGCAGCGCTGGAAACAGTACACGGACAATTGACGACGCCCAAAACCATTATCCACAATGATTTTAATGCGCGAAATGTGGCGGTGCGAAAGGATGGCAGTGTCTGTATATACGATTGGGAACTGTCGGTAAAGGATTTCCCCCAACGCGACATCGTGGAGTTTCTGAGTTTTGTGTTGCCCGATAATTTTGAACCTGCGCAATTCGAAAGGTACCTGAACTATGCTTATTCATTATACTCCCCACAACAAACCAGGGCGGAATGGAACAAGACCTGCCTGTATTCGCTGAAAGCCTATCTCGTTACGCGGGTTTCGTTTTATCTCACCGGAAAAAATGTCCTGGATTTCAAATTTGCGGACCGGATATTCTGGAATGCGATGCGGATGATTGCGGTGCTGGAAACATGGGATTGAATAAATTTTAGCGCGAAAACATCTTCATTATTACACCTTCATCCACATAGGTTTTGTTTTCAGAATTTCCTGATGAACAGGGCAACTTTCTGCATGCGCCCCACGCAAATAACCGATACTCATCAAAAACTCATTGACAATTTCCCCACCCGTAAAACGGAAGGTTTTTTTGAAGACTTTTACCCATTCCTCTTTGGTTTTGGGGTGATGATGCTCCAGCCATTTCTCAAACGACCCGAATTCTTTTTGCAATCGAATTATGGTGTTTGCATTTTCAATAGCCGCATTTACCTTGAGTTTATTGCGGATGATACCGGCATCTCCCAACAGCCGCGCTCTGTCTTCTTCCTGATATGCCGCAACCGTTTCGATATTGAAATGATCATAAGCCCGTCGGAAAGTGGCTTCCTTTTTTAAGATGGTTTCCCAACTTAATCCCGCCTGGTTAATCTCCATAATCAATCGGCCAAACAATTCATTATCATCATGAATTGGGAAACCGTAATGCTGGTCGTGGTAATTTTTATGCAATGCCTTTCTTTCTTCGGGCTGCATGGTGGTTATGTGAATACAATATGACATAATTTTTGTTTCTTAATATTAACGTGAATTCGGAGATGTTTACTTTGATAGTCAGCATGTTGTGTTCCTCGTGGTGGCGTATTTACATGGAGAGTCACGGAGAAAAAGGTACGGAGAGGCACGGAGGCGTAGAGGGGGCTTTATATGGGAACGTGCGATTGTGCAGTAGGGTTGTCTTGTCCAAATACACAATATGCGAGGAGGGTGAAAAAGAAAGTGAACGATTTGATCATTGTAAGGTGTTTTTTTATGCTTATTGATAGTACAAGCTACAAAATTAGCAAAAATAGTTGGTTATCAAAACGGTATATGCCTACGAAAGATACATAAAGCATCCGGGCCTTAAGGTTTTAGTGAATGCAGGTACTTGCCTGACTTTTACTCCTTACTTCAGGACCATTTTTCTCCATCTGGAAAATATCACCAATAACAACAGAAAAGCCGGTAGTCAGTGACCGGAAGAAAAAATCCCAGGCATGCTCTCCGGGCTTTATTACAATAATAGCAGTATATTTCGGGTAAAAAGCATTCACCAAAAAAAAACTATGCATTTTTACCTCTTATACATCATTCTCCCGCTTGTTTTGGCCAATATCTCTCACATGGTGGTGGTAAAAAAGAACTGGTTTTCAGCCTGGACTATCCCGGTTTCCAGACCTTTGTTTGGGGCTAATAAAACGCTGCGCGGATTTATCGTCGTCCCGGTGCTGACCGGTTTGGCCCTTGTGGTAGTTGATACGATCTGGCCGGAATTCGGGTGGTCAAAAGCATTTTTCACGGGATTCATCCTCGGTCTGGCTTATGTTATTGCGGAGTTGCCCAATTCATGGATCAAACGAAAAGCGGGGGTTACTCCTGGCGAAAATACAGGCCAATACAAGTGGCTGTTCCGGATCATGGACAAAACAGATTCTGCGCTCGGGGTGAGTATTGCAGCATTTTTTTTATTTGGTCTGGGAATGAAGGACGTAGGTTTGTTTTTTATTTCTGCAAGTTTAACTCATGCTTTTTTATCGGGAGTATTGGTGGTATTGGGGATAAAAAAGGGATTTTAGTTAGTCCTAAGTCGGTTAGTCCCAAGTCCCAGATCGGTTAGTTCCAGGTCCGTAGTGTCGACCGCAAGCGTGGCGATTTACTTTTCGTGCTGGAAGGTTCAGTGGGTGGGACTAAAGATATACATCCCTGCCATTGACCTCAGTACGACACGCACTCAATCTACTTCATGATAATGCCATCCATCGCCACGCTTGCGGTCGACACTACGGACCTGGGACTTGGGGCACCCCTCTTAAAACCTAACGATTACCCCCATTTCCTTCGATATTCCTCTACGATATTCGATATTCCTTTTAAAAGATGTGGGTAATCGTTATCTCTTAAAACACCCCCGGAATCAAATTCTTCGTCCGTTTCATATACTCCTCATAAGCCTTCCCGAAGTGTTTTTTCAAAACGGCTTCTTCCATGGTTATTCGGTTCATGACCACTCCAAGTGGCCCGGCCACCAGGAGTACAATACTGACCCAATTGTGCATGGCAATTCCTAAGCCCAAATAATACAATAGCAACCCGGTGTAACTCGGGTGCCGGATGTTTTTATAAATACCATCCGTTTTTAAGTGATGATCCATGATAATAGCCAATTGAACGGTAAAAGCAGACCCCAAACTCAAAACGGCTATCCAGCGGATAAGGAGTCCAATTGCTACCATCAAAAAGCCTGCTGTGGTACAGTAAATTGTAAATTGAAGATTACCCCACAGGAAATAATAAGCGCAGAAAGCAGCAATAATGGAAAAAGGAATGATGAGGCGGAAAAGCAGCAAACTACCACCATCATTCACCACGATCACTTGCTTTTCCTGTACATTCTTAATCATATTGATGAGTACTCCAGAAAAAGAAATGAGGGCAATAGTGCCAATAATTGCAATTAAATGATGATCCATACCTGAAAATGATTATTTTTGTCGGACAAAATTTAAAATTCCATACATGTATTAAAATATTACTGTAATGTACCTGAATATTCCGCTGCTCCGCTTACAAATTCCCCTCAACGTCCCCAATATCCTGTCCTTGTACAGGTTGCTTTCCTTTCCTTTTGTATTGTACCTGGCGGTCAGTCGTCAGGAAAACCTGTTTGTGTGGATGTTGTGTATTAATTTGGTGACGGATATTCTGGACGGGTTAATCGCAAGGATTTTTCGGTTAATGACCGATATAGGTGCAAAAATGGACTCCTTAGCCGATCTGGGCACCTATGCACTTGCCTTTTATGGCATTTATTTGTTTAAAAGTAAAGAATTTAGTCCACATATTGCTTCGTTTGGACTATTTTTGGGATTATTTATTGTTTGCAACCTGTTTTCCCTGATCAAATTTGGCCGGTTTCCGAGCCTGCATTTGTATTCCTGGAAAATAGGGGGTTATATTCAGGGATTCTTTTTCTTTACTCTTTTTGTATATGATTTCTATACGCCATTTTATTACCTGATGGTTACGTGGGGTATTTTGGCATTCACAGAACACCTGATTATTCAAATGATAATACCTCAAATGCGCGCAAATGCCAGGGGACTGTACTGGCTTCTGAGAGAAAAAAATACTAAATAAATTCACCATGACCACAATTGCACCCACCCGCTCTTTTTTGGGCCGCATCTGGATTTATTCCAGAGAGATGTTCCCGCTCCACCTTTATGTTCCTTATGTGGTAGCCTTGTATGCTTGCCTGAATTTTTCAGCCCAGGCCATTGCCGGAACCGATATCGTCATTGATATTTACGGTATTGTAGGAATGGTTTCCGCCTTCTGTATGATGCTGTTGTTGCGCACTTTTGACGAGTTGAAAGATGTGGAAATTGACAAAGAACTTTTCCCCGACCGGGCACTTCCCCGGGGCGATGTGAAAGTATCGGATGTCGCCACTTTATCGATCATCACTTTTACCGTTTTAGTAGTCATCAATATCTTTTTTGCCCAAGAGACCCTGCCGTGGTTTGCACTGATGCTGGTCTATGCCGTGTTGACGTACAAATGGTTTTTTGCCGAAAAATACCACCGGGAAAACCTGTTTTTTACGATGATGACGCACCAGCCCCTGCCTTTTTTTATTACCTTTTACCTGATCAGCACGGCCCTGCATTCGGGCGGATTAGCTTCTCCGTTTTCCTTTAAACATTTGATTTTACTATTCCTGTTTGCGCTCCCGGTAACGGCATGGGAAACGGGCAGAAAAATCCGTTCCCCGGATATGGAGACCGAATACGTGACATTTTCCAAAATTTTTGGTCCGCGCGGTGCCACATTTATTCCGTATACCTGCCTGGTATTGAGCGGATTGTTCTGTTTGTATACGGGGTGGCAGCTAAAACTGGCCAGTGCCTTTTTTGTGGTGACGATTGGTTTGATTTTGTATGTCGCTTTTTTCTTTACCCGCTTTATTCTGGACCCGACGCACAAAAATAATGTCATGAAAAATGTAGCGATGGTTTTTACGACGCTGTTGTTTCTCAATATGTTAGGCCATATTCTTCTGGCATACAGCGTTAAGAATATGCTGTAATGCGGTTTTTTACGTCCAATGAGATTATCGGTGGTCAGTATCCTTCCAGCCAAATTGGCGGAAAGGCTTTTTACCTGGCGCAGCTGTTGAAAAACAAGTTCCCTGTGCCCGATTTTCTGGTTATTCCCTGCCCAACGGTGGACCAAATGCTGGAGCCGGTGAATGCTGCGGTGGACCAATTATCCAGGGGGCTTTCTGAAAGCAGCGATGCCGCCTTGCTGGAGACAGCCTTGGCTATTCAGCAATGCATCCGGTCGGTTTCGTTGCCAGAATCCTTTGTCAGGGAATTGCAGGATGCTTGCCGCCGGCAATTTGGAACAGGTTACTTACTGGCCGTCAGGTCGTCTGCCGCTGCTGAAGACGGCGTGAAAGCCTCTTTTGCAGGGCAGCACGATACGGCATTGTATGTGCCGGAGCATGACCTGGTGGAACAAATAAAATCGGTCATTGCATCTGGATGGAATGCTGGTGCCTTGAAGTACCGGCTTTTGCACCAATTGCCAATGGAGCATATCCAGTTTGCAGTAGTGCTGCAACAAATGGTAGCCGCTGAAAAATCGGGCATCTGTTTTTCGATGAACCTGAAAGGGAATATGACCGATATGGTGATGGTGGCTGGTTACGGACTGGGAGAAGGGATTGTCTCCGACCGGGTGGAAACAGACATTTACTGGGTCAACCGGCAATCCAAATTCATTGAGAAACAAACCGTTGCAAAAATGGAAGCCCTGCGTTATCAACCGCAAAGCGGCTTGGTGCCCGTACCCGTTGCCGAAACCCTGCAAGCGCAACCTGCCCTGTGTGACGCTGAAATCATGCAGGTGTTTGAACAAACCATCGCCGCAGAAATCCTGCTGAAAAGTCCTGCCGATACTGAGTTTTCCATAGACCACACCGGAAAACTCTATATCCTGCAAATGCGCCCCATTACCACCGCCGGCACCGGAGCCATCAAAATCCTGGACAATACCAATATCGTGGAAAGTTACCCGGGACTCACGCTGCCCCTGAGTTTTAGTTTTGCCGCACAGGCTTACCAAAATGTATTCAGCGGCAGTGCGGAAGCATTTATGATGCCTGCAAAAACAGTCCAGACACTCCAGGGCGTTTTTGAGCATTTGCTGGCACACGCTTATGGTCGGGTGTATTACCGCCTCGACAATTGGTACCGGATGCTGGCACTGGTGTACCCGTCGCGGCGCGCCATGCAGGCCTGGGAAAAAGCAGTGGGCCTGGTGGATGGAGAAAGTGCCCAAATGCAATTCCCGCTGGGGCGAAAAATCAGGACATTTTTGGCGCTTGCGAAGATTATTGCAGGATACAAGAGCGGTAACCGGCGTTTTTTTCGACTTTTTTATCAAAATTATGCTGCATTACGGCGGTACGAGGATCATTTAGCATCACCATCGGCTTTGTGGGCGCATTACGAGCGCACCACTTCGGTGATGTTTCGCCCCTGGTACCTGACATTGGTCAATGATTTTCTCGCGTTCAAATGCTTCGGTTGGCTCCAGGATTGGATACAGTATTTTCGGATTGGCAACCACGAAGAATTGGCCAATGACCTGCTTTGCGGCATCGGCGGCGTGGATTCGGAAGAGGCGGTGATAGCAGTACTCCGGCTGAAAGAAACCATTGCCGGCGATAAGGCGCTGCGCAAATTGTTTCTGCAACCAGTCGATGCTATTGCACAGGCAGTTACCGGTCAGGTGTACAAGCCATTCTACGATCAGGTACAAGCCTATTTGGAGCAGTACGGCGACCGTACTTTGGCCGAACTGAAATTAGAAACCAAGTCGTTGCGCAGGCATCCGGAGTTGTTTTTCAGGTTGTTAAAAAACCAGTTGTCAACGGCGATTACAGCGGCAGGTTTTCGGGAAAAGCAAGTGCAAATCCGAAATGCTGCCGAAGCAAAAATGGCGCAGAAACTTCCCTGGTGGCGACCTGGTTCCTGGCTCTTGAATACTGTCCTTCACTTCGCCAGGTATGGTTTAAAAAACAGGGAAAATATGCGCCTGTGCCGCACCCGGGCTTACGGTGCCGTAAAAGATATCTTTTCAGAGATCGGTAAAATGATGGCTAATGATGGCGTAATTGCCGTGCCGGATGATGTTTTTTATTTGACGATCAATGATTTAAAGGCTTACTGCGCCAATGGAAACCGGGATGACAAAACGGTCTTCGTCGACCAAATGAAAACGCAATACGCCGCATGGGCACACCTCCATTTGCCCGACAGAATCATGTACACTGGTGACACTTTACCCGTTTTTGCGGCTGCTTCCTCCCAAAGCCAATCGCAGGAGCAGCGGTATTCGGGTATCGCGGTATCGCAGGGGCGGGTGGTTGCTGAAGCCATCGTCATTACCGAACCCGAATTGGATACGCCGGTAAAAGGCAAAATTCTGATCACCAAAATGACCGATCCCGGTTGGATTTTCCTGATGGCCCAGGCGGCTGGTTTGGTGAGTGAAAAAGGGTCGTTGTTGTCACATACGGCCATTGTGGGCCGCGAATTGGGTATTCCCGTCGTGGTGGGAATTCCGGGTGTCACTACTTTTTTTAAAAGCGGCGATATGGTTGGTTTGGATGGCGATGCAGGGGTTGTGTGGCGGGCTTAAAATCCTATTCCCACCAACGCCATAAACCGGGGTTGCAAAGGTTTTACAGGAGCCGGATGAGGGGACTCGTAAGGCGTTTCGGGCACAAAAATGCCCCCGCCCCGGAGTTCCATAAAAACATTTTTGGCGAGTTGATATCCCAGCCTAATTTGATACGAAACGCCCGGCACCCATTGATGGCGGTACCGCATTTCCTGCACTTGCTTAAAATCAGTGGAAACCATAATCTGCTCGGTGAATAGCGGCGATTCGCCTGTGATGACCCGCGTTTCGTTGAGTGACTTTATTCCTGTCCTTTTTTTATTAACTCCACTATTTTATTGTACAGTTGTTTCTCGTCAATAGGTTTGGCTTTCTCGGCACTTTCTTTTGCTTGTATTAATGCCTTTTCAAGTTTCTTTTCCGTTAAAAACATACAACTTTCCATTGACTGCGGAGGTAAAGGAATCTCCCCGGAAACCTCTTTGGAGCAGTTCCTTTTGTAACAGCCGCATCACATACCAGTGGCTGACAATGAGTACGTTATCAGGGCCCCCGGAAAGCAGCTCATCCAGGAAGTCGGCCATTTTTTGACGGTATCCGATCGTTACTGGGTTTGCCGAGATGGATTTTCGAAATACCAAAGTGCCCCAAACCAAAAATGGCAACCTGATGCCACCAGGCAAAAGATGTAACACATCCAATTCTCTGAGCCAATCCAACCGGGTGATTTCCCCATTGTACACCTGCTCCGCAGTATTGACCGCCCGGTAGGAAGTGCTGGAAAAACATTGCTGCCAGTCAATGCCCCGTAAATCAACTTCCTGGTGCGTTGTTTGGGCCGTTTCATAAGTATCAAACCATTCCACTATCTCAGCCTTTGTCAGTAATACCTTTTTAGGGTAAGACAGATTGACGCTAAAGTGCCGGATTAAACCTATTTGCATATTTATATTGCCTCATTCGTAAATTTTAAGCCGCCATTCCCCGCTCAAAAACCTCCACATATTCCTTCATCTTTTGTGTGATGCGCTTCCCGATTTCCTGCGCCTGCCAGATACTTGGCCGGTTACCCAAACATTTAAAGACATCATCCCGTAGCGGATCCTGACCACTGAAGATGTAGGCTTCAATTAATGCTTTGAATTGCGCTTTATCCAACTGCTCTTCTTCGCAGAGTTTTTCAAGTGCCAGTATCTTTTGTTCCTGCCAATATTTTTCAAATTCATCCTGTATGTTGTCGGCATCGTCAATATGTGGTAAATTCTCCAAAATGAATTTTTCGATCAGTTCCCGTTTGCTGCGCAATTCCACATCGCCACCCATTAAATCCATGATAGCCTTTTTTTGTTGCTCTGCCGCTGTTGATTTCGCTTGCTTCAGTTTGGCCAATAACTTGATGATATAAGCCACATTCACCAAATCCCTGTGAATCAACTCCAGTTCAAAATCAATATCGTCGAGGATAGATGCCTTTTCTTTGGCCGTATCGCGTTTTACTTTTTCATATAAATCCAGGTACTTGCTTTTGTAGTTTTCAAAGTCCTGTTCGGATATACCTAAGTCCTCCCAGGAAAAATCGGTGTACGACTCTAATACATTTTTGGCGCGCAACAAGTCCCGGAAGGCTTGAATAAAGGCGAGTTCATCCTCCTCACTTTCCAGTTCATCCACACTTTGCCAGGTGGGAACAATGGTTAACAGCCTGATTAAAGCTTCTTTAAATTTCTTAGCAATGGCTTCATAAGGCGGCAAAATAATTTCTTCGATGGCCTCTTTGTTGGAGAACAAGGTGATGGCATCATCCGTTGCCTTTTTTAAATTGCGAAAACAGATGATATTGCCCTGCGACTTCTGCTCTCCGAAAATACGGTTGGTCCTCGAAAAGGCCTGAATAAGACCGTGGTGTTTCAAATTCTTATCTGTATACAAGGTATTTACCTTCTTCGCATC
>JBILHQ010000039.1:0-33450 GCA_044350415.1 Saprospiraceae bacterium | reverse complement strand
ACATAATTTTTACTTTCTCCAGCTCCAAATCCTGTAACAAAAATAAATGGAATATCTATTTTGTTCTCCCTATGTATTTCCACAATTAATTTTGCAAAATCTGAAAAAAGGGTAGTAGCTTTCATATCCTTACCAGTCCCCAATGTTATAATTAGAGCATCTGCGTTTTGGATTGAATTTAATAGGTCAGTTTTATTAGTTGCATCACCCAGTATCACTTTTAACGATTTTTTCTCTTCTATTTCAATTTCAGATCGAGAAAGGGTCGTTATCGAATGATTTCTATTTAATCCTCTTTTTACTGTTTCTAATCCTATTCCAGCCGAGGCTCCTATGATAGTTATATTCATTTTGCTATTTTATTGATTTCGTTTTTGATCTGACCGCTAACGTGAGTACTGGCTATGTGGCTACGTTTAGTCAGCCATGTGCGACAGTGCATTGATGGCGGCTGCTTATATATTTTATTTTCTCCAGTTATCTAATAAATGTCCAAACATACGCATGCTTTTTTGGGAAAATCCTGCAAAATGCATTTTTTTCCGGAAATAATCCCGCCTCATCTTTGCGCACCCTGCAAACAAAAACTGTCGTTGCCAGATAATCCCGGCAACGGCAGTGAATTTTTTATTCGCTTGCTGAAATCAGCCTTTGTGGCATGGATTTCCCATTTCAGAAATTAGATTTCAGGTCGTCAACCGCTTGTGGGTTTTTCTTGATTTCAGATTTAAAAACCATCCCCATCAATCATCCGGCCCAGGCCGCCCAGGATACTGCCTTCTTCTTTGCCCCGTGCGCTGCCGTACGACAAAATACGGGATGCTAAGCGGCTGACAGGCAATGATTGCAACCACACCTTGCCAGGACCGCGCAGCACGGCATAAAACAGGCCCTCGCCACCGAATACCATATTACGGATACCTTTGACAAACTGGATATCGTAATCAATACGGTTGGTGAAGGCCACGATACACCCGGTATCAATCCGGAGTGTTTCGCCTACCGCCAGTTCCTTTTCCAAAATATAACCCCCAGCGTGCACAAAAGCCATGCCGTCGCCTTCTAATTTTTGCATGATAAATCCCTCGCCACCGAACAGGCCAGTGCCTAATTTGCGCTGGAATTCAATGCCAATCTGGACGCCTTTGGCTGCACAGAGAAAGGCATCTTTCTGACAGATGATTTTTCCGTTGAGTTGCTCCAGGTCAAGTGCGATAATTTTACCGGCATAAGGCGCAGCGAAAGCGACCTGTTGCTTGCCGTAACCATTATTGGTGAAGGTGGTCATGAACAGGCTTTCTCCGGTAAGTACCCTTTTACCGGCGGTCATGAGTTTGCCAAAAAAACCGTCGGCGCGGTCACTGCCATCGCCAAATACTGAGTGCATCTCAATGCCATCAGTCATGTACATGAAACTGCCGGATTCGGCGATAACGGTTTCCTGTGGATCTAATTCCACTTCGACACATTGCATTTCTTCTCCGAAGATGCGATAATCAATTTCGTGATTTCTTGCCATTGTTCGTGATTTCTTTTATTTTACGTCAAGTAAGGATTTAATAATTGAGCCCTAATATAAGGGATTGGATTTGTGCTGCACCCTAGCTTATCGCTGAACTGCTTGAAAAAAACTACAGAACAGGATGCAAACAGGAAGAACTTCCACCGGGCAGGGCATAAAAAAAGCGCCCCTCAAAAGAGGAGCGCCTTGTGCGGGAAGCGAGACTCGAACTCGCACAACCGTGAAGTTACAGGTGTTTGAGACCAGCGCGTCTACCATTCCGCCATTCCCGCGAACACTGCTTTTGAATCGTAACTCAAAAAGCGGATGCAAATGTAGAGAGGTTTTCTCTAATCCGCAACAAATATTTCTTTTTCAGCAAATAATTTTTCACCACCTCCAAATGCTGCTCCTGATTACCCTCATCTGAATAGGTTAAAAGAATAGGAGAAACGCTTTCAAGTAGTTGATTTTCAATGCCTTCAACCTCTTTTAATGTGCTTTCGTATTTCCCTGCATCAAAATCCATCTGCAAGTCCATAATCGCTTCGTTGATGTCCATCATGTCCATCAAAAAATCAGGCGGCAGTACGCTGGGCGCTGACGCATCGCCGAGCAAGCCCTTTGTCTCCAGGAGGTGCCGCATACGCTGGTCATCGTCGGCAAGCACTGCATACGCCTTGTTATTCATAGTTGACTGCTCTAATGCCCATGCCTGTTGGGTTTCATCGGCCAATGAATGGTAGTCTGGATGAAACTGCTTGCTGTTGGCATAATAGGCTTTTTTCAAAGCAGCCTGGTCGATCGTAAACGACAAAGGGAAATGGAAAAACTCGAAATAATTCATTATAAGAATCTCGAAATAACGTGCCTCCAAATATCGAGTCCGAAGGCATAAATCATCAAGCCCATCAACAGAAAGAAACCGCCGGTTACTGCTTTTTCCAGGAATTTGTCGCTTACCCTGCGGCCGGTGATCACTTCCCAAATCAGGAACACCACATAACCGCCGTCGAGGGCAGGAATAGGCAGTAGGTTCATGAATGCGAGGATCAAACTCAGGGTAGCAGTGAGGTGCCAGAAATCTTCCCAACGGAATTCTGCGGGGAACATATTGCCAATACTGATAAAACTGCCGAGATTTTTATTAGCGGAAATTTTACCAGTGATCATTTTGCCGAATGCGCTGATCTGGGTTTTTAAAAAATCCGTTCCCTCGCGGTAGCCTTCCGGGAAGGAACTGGCGAAAGAATACTCCTGGCGTTCGGTCTTCAAAAGGCGGGTCATAGGACGTGCAAAAACGCCTACTGTACCATCTTCGGTTAATGTAAGATCGACATTGACAGTATCCGTGCCGCGGAGAATGGTCAGTTTTGCCAGTTGACCCTTGTTTTTTTGTGCCTGACGCACGAACTGATCGTAATAAAGCGTCGGTTGTCCGTTGAATGCGATTAGCCGGTCATCCTTTTGGATACCCGCTTTTTCAGCAGGCGCACCTGGAGCCGTTTTTTCTACATAAAAAGGCATCCGCGGAGCGAGTAAGGCATTTTTCGGTACGCCCATATCGGTAACCTTTCTGGCGATATCTTCGCTGGTGGTTACCTGCACCTCTTGTCCGTCGCGCAGTACAGTGACATTGCGTTCGGAACCAAGAATTACTTGCTTTAAAAAAGTAGAACCATCAAAACGGTCGAACGGTTGATTGCCTAAGCGAACAATCACATCGCCGTCGCGGAATCCCTGCTGGATCAATACGGAGTCGAAAGCGGTGCCGTATTGTTTCATTTCAGTCGTTGGAATGTATTCTTTACCGTAGCCCCAAAGGAGCATGGCAAAAATAAAAAAGCCAAGAATAAAATTCACCGTTACACCCCCGAGCATAATAATCAGGCGCTGCCAGGCTGGTTTGGAGCGAAATTCCCAGGGTTGCGGCGGAAGGTTTTGAAACTCTGTATCCATACTTTCATCCACCATACCCGAAATTTTGACATAACCCCCTAGTGGAAGCCAGCCAATACCATACTCTGTATCTCCTTTTTTGTATTTCCAAAGACTATTGAATGGTGCAAAATCAAAAAACAGGTAGAATTTTTCTACACGGGTTTTGAACCATTTAGCAGGAAGAAAATGCCCCATTTCGTGTAAAACGATCAGGATGGAAAGGCTCAACAAGAGTTGGCCGACTTTAATGAGAAACTCCATTTATTGTTATAATTGTTAAATGCGTTGAATTGGTCAGTGCTTGAAGCGCCGCAAAATTACCCTCGTTTTGTCAAAGAAACGTATATTTGTCAAAAATATCGTCGGACGAACAATGGGTACCGCTCAAACAGACTCTTTTACCGTTGAAGAAATGGCTTACCGGTATGGTAATTTCACCATTCAACATCCGCTGAGTATGGAGGCGTTTTTACTGCTTTCCCCAAAATTGCCCGATTTAAGGATGGAACGCTCTTCAAAAGGAATCACCACGATTATGTCTCCCTTAAAAAAAGGCTCCGGCCGGCGCGAATCTCTCCTGCATGGTCTTTTGTTCATCTGGAATTATGCGGGTAATACCGGTGATCTTTATGGCCCGAACGGCACCTATTTGCTTCCCGCAGGTGCTATTAAAATGCCGGATGTTTCCTGGATTTCAAATGCTCGGGCCTCTTTGGACACTAATGACGATGAATCCTTTATTAAGGTGGTTCCCGATTTTATTGCGGAAATACGATCTGGTTCTGGTCGGTTACCAACACTACAAAAAAAGATGCAAGCGTAGATAAATTATGGTGTCCGATTAGCCTGGTTGATTGATCCGTACACTGAAAGAGTCCACATTTATCAAGCTGGCCTGCCTGTTACAATACTCAAGGGATTGGAAGGGTGCCAACTTTCGGGTGAACCGGTGCGCAAGGGATTTGTCTTGGATTTAGGACAAATGAAGAGAATATAGGCAGACTTAAGGGGTTTATAAGCCTGTCGAAGTATGGTTACATTTATACTACGACAGGCCACTGGTTTAATCGGCTAAAACATATCCCTGAGATTGGGGGCATCGTCATCTGTCTCCCCTAAATCCCGCAAGTTAGCAGCCAGAAAATCCTTGAAAACGATCTTGGTTTGGATAAATTCCTTGTTGAGATTCTCCATTTCCGAAAGTCCCTGAAGGATTAATTCCATATAAATATAGATATCTGCTTTATCAAAATCGGCTGTTTCGGTTGCCTTTTTGAGGCCGGCAACGTTGTCCAATGCGTCTTTGTATTTCTTTTCGGTGTCATCCAGCATTAAATCCACGACATTATTGCCGGCAAACCACGCTTTGATAACACCATACGGATCATTATCGCGGCCTTTGCGGAGTTTTGATGGATTCGGGAAGTACTTCAGGAATGTTTTTTTGAAAGCATCCCCAATGATATGCATGGCGACGACATAAGGTCCTTCCTGTTCGCCTTCATAAACCATTTCCACTTTACCAGTGATGGCAGGCACCACTCCCCAGAAGTCGGTGATACGGGCCGTGGTGGATTTTTCACCGCTGCGCAACATCCTCCGCTCGGCAGTTGCATAAAGGTTTTCATAAGCCGCAATGGTGAGTCGTGCGCTGACACCACTTTTTTTATCGACATATTCACTTTCGCGCGCGGCGAATGCGATTTCTTCGATCAGGTCTTTTAATATTTCCGGAACCCGCACTCTTTCCTGTTGCTCCTTAGTAATATGGGACTCTTGTGCCGTAATCTGCCGTCCAATTTCAATGGAAGTAGGGTAGTGGGTGGTAATTTGACTTTCGATACGGTCTTTCAGTGGGGTAATGATCGTCCCGCGATTGGTATAATCTTCCGGATTGGCGGTGAAAATCAATTCCACATCAAGCGGGAGGCGGAGTTTAAATCCGCGAATTTGCATGTCGCCTTCCTGTAAAACATTGAATAAGGATACCTGAATGCGCGCCTGTAAATCGGGCAACTCATTGATAACGAATAAGCAACGGTGCGCCCGGGGAATCATGCCGAAGTGGATCACCCGTTCGTCGGAGTAAGGTAGCCGGAGATTAGCGGCCTTAATAGGATCGACATCACCCACCAAATCAGCGATGCTCACATCGGGCGTGGCCAATTTTTCCACGTAGCGTTCGTCGCGGTGCATCCAGGTAATGGGGGTGTTATCGCCTTTTTCCGCAATGATTTCTTTGGCAAAACGGCTGATTGGATCCATTGGATCGTCGTTGAGTTCACTGCCTTCCACGATAGGCATATACTCATCGAGCAAATTAACCAGCAAACGAGCGATACGGGTTTTGGCTTGTCCGCGCAAACCTAACAGCAGAATATTGTGACGGCTGAGTACAGCGCGTTCGATATCAGGCAGAACGGTGTCGTCAAAACCAAAAATGCCCGGAAATACCGTTTCTTTTTGTTGGATTTTACGCACCAGGTTTTCCCGGAGTTCGTCTTTCACGCTGCGGGAACGGTAACTGGATCTTTTCAGTTCACCGAGGGTTTTGAGAGAAGTTAGGTCTTTTTGCATAACGATTTTATAAACGCAAAAAGGGGAGAAAGGTTTTTTTAAGTATGAAGTATTAGGTATTAAGTACGCTCCACAGTTGGAAAAATATTTGATATTTATTTATATTTCCTGTGACCGAAGGCGGGTGAGTAGTCATATTTTTTGAAAATAAACGCTTTTTCGGAACCTTGTACGGTGTTTTCCTGTTTACCTTTGCAGCAACAATACACACCAAAAAACGGGCCTGCCCGGTATTGACGGGAAAGTGTAGTCGTTTCGTAAGCATGCCAGAGCATAAGCGGTTACTCTGTAAAAAACAACGCTTAACCATTAAATGGCAATACTCAGTATGCCATGGCGGCCTAATTAGATTTAATTAGAATGCCATTATGCCGCGCGTTTGAGGCTCCATACACAACGTGCTGCGTATAACCACTTTTGGGGATAGGTTGCAGAACGCCGTTACTGCAATCGAGATGCAGCGGCTAAGGTACATGATGGTTGGCTTCCGAACCTCCCATATACTCGAAAACCTAATCGGAAGATAAGCATGTAGAAGGCGTTATGGCGCTTTGTCCGGACGAGGGTTCGACTCCCTCCAGGTCCACAACATTAAGGCGCAAATGTTTGATTATCAAACGTTTGTGCCTTTTGTTTTGTGCGTTTTTGGAGTAATAAAAATATTACGTATCTTATCTACAGGATTTTCATGGAATTCTGGTATGCCAAGGAATTATCCCGGATTTTTAGGATAGAAAGAAATTAGATTATCGACTCAAAATAGATTTTATGAAATTTTTTGTAATGTTCTAGTGCTGTTTATTTCACAGATACTTAATGCTCAAAATCCGTATCAAGTAAAATCTGAAACGGAGCCCCCAATAAAATCTACAACTAGTGAAAAAACTAAAAAGGAAATGGAATTCCTTTTTAGGTCATTTCCATATGTTTCTCTCGCTGATTGGACTCCTGGTATGAAATTTATTGGGCTTCCGTCAACTGAAAATGAGCCGGTGGACCTCAAGATACAAGGTGCAAATTATCATTTATATTATAAAAATATTTAACACATTTACTGTTGTTTCTGTGGAGGAACGAATCAAGGACTGCCCGTTACATAACTGTAAAGTTACTCAGGTAGTTTTTGATTTTGGCGGTAAAAAATATGAATTTGAATATAGTGGAACAAAAGCACAAGCTAGTGCCGCATCCACCGAATAGCCTGTGAATGGACGGCCATATTTTCCGTTCATCTGCGTTCTTTGTCGGTTAAAATGTCCCGCATTAAGCCCTCCTCAAGCCTTGATGAACAAAAAATCTATCGCGCCAATTCACAGGCTATTCGGTGGATGCGGCACTAGGGAGAAAAAACCTGTTATAAAAGGAATCGTTTGCCTAACTGAAATTGATACTGCAATTGCTAAACTTTTAAATAAAGACTTGTATATTCTTACGGATTACTGGCTGAGAGATAATAAATGAACAGAACAAATTCAGATTGATAAAGTTTTTTCATTTAGCGACCCTAAAAAGAACTATCCGTTAATATCGTCTATTCACTGGAAAATGATTCAATCTCATTCCGTCAAAATAGGGGTGAGTAAATTAGCCTGTTCTCTTTCGTGGGGGGAGCCGGAAAATAAAAATTCTACAATTTCAAAGGGCGTAAATCGGGAGCAATGGATTTATGGGACTGAATCATATTTATATTTTGAAGGCGATAAATTGACTTCAATCCAGCAGCAAAATATTTAAATTTTTGTTATGTATAGCCTCTTTAGTATAAATAGCCAAGCTGAATAATTGAAAACATTATGACAACTTTATACCACAAAATAGTAGTCACCGGCGCCACTGGATTTGTAGGCGGTCGCATTGTCGAGGGACTCCAGGGCTATGGCGCTGAAGTAATCGCTACTGGAAGAAATACCAATCGGAGAGCCGCATTGGAAGCACTGGGCGCCCGGTTTGTGGCAATTGATTTGGGTGACTCCCAAGCCGTAAATGCCCTGGTGGGCGATGCCGATTTGGTGATTCATTGTGCCGCATTGTCTTCTCCCTGGGGTACTTACGCCGAATTTTACCGGGCCAATGTGCTGGCTACACAATATTTGCGGGATGCTTCCCTTGCAGGCAATGTCAAAAGGTTTATTTTGATTTCTACGCCCAGTGTTTATTTTGATTTCCATGACCGTATTAATATTGGAGAAGCGGAACCCCTGCCACTAAAACTGGTGAACCATTATGCAGCCACGAAACTGATGGCTGAAAAAATGATCCTTGAATCTAATTTGCCAGCTATTGCGTTGCGCCCCAGGGCCATCATTGGGCGCGGCGATACGGTGATTATGCCCCGTGTGCTGGAAGCCTATCATCAAAACAAACTGCGCATCGTTGGGCACGGCAGAAATATAGTGAGTGTAACTCCAGTGAGCAATGTCGTACACGCTGTACAGTTGTGTATGACGGCTGGTGATGCTGCCTTAGGCCGGGCATATAATATTACCAGCGGTGAAGCGGTTCTATTGTGGGAAATGATTGGAGATGTGTTGTCCGGACTGAATTTGCCTTTTCAACCCAAACACATGCCCTACCGGGTTGCTTTAACCGCTGCCTGGGCAATGGAACAGTATTCCCGGTTCATTAGCGGGAAAGAGCCGGTGCTTACCCAATATAGTGTGGGTATTCTTGCTAAAGACATGACACTGGATATTGCATTAGCAAAAAGTATCTTGGGATATGAACCAGTGCAAACTGCGGCAGAGGCGATTAGTGAGTTTATTGAGTGGTATAAAGAATCGATGCCCTGCGTTATCTAACAGCCGGATATCAGCCCCATACCTTGGGCAAATATGGCCGTTTTAATAAGCTTACGCAGGCAACTTCTCCCGAAAATAGCCATACAGCCAAGTTCCAGCAATTGCACTTAGCAGTGTAACCGCGACTGCCAGAAATCCACTTCCAATCTGCGCAAAAAGCGGACCAGGACAAGCGCCTGTGATAGCCCAACCAATGCCAAAAAGTAATCCACCGAAAATCTGTCCGCGGGTGAAATTTTTATTTTGCAATACAATTTCCTCTCCGGCAATGGATTTAATCTTGAATTTTTTTATCAGAAAAATAGAAATCATGCCTGTCACTACGGCAGTTCCAATCACGCCGTACATGTGAAAAGAGGTGAGCTGAAACATCTCTTGGATGCGGAACCAGGATACAATTTCGGCTTTGACAAAGACAATCCCGAAAATGGTTCCTATCAGCAGGTATTTCAGGTTGCCTGCAAAACCTTCTGATTTTTCCTGGTTATTGGGCGCTTCACATACAAAGCCTCCGCCGTCCTTACCAAGATCTATATGGGTAATATTATGTTGCTCAGTCATTTTTACAGAAATTTAAAAATTAAGGGAATAATGATCCAGGTACTCACGAATCCGCCAATCATAAAGCAGCAAGTGGCTATCAGCGATGGCAGTTGCAGATTAGAAAGTCCCATGATTGCATGTCCACTCGTGCAACCGCCTGCCCAACGTGTTCCAAATCCTACCAATAGTCCACCAAAAACAAAAAAGATAAGTCCTTTTAAGGTGAAAATATTGGCGACACTGAATAGATCAGCGGGCATCAAGCCATCAAAACTGGTGATGCCATATCCGGCAAGTGTATTGCGGGTTTGTTCAGCAATTTTTATGGGCTCGGGATTACTCAGGAATTGTGTAGCAACGACACCGCCCAACAGGACGCCGGCAACGAAAAAAAGATTCCAGGCCTCTTTTTTCCAGTCGTATTTGAAAAAATTAATATTGGCAGGGAAACAAGCTGCGCAGATGTGCCGCAAGCTCGATGAGATGCCAAATGACTTGTTGCCCAGGATAAGTAACGTGGGTACAGTAAGCCCAATCAGAATTCCGGCGGCATACCATGGCCAAGGCCGGGAAAGGATTTCCAGCATAAATAGTGTTTATTTTTTTAATGAAAAATTTTAACTTCTTAAAATCCCGCCTTGATATAAGACCAACCCTGTTCCTGTAACTCAGCGGCTCTGACTACCCCCGACGGAACATATCCAGATTCTTTTACCATTTGGGATCGTTCCAGCTTTTGACTGCGCATGGTATTCTCGCATGCTGAAAAAACCACGCCTTCAGATTTTAAGTGGGTAATCTCCGTTTGTACATTGGTTTTTTCGGCCAATAGAATACCAATACCTTTATTATGAGCAACAACTTCTAATTGGGCATCAGGCCACCTTTCTATCACATGGTGCAATTGCTTGGCTAATGCTCTGTAGGCCGCAGTATCAGGAGAAGTAAGGTGAAAAACAATACGATGCTGTTTCTTTTCTCCTTGGTGTTCCCGCTGATTGAAGGAAACCGCTGATACAATGGCAAACATGGCCAACGCCCCGATGAAGTATTTGTGCATTTCTTTCATTATTTACTTTGTTTACTTTTTAACGCTTTAATTTCTTTTTGAATAGGCTCGAATGGGCCAAATTTGTGCTGCTGTTCTGGAAAACCATCGGCATAGGGTCCAAATGGATGGTCGACAGGTTTGCCAAGCAAGTTGGGCCAATCCCCGGAAAGATCTTTGGAGGGCCTTGGCCGGGAGTTGATATATGCTGCCACATCCCAGCATTCTTCATCACCCAATTGCGGATTTTGCCAGGTGACACCGAAAGGCATATTATTTTTGATATAACCGGCCAGACGCGACAACCGGAATAGTCCGGCACCCGAATTGTAGCTATGCTCTCCCCACAGTGGGGGATAGGTATAACTAATTCCATCTCCTGCCATAATGCCCTGACCACCTGATCCATGACAACTCGCGCACTTTTGGTCGTAGACTTTTTTCCCTTTTTCAGGGCTGGAGGCCCGGTTTAGAAAAGGCAATGCAGCGATTCCTGAACCATTGGGGATTTCCTTTTTGGGTATTTCATGGCCCAACCAATTGATATATGTCGCCATCGCCTTCATTTCCTTACTGTCTTCTGCTATTGCCTGCCCATTCAGACTGCGTTCCATACAATCATTGATGCGTTTGTAGATATCTTCTACTTTGCCACTCCGCTCCCTGAATTTTGGGTAGGTGCTGGCTACTGCGCCGTAGTTATTGCCCCAAATTTTGTTGCCGGCATCAAGGTGGCAGTTTTGGCAATTCATTCCATTTGTAATCTGCGCAACTGCTCCTTTGGGTCCTAAATATACAGCAGTTCGGGTAATTAGATCACGGCCGTAACGAATTAGTTCTCCCGTATCATTGGCAGGCGCATCATCGGCATTCGGGCCTTTCCACATCGACAGTTTCCTTGAAATGGCCAGGGTATTGCTATCCGGATGCGTTCTGGGGACGATATCGTACGGGTTAGGGGCTTCTTTTGTGGCAAACCATTGCTCTGGTTGCCAGGCAGGGAACCCAACCGTCGTGTAAACTACAATGATGACGGCAAAAGCCAAGGCCATCAATACACTTACCGTTACCGATATTTGCAAACTCCTTCGGAGTTGTTCTATGACTTTTTTGTCGTTCTCCATAAAACTGGTTACCGAAATGTATAAGAAACGCCACTTACCTGGGTTAATAAGGTAGCAGGTGCATCCAGGGCTTTGGCGGAACCGCGTGGTACAGGTGTAACAGGCGAGTTGGCCGCTAAATATTCGCGCATCACCTGATGCAGGGTGAAAGGCGTATTTTTAGGATCTTTAACCTTGGGGAGCCGGCAGAGGGTATTCAGTGGATCGCCTTCCCGTTCGCAGGCGCAGAGTACATATTCCTGTTGCAAATCAAGCGGTTTTCCGTTAATAACCACAGATTGTACCCGGCTTCCTTCTTCGCCAAAAGCATAAAAAGTTACCTCCATTCCCCTGAATTTTACCAACCATCCACCGAAACGCTTGCTGGCATCTTTGGCAAAAGTGTTGTTTAATTCTTTTTCCAACCAGTTCATTATCTGTTGGCCAGTGGCGTTGGCAGTCCTGATAGTAGAGTCAACAGGCAGCATGTCAAAAATATACCCTTCTGTTATGGGTGCTTTTCCACCGGCATTCAGATTTCTGGGGGGACAAAATCGAAAACCATTGGAGAGTACGATATCCACTTTTACTTTCCAGGAAATGGCGTCCAGAATCAATGTGTCAATGGTATTTTCAAGCACAAAATAGCGATATAAAGGCACCGTACTGTAACCGTGTATTTTTTCGATATCTGCTTTGAAAGGAGCTTCCAGTATGTTGATTAATGCTTGTACTTCCTTTTTGGCTTTGTATTTTTGGGCATCTAATTCGACCAATTCGTATTGTTCGCCAGTAATTTTTCCATCATTAATTTCCAGATCTAAACGGCCGATAAACGAACCGAAAGCTCCTGGTTCCACCACTTTAGCATATTTACATTGAATTGGCGTACGTACGCGTTCGTGAGTGTCGCCTCCAAAAATATAGTTGACGCCCTCACATTCCGGCAAATTGGCCAGGTTAATTTGCTGCGAAAGACCCAGGTGAGCCAGGATAATGATGAATTGGCATTGTTCCTGTTCGCGCAATACATTCACCCAATTCGCAAGGCAGGTTTCCGGTTTGGCATAAAGTATTCCCTTGGAATAGATTGGCGATTGTCGGGCGGGTACCAAGTGGTCAGTCAGGCCAATAAATCCAATTTTCACGCCGAGTTTTGACCAGGTAAAATAGGGAGGAAAAATAAGTTCTCCTTTTATTCCATCTCCGGCATCATGAAACATATTCGCACATATTTTAGGTGCTTTTAAGCCGCCTAACAGTGTTTGCATATTCTTTTTACCGTAAATTACTTCCCAGTTTCCTGGCATATAAAGATCGTACTCTAAAGTGTCTAATAAAGGAACGAATGCTTTACCCACGGTTTTTACCGACAGTTCACTACCCTGAAACATATCACCGGTATCCGCAATGAAAGTATTCGGGTTTTGCTTTTTCACTTTGTCGAAGTACGTTGCCAAATGCGCATAACCTGCTGTTTTTCGAAAGGTTATTTGCTCGTTTTCCCAAAACAGTTCATCATGTGGATGAATTTGACAATGTACATCGGTGGTTTGAAGCAGGGTAAGGGTACCGCTTTCCGGAGCGACATCTTCCGAATCAAATGAACCTTCTGTTGTTTGATTCCCTGCCAACGCAGGAACAATAGGCGCAAGCCCGGCGGCAACGCCAGTCAATATGGTATTTCTTAAAAATTGACGACGGTTATTTTTCATTTTTCAGCGTTTATTAAGCCAGTGTTTTGTTTTTTAATTTCGAAGGACAGATATAATCGGTCACCACGAATTTTTTGCTCTTTTTAATGGCCGCAAATCCCCCCTGAATATCAATCAGGTGGTCAAAACCTCGTGCCCGCAGAATTGATGCCATAATCATACTGCGATAACCGCCGGCACAATGAATATAATACGTCTCGTTTTTGTCTAATTCTCCCATGTATTCATTGATATCATCCAATGGGAATGAATCAGATGTCTCCAAGTGCTCTGCAGCATACTCGCCGGGGCGGCGGGCGTCGAGGATCTTAATGTCGGGATGTTGGGCATAAGTTGCTGCCAATTCATCGGCTGTAACAGAAGTGATGGTATCTGTTTCGAAACCAGCATTTTTCCAGGCATCAAATCCGCCATCCAGGAAACCAATACAGTTGTCGTACCCAACACGTGCCAGACGAACCACGGTTTCTTCTTCTCGGCCTTCCGGCGTCACCAGTACAATAGGTTGCTTAATGTCAACGATTAATGCACCAACCCAAGGTGCAAATTGTCCATCAAGACCAATGGAAATGGAATTTGGAATAAACCCAGTGGCAAAATCCTGCGGTGAGCGGACATCCAGAATCAGTGCAATCTCTGCATTGACGGCTTCTTCAAATGCGGCCGGAGTGAGCGCCTGAGCACCGCGTGCCATCACTGCGTCAATGTTGTCGTAACCCATTTTGTTGAGCATTGCATTTTTGGCAAAGTACTGAGGAGGTTTGGCCAATCCTTCCGTTACTTCATATACAAACTGCTCGCGGGTTGCTGCTTTGAGTGCATAATTCAATTCTTTTTGTGCACCGATAGTCGACACTGTTTCTTTCGACATGTTTTTGCCACAAGCAGAACCTGCACCGTGTGCCGGGTAAACAATTACGTCGTCAGCAAGCGTCATTATTTTATAGTGAAGGCTGTCGTACAACATATTTGCGAGATCCTTTTCAGTCAGGTCTCCTTTAATCGCCAGATCGGGGCGGCCTACATCACCGATAAAAAGCGTGTCGCCTGTAAATACAGCGTGATCTTTCCCATTTTCATCGATCAGGAGATAGCAGCTGCTTTCCAGTGTATGACCTGGCGTGTGCAGTACTTTTATTTTTATTTTCCCCACCTCAAATATCTCGCCATCAGTGGCAATATGTGTATCGTAGGCTGTTGTAGCCGTTGGACCGTACACAATCGTCGCGCCTGTGGCTTTAGCAAGGTCAATATGACCCGAGACAAAATCAGCATGAAAATGTGTTTCAAAAACGTATTTTACTTTTACGTTATTTTTTTCAACCCTTTCTATATAAGGGCCGGTTTCCCGAAGCGGATCGATAAAAACTGCTTCTCCTTCACTTTCGATATAATACGCTCCCTGTGCAAGGCAGCCGGTATAAATTTGTTCAATCTTCATTGTTTGTGTCAATAATTAATGAGAGTAATAACAGGGGGATTAAATGAAAAGTTTAACCCAATTCTTTGTAAATCATATAGGCTGCCATTACCAAAACAAACCAGCCGAATCCTTTTTTTAATTTTTCGCCGGAAATAAACCGGGCTAGCCAGCCTCCTATAAATATGCCCACAATAGGCATAGTAGTAAAGGTAATTAAGAAGTGCCAATCAATCGGTTGTTGTCCAATATCGCCGGTGAATCCAATCAATGATTTAGCGGCAATGATCAATAGCGAAGTCCCAACAGCTTGCTTCATGGGGAGTTTGGCAAATAAAACCAATGCCGGAATGATTAAAAAACCACCGCCTGCGCCCACTAATCCAGTAAGTGCGCCCACCAGAAACCCTTCAAGACCAATCATGGGTAAGTTAAAGGAAACTGGTGCTGTTTCAGATTCAGTGGCACCATTTTTTTGCCCGTTTCTAATCATGGAAATGGCTGCTGCAGCCATGATAAGTGCAAAAAACAGCATTACGCCCACAGATTTGGTCAGTGTAAAACTTTCTGTTTGCCACAAAACTGCCGGTATGGCTGGCACCACAAATTTGCGGGTCAGAAATACTGCTACGAAAGAGGGAATGGCAAAAATAAGCGCTGCTTTATAGTTGACTAACTTTTTTCTCATGTAGTCAACAGACCCCATCAATGCAGTGGTGCCAACAATAAAAAGTGAATAAGCAGTGGCTAAAACAGGCTCAACACCCAGCAAATAAACCAGTACCGGAACTGTGAGAATAGAGCCACCAGCCCCAATTAGTCCAAGACTGATACCTATAATTAATGCGGCAATATATCCGGTCATTTCTTGTGCCGCTAAGGCGTTGATTGCTAAAAGCATTGTTCAATTATTGATGAATAATATTGCAAAGTTGGGGTGACTTCCTGCACAATAAAAGTGATAATTATCACAAAGCCATTATTTCAATGGCATTCCGATGCATGGCAATCTTTCCCCGCTGTTCCATTTTTTTCAATAACCGTGAAATAACCTCTCTCGAGGTGTTTAAATCTGCGGCGATTTGCTGATGACTGACGGAGAGCGTATTTGTTTGTGAATCGCGCTGTAGTCGCTTAAGATAGAATTCCAGGCGTTCGTCCAGGTTGCGAAATGCCACCTGGTCGAAGGTGACCAGCAACTCCTCTATTCGCTCGCGCAGTGTACTGACCACAAATCGCGCCCACGATTTATATTTAGGCAGCCAGCGTTCCATAAACTCTATGGGAATCAATAACGCAATTCCATCTTCCAGCGTTACTCCTTTCACAGCGCTGGATTCCAATTTATTGGAGCAGGATAATGACAATGCACATGAATCGCCAGACGTAAGGGAATACATGAAAAACTCAGCACCTTCCTCATCTTCTCTGACAATTTTGATGTTGCCTTCCAGTACAAAAATCATATACCTGAACTGCTGCCCCGCCTGCATCACCGATTGACCTTCATGTAATTCCAGAATTTGACCCGCCTCGGCCATTGCTTCCAATAATTCTCCTTCCAAATCCGGGAAGTACCGTTTTAAAGTTTTGGGTAATTCTGTTTTTGTAAATCGTGTTTGCATGGTGATTGTAATGCTGAATTAAATGAATAGCAAATGTATTGGGTATGAACTTAACCGGCCGCAAATTGGGGTGGTTTCGTGGATATTTTATTTTTCTGCTCAAAGTTAATCAATTGCGCTGCCACACTTGTGTGATATGTATCACATTGCTGAGTGATCTGTTTTTAACTTTTTGGGTCTCTTTTCGTGATCTAAGTCACAGACTAATATTGCGCAATTGGTAGATTATTTTTTTAATATAAATAAATATGCAACTGTAAGTATTTTAAAATGAGTTTTTTGTTTTTAATGAAAAGCAGGCTAAGGGCCGAAGTCACTATCCCTGGTGATTAATATCACTTATTTTCTCTGTTGGGTTCTTCGCAACTTTGTAAGGTAATTAAACGGGGTGGATTGATCTCGTTTTGTCTTTTCAAACTTTAAATATCATTATTATTATGAGAGTAGAACAATTATATACGGGTTGTCTGGCTGAGGCTGCGTATTATATCGAAAGCGAAGGCGAAGCGGTGATTATTGATCCGCTGCGGGAAACTAAACCTTATCTGGACCGCGCTGCTGTGGATGGTGCCACTATTAAATATGTACTGGAAACCCATTTCCATGCGGATTTTGTATCCGGTCATATTGATTTGGCCAAAGCGACGGGTGCAACTATTGTTTTCGGACCAACTGCACAGCCTCAATTTCAAGCACATGTGGCAACTGATGGTGAAATATTAAAAGTGGGTAAAGTAACCATTAAAGTTTTACATACGCCCGGACACACCATGGAAAGTTCTTCTTTTCTGTTGTGCGATGAAAACGGAAAGGACTATGCTGTGTTTACTGGCGATACGCTTTTTATTGGCGATGTAGGCCGCCCCGATCTTGCCGTGAAATCTGATGTGACAAGAGAGGATCTGGCTGGTTTGTTGTTTGATTCTCTCCGGAATAAAATTATGACTCTGGCCGATGAAGTGATCGTTTATCCAGGTCATGGTGCAGGTTCGGCCTGTGGTAAAAAAATGGCAAAAGAGACGGAAAGTACGATTGGGCTTCAGAAATCTCTTAATTATGCTTTGCGCGCAGATATGACCCGAGATGAATTTGTTACCGAAGTTACTACTGGATTAGTTGATCCTCCCCAGTATTTTCCCAAAAATGCAGTCATGAATAAAATGGGGTATGATAGTTTTGAAACCGTCTTGCAACGCGGAATAGTACCGCGTTCCACGATTGAATTCGACCAGTTAGCCAATCAGGAAGGCGCGCTTCTGCTTGACGTTCGCCCAGAAACAGAATTTGTTAAAGGGTTTATTCCCAATTCCATCTCAATTGGTATTGATGGACAATTCGCATCCTGGGTAGGTACACTGATCACAGATTTGCGGCAGCCCATCTTGTTGATCGTGCCGGAAGGGCGTGAAGAAGAAGCCGTTACCCGCCTATCCCGTGTTGGATATGATAATTGTCTCGGATATCTTAACGGTGGTTTTGATGCCTGGGAAAAATCCGGAAATGCATGGCAAACAATCGAAAGTATTGACGCTGATAATTTTGCAGTCCGACAGGAAGATACGCCGGTTATTGATGTGCGAAAGCAAAGCGAATTTGAGGCTGAACATGTGGTTGGTGCAAAAAATGTACCACTGGATTTCCTGAACCGCGATATGGAAGAAATTGATCGTGACCGCACTTATTTGGTTCATTGTGCAGGAGGGTACCGATCTGTTATCGCTATTTCCATTCTGATGGCACGTGGATATGACCAGTTAATCAACGTAGAAGGTGGTTTTAATGCTATAAAAAAGACAGAAAAAGTGCCTGTAACGGCTTTTAAGGAACAAATTACAGCGTTATAGGAGCGTATCAAAGCTGCTCAGAGGGCAGAGTGATTATTGAAAAATGACCGATTCAGGATGTTCCGGGACCGGTCATTTTTTTTCTGACAAAGGCGCGGACTTTGGTTAAAAACTAACCTGTACCGTTGCCATATAATTTCGTCCGGCCTGTGGGAAATACCCAGCCTGGTGGTAAGTATCGCCGCTTTCCTGTCTGGTATAAGGATCATCCGGGCGCGGATCGTATCCTGGTGAGGTGAAGCGATAAACCCAGCCATTGCTGGCGTATTTAGCATTAAAGATGTTGTTAACCGAAACTAAAAGGCTTATTTTTTTACCCAAAACATTGATTAAATCGTAATTCACTCTCAGATCGGCAAAAGAAAATGCCGGCAACGCTGTATTGCTATTGGAAGTGTTATCTAAAAACTGGCGGCCAATATATTTTCCGGTCATTGTTACAGACAACTGATTCTTTTGGCCAACAGGCAGCAGCGAATAACTAATTTCTCCCCGGGCGATGACATTGGGAGAAAAAGCGAGGTCCTTATTGTGGTAGTTAATGGCGAGCTGCGATCCATCACTCCAATCGTCCCTGTATTCCATATAGTCAACCACCTTATTACTACTGATGGCAATATTTCCCGACACGGTAATTTTCTCCAATAATTTTCCGGAAGCCTCTGTTTCCAACCCTGCACGATAACTTTTGGGTACATTCGTTCTGATATAAGCCCCCACATCATTGATACGGCCATCGAGCACCAATTGGTTTTGATAATACATGCCGAACAAGTTGATATTGGCCGTCCAATTGGATTGACCTGTTTTAAAACCTGTTTCAAGATTTAATAAACGCTCCGCTTTGGGGCGACTGTCTGGTGTTGACTGCGTATAATCATCGCGATTGGGTTCTCTGTTGCCGATACCTGCAAAAAAGTAAGCATTTGTTTTGGGGTGAAAGGCATAGTTCAGGCCTGCTTTGGGGTTAAAAAACAGTAAATCAGCCTTTTGTGTGACATTTTCAAGGGTATTGTTAAAACCCAAAAAAGTATACTGCACTTTTCTGATCTGAAGGTCCAGTAAAACGGATAGTCGTTTGTTGAGGGCAGTTTCTGCTTTAAAAAAGGTATTAAAATCATTTTTATCTGCGTTGTTTTCATAATACCGATGGCCACTCGGTGTCGTGGCGATGGTTGCCCAAATAACTTCGCCATAATGTTGACCATTATATCTGCTCGCTCCTCCGCCCCAGGTAAGTAAGGTTTTCCCAGCTGTGCGCACCAATGCCCAGGTGATGCCGTAAAAATGATTGTCCAACCACCTGCGGCGTATCAAATTAGTGACACTCAGGGTGGAATCACCGGCTATCAAGTTGGGCATATTGTAGTCAGCAAGCGATTCATGTGCTTTATATTGTTCATAATATCCTTTTCCCCGAGTGTAGTGGCCATTTACCTGCAAAAATAACCGGGGGTTAAGCGCTAGTTTATAGTGCAGCAGGTGATGCCGTTGCTGGTAGTTGTCCACCTCGTTGGGGTGGGGGAGATCAGCCCTTTCTGTTCCTGCCGGGTTAAAAGTACGTTTCGTTCCGGCATCATAATATTGGGCTGGGAGTCCATACCATGCCTGATAGGTTTTTTCGTGGCCATCAAGTATATGCATTTGAATGGATTGCCGTCCACTGATGTAAGCGCCGGTGAGGTGGATCGATTGTAAATCAGCTGCTGCACGATCAATAAATCCGTTCGACTGGATATTCGAGATGCGTGCTCCAAAGGCGAATTTGTTGTTGATCAAGCCGGTATTCGCTACCAAGGACTGCTTTCGGGTGTTAAAGGACCCGATGGACCCACTCAACTGGGCAGTTGGTTCTGCCGATACTTTCGACAAATCGACATTGATCGTAGCGCCAAAGGCACCTGCACCATTGGTACTTACCCCCACTCCGCGCTGAACCTGAATCTCCGCTGCTGAAGCAGCTAAGTCAGGAAGATTGACCCAGTATATTCCCTGGCTTTCTGCATCATTCAATGGAATGCCGTTGATTGTTACATTAATACGTGTCGGATCGCTTCCCCGAATACGCAAACCAGTGTACCCCACACCCGCACCCGCGTCGGAGGTCTCTACCAGTGATGGAACTCCGCTGAGTAAAAACGGAATATCCTGTGCCTGATACATGCGGCCTATCTGGTCGGCATTGATATTGGTGTGCGGGACGGGACTTTTTTCACCTGTTCGGGTGACCTGAATGACCACGGCCTTCAATACCACAGAATCCTGGGCATTGGTGCGCCATGAATCCAAAAAGAAAAGGGAAAAAGAAAGCGTAAAAGGGAGAAAAAATGAAAAAAAGCGTCTTTTGTTAGAAAAGAACATAAAAGAAGAACAAAAAGTGAAACATCCACCAAAGAAGGGGCTTCAAAGGTGTAGTGATGCCACTACCCGGCTCAATTTCCTTTCCGGCATTACCCGGGCAGGTTCGATGGGTATAATCTCAGGAAGCAAATTTCTTTACTCCACCCCAATGAGGCCACAAAGGTCATCATAAACTTTGGATTGCAGTCATCGCTGTTGTCATTCTTTTATCATGGGAACCCAAAAGTGCTACAAAAGGCAACCCCGTGCTGCGCAGTAGTTCCAGGTATTCCTGAAATAACCGGTCACGGTCCTGCGGATGCTCGCGCAACGGATCTTCCTGCCAGGGCATATCGGGGGCACAAAGCAGGGCTAAATCCCAGGGGCGCCGGGGAAATAGAAATGGATTGGATTTATTCAGGTTGTTTTCCCAAACCTGAAGGACTGTCCAGTCGGTATCACAAATGATCAGTTCCGGTGCGGAAGTCTTGTAAAAGTCTTCCCAGGCCATTTGCCCGCGAAAAATAGTTGCCAAATCTTCGGGCCGATATGGGCGCCCCAGAAATTGCAGGTAGGTTCTTGCAAATTCGGGCACTATATGGACGTTGAGTTCTTTCGCCAAAGCCAAAGCAATGGTGGTTTTGCCCGAAGATTCGGGTCCGGTGATTACAATTTTGAACGACTTACCCAATATATGGTATTTTAGTTTGTTTGGCAAAGTTGGCACAAGGTTTGCGTCTATCCAAATATCGCTGATATCCTCCCATGGAAGTGATTTTTATAATCTCATGTTTTTTTTCTAATCATTGCCAATTTTTTGGCTTTTCTGTTCATCATATTTTATTATGATTCGCTTTAATCATCCATTACAATCCAAACAGACATCCGACGGCGCTTTGGAATTGTTACCCAACTTTCCAAATCCTTTTGTGGAAATGACCATGCTGCGTTTTAACCTCCCTAATCCTGCTCAGGTGATTCTTCGTATCTTCAATGCCGAAGGTTTGGAGATCAATCAAAAGCAGGCTGCGTTCGGGGAAGGCGAAAATCACCTGGTATTACAGCGCAATGATCTCCGGGAACCGGGAATCTATGAGTACCAGATCGAATCCGCCGGTGCAAAAACAGCCCGCCGCAAATTAGTGATGTTCTAATTACCCCCCGCCCGCTTCGACAGTCTGTTGAGGTTGCCGAAGCAAAAAACGCAGTACCATTTTTTAAATTCTCTTGTACAGCCATATCCGATACATAACCCGGATATGGCTGTCGTTTATCCAGGGTTATCTGTCTGATAATCAGCACTCCTCTGTTAATCTAATGCAAACCAAAACAACTGCTTGGATTTAATGCCGCGGTTACCCTAATTTTGCCCCGCGAAAAGCAGATTTCATTACATCTATTAATTTTTCTCAAAATGGAAAGAAATAAAAAAATTCAGATCGGTTTATTAGCCCTCGTGGGACTTTTACTGATTGCTAACTTGTTCGGTGGTGGGTTTACAAAGTGGTTTAGCACATCTGAAGGCGACCGCCTTCGGGAATCTGCTGCTTCAGGCCTGATTTCTTCTGGAGCGTCCAGTGGAAATATTCCCGGTACTAACGTGAATAAAACAGAGACGCCTTCAGGTCCGTTGACTACTATTCGCTATGAAAGCGAAAAGTTTGAATTTGGGGTGGTGGATGAAGGAGAAGTGGTAAAACACTTGTTCAAATTTACAAACACAGGAAAAGAGCCTTTGGTAATCAGTAATTGTAAAGGTTCCTGCGGATGTACTGTTCCAACATGGCCACATGAGCCTATCCCAGCAGGGGCTGAAGGCGAAATCAAAGTGGAGTTCAACACTAAGGGGAAGCCGGGTAATCAAAGCAAACGCGTTACTGTAACGGCTAATACGGTTCCTACTGATACCTACATTGAGGTTTCTGGTGAGGTTCGCGGCAGAGAAACGCCAGTAGTGAAAGGTCACTAACCGTTACATTCCGGCTATAATACTTGCTGCTGTTATATCCAATAAAAAAGGTAAAAAGCATTGATATTTAATGCTTTTTACCTTTTTTATTGGATGAAATACAATCCCACACAAGTGCTGAATACTTTGGACGATCAGTCGCAGATTAAACCACTGCATTTTGATATTCTAAAAAAACAATAATGAGTTGGAAATAATCTACGACTGATAACCAATAATAATCAATTGATAATCAAACCTACCGGTTTACCATCAATTTGCGCCCTGTAGTAAAATCTTTTGTACTCATTCGAATATAGTACATGCCTGATGGCAGATCAGAACAGTTTAGTTGAATCTGTTTTTGTCCATCGCTGATCAAATTCGATACCATCCGGCCTGTAGCGTCGGTAATCGCCACATTCACAGATTCATTAGGCACTTCTCCAAATACCAGATAAGTGATGCCTGACGTTGGGTTTGGGCGCAAGGAAACGCGGCTTACCCATGTTGGCTCGTAACTGCCAACAACGTTGGTAACCTGAATGGTTTCGGTATGGTATACACAACCATTTCCATCAGTGACAACAACCTGATAAACAGCCGCCGGAATATTAATCAAATCCTGCTCTGTACTGAATACTTGATCGTTTTGTGTCCAGGCATAGGTATAAGGACCCGCTCCACCTGTCACCGTGAGGTCAATGGCTCCATTGGATTGCCCGCCGGACGTATTAGTAACGGCAGTTGAGAGTGTCAAAGGTTCAGTAATAATGACGTCGAAAGCACAGAAGCCTGCATTTCCACTGTTGTCAGTGAAGCTGAATGTTTGTGTAGTAGCGCCAACAGGGAATTCTGATCCACTAGCCAAACCGGAAATTTGTGCCCATATACCTCCACTTGCCAAACAATTGTCAACAGCAGTGGGTGCGTCATAACTAACAATATTGTCTGCAGCGCAACGGGTAATTGATGCAGGGCAATGTAATGTTGGACTAATTTTATCCACTACTGTAACCGTAGAAACCGCAGTGGTTGTATTTCCTGAGCCATCTGTAACCGTTACAACAATATCGTGTGCGCCGATATCCTCACAGCTGAAAGTACTTATGCTCAAAGCAATGTTGCTGACAGAGCAGTTGTCTGTGGCGTCTACGCCTAATGCCGCAGTAGTAGCCGAAGCAATACCGTCGATGTTCAGTTCGAGGGTTGGGTTTTCAACCGTAACTGCTGGTGATTCAGTATCATTTGAAATTATAACAATATCGGTGGTTTGCATACAACCGTTTAAATCTGTAACCTCCAGGGAATAAGATCCCGCAACTACATTCTCCAGGTTTTGATTTTGAGTGCCGTTACTCCAGAGATAAGAATATCCAGGTGTACCACCGTTATTTTCAGTCATAATGCTGCCTGATGGGTCATTGGTACAAATAGTATTGGTGACACTTAAAACGGTGGTAATTAATGCCGTTGGTTGGGTTATTGCTGCGTTCGCTTCGATCACACAACCATTGTTGTCCGTTACTTCCACGTCATAATTGCCTGCGGCCAGGTTGGAAATAGTTGGGGTGATGCCACCGTTACTCCATAAGTAGGAAAATGGAGCAATACCGCCATTCAGAACGACAGTTGCCGAACCGTTGGTCAGTCCGTTGCAAGTAACATTTACCAGACTGAATTGAGAAGCAATTGCACAGTCAAAGGAATTGACTGTAACGGTTTGGTTACTTACGCAGCCATTATTATCCGTAACTGCAACACTGTAAAAGCCAGGTGCGAGTCCTGTGATAAGTGCTGTGGTGGCTCCTGTATTCCAGAGATAAGTATACATGCCGGTACCGCCTACAGGAGTAGCTGCGGCAGTGCCATCATTAGCGCCCGATGCAGTTTCCTGTGTTGTAATGGCATTGGCAAGGAGTTGCTGCGGTTGACTAATAATCACATTTAATGATGCCGGACAATTGTTGCCATCTGTTATTAACACAGTGTAGGTGCCAGCTTCAAGGTTGTTTACTTCCGCTGCATTGCCTCCGGTACTCCATGCATAAGTCACTGGATTGGCTGCGCCGGTAAGCGATACTGCTGCACCACCATTGTTGCCGCCAAAGCAAGTAACTGGACTCGCAGCTACAGTAGCTGCAATGGCGCAGTTGAAACTGTTTACCGTTACTATTTCAATGGAAATACAATTATTGGCATCTGTTACACTTACAGTATAGGAGCCTGGGGCAAGATTCGCAATAGTCGAAGTGATTTCTGAGGTATTCCAAAGATAAGTATACCCTGCAGTTCCTCCAGAAGGTGCGGCAGACGCAGTTCCGTCATTCACGCCATTGGCTGTTTGGGCAGTGGCTGTTGCATTGGTGGCGAGTGTCGCCGGCTGGGATACTGTTGCAGAGGCCCCTGCAGTACAGCCTTCACTGTCTGTTACGACAACGCTGTAAGTACCTGCGGCAAGGTTTTCAATAGACGGTGTTGTTGCTCCGGTAGTCCAAAGATAGGAGTAAATGCCATTTCCGCCACCTACAATTGTGCTTGCGGTGCCGTTTGCAGCACCGTTACACAAAATATTGGCTGTGGATGAAGTTGTTGACACTGGCGTACTTTGATTTACATTCACCAAAGTAGTATTGCTGCAGCCATTCAGTTGGTTGGTTACAACCAGTGTGTATGCTGCCGGGGCATCAACTACAGGGGTAAGTGAATTGCCGCCGGAAACGATATTTCCACCACTCCAAAGATATTCAAAGTTAGCACCTTGTGATGATGCGGTTCCGTTTATTTGTACCTGTTGTGCGTTGCAATTTATATTACCTGAAGCCATAGCAGCTGCAACCGGACTTGCGGTATTTTGCTCAACCAGGGCAGTAGCAGTAGAGGTGCAACCGTTTTGGGTGTCCGAAATTACTAATTCATAGGATCCTGACAATACTACAGATGGGCTCTGAAGCGAGGATGTAAAATTATTTGGCCCGGTCCATGCATAAGTGGTATTGGCTGCAGGAGTAGTACCATTCAGGATGATAGAAAGAACATTGCAAGTAAGGACACCGCCTGATGCACTTGCTCCTGGTACGGTATTGTTGGCGGTAACTGCCGCAGCACTGGAGCCTGTACATCCGCTGGATGGATCAGTTGCGACAACTGAATAAGTCCCTTCAGCAGTGACTATAGGACTTTGAGCCTGTGAACTGAAATTGTTGGGGCCACTCCATTGATAAGTAATACCTGAACCAACAGCAGCAACGTTCAGTGCCACATTAGGCGCAGTACAAGTGAGTGTACCTCCGGTTGCCTCAGTACCCAGTGACGTACTATTGCCTGTTACTGTAGTATTCGAGGTGGAAGTGCAACCGTTTGCTGTATTAGTTACTTTTAAGGTATAAGTTCCGGCTGCATTCGTTATTGGAGTAAGCGTGCCTGCACCGGAAACGATATTTCCACCATTGGAGGCCGTCCAAAGGTAGGAGAACCCTGATCCGGAGGAACCGCTACCCTGCAAGGTTGCCGTGGCTTGATTACAACTGATGGCAAAAGCCGGACCTGCATTGGAGGTGGGTAATGCAATATTAGTGGTTACTGCGGTGGACCCAAACGCGGAGCAACTGGTTGCATTGTCAATAATTTGAATCGTATAAGTACCTGCGGCATCGACCGTTGGAGTCGCAGTATTGCCGCCCGAAACGATATGTCCTCCGTTGGAAGCAAACCAGTTATAGACAATGTCACTGCCTGCGGATGAACCACCTGCATTGATCTGAATAGTGGGAGCAGCACAAGAAATTTGTACCGGGGGGACGATGACGACCACTGGCGGTGGCGACTGGGTGAAGGGAAATGATTTTGATTTAGTACACCCCTGGTCATCGGTGATGGTCACGGTATAGGTGCCCTGAGTTATTCCGGTAAGTTCTTCTCCCATTTGTCCGTTATTCCAAACATAGGAATAACCACCCGGCCATCCTCCCGCACCTAGTACAGTGGCGGAGCCTGTCACGCCGTTACATCCGGGAGGTGCAGACTGAACGAGTGCAATAGACATTGGTGCACTCGGTCCTTGTACAGTCATAGCTGATACAACGCTTGTGGTGCCATTCGCTGATGTTACCGTGCAGGCATAGGTGCCCGCCGGAATATTATTGAGGGCTCCAGTTGTATTGTTGACACCAGTTGACCAATGGTAGGAATATGGTGTAGTTCCACCAGTAGCAGTAACGGAAACGGAACCGGTGGAAGAGCCGTAACAAATAATATTAGTGACCGAGTTCTGTGAAGCACTCACATTAAGGTCGCAAAGTTGATTCCGTTTATTCCAAAGGCCAGTTTTATTCAATTGGCCGGTTTCATAGATTTTACGGTCAGGGCCAGGACAAACCATATAAATAGTTGGGTAATAGTTGATGCCGAATGGGCCATTGGCGCCAGGGGAATCAATCATGGCATAGGGGGTTCCGTTAGCCCAGTTACCCTGTGTCCCGCCTACACATCCTGCAGCGGCAGTAATACACTCAAGTGTGGTGTTGGGATCCGATTCCACGGATACCACATAAGCTTCGTCGGTTCCGTCCGGACCATACGCTTCCCAAATATCGCGCAGGGCATGGGAATTATGGTAATTCCAACAGGGACCGCACCAGGTGGCGTAGAAATCCAGGTAAACGGTTTTGCCGTTATCCAGCAAGTCATACAGTGTGGTGGATCCCAAACCGTTATACAAATCATTTATGGTAAGGTTGGGGGCAGTTGCGCCTTGCGGCAATTGAGCATGTGCGGTAGCCCAGCCAAAAGCCAGGAATACGAAAAGTAACAGGCGTTTTTTCATAAGAAAGTTAAAAATATAAAATGGAAAGGTGAAATTTGCGCGTAAATGTAAATTATTATTTAAGAATCTAAATATGAATAATTCAAAATACTGGAATTCGCTTAAATTAGCAGCGGTTATCGGTTTTACAGCAGTAGCCATTGGCGCGATGGGCGCACATGCATTGAAGCCACATCTTTCAGATTATCAATTGAATATCTTTGAAAAGGGGGTGCAATATCATTTTTTTCATGCACTGGCTTTACTAGGAGTGGGTATTCTCGAAAATGTTTGGGGGAGGTCTCCCCAACTACGGTTGGCAGGATTCTTTTTTACGGCGGGTGTTTTTTGTTTTTCGGGCTCTCTCTATTTACTCGCTTGCCGCGACCTGCTTGCTTTTCCGGTAGGATGGGCTGGTCCGGTGACTCCTGTAGGTGGAATACTGTTTATGGCAGGTTGGGCGATGGTGTTTTTTAGTTCAAATGCAGGTGGCCTCAAGTCCCAAATCAAGTAGTTTTAAGTCTGTAGAGAGAACCACATGCCTGTCGGTTAATAACAAACTATCGACATGCATGTGATTCTTTCTACATACTCTTACCGATTAATTTCGACTAACCACTAACCGTTTAGTTTCTTTTTTGCCGGATTGTATGAGGGTGACAAAAAATACACCTTCAGAAAAGCGGCCAGCTGGAATGTTGACGGCAGATTGGCCTGGGAAAAGTGTAATTTCATTCTGCACAAATATCAATTTTCCTGCAAGATCATAAATATTCAGGCTCAAGTTATCAACTTGTTGTGCTGTTGAAAAAGTCACACTGATATCTTGTTCATTACCGGCCGGATTGGGTACAACTGCCCAGGCTGCCACATCTTCAATATGCTCGACCGAACTGATGGTGTTGGTTTTAAAACTACGGGTTTTAGCAGCGGCGCACACATAATATTCATTGAATGGACGTACACGCCAGTTGTATTTTTTATTAGCAGTAAGACCTGTAACTGTTAAGGTTGAATTAGCAGCAACCAGGAAATATTGCAGTTGAGGACTACTGAACGTAGTCGTAATGTCCACTTCCACATAATAGTAAGTAGCCCCAGCCACTGCATTCCAGGTCAGTACCGCAGTATCATCATCACTAACTACCTCATCTTGGGCAGGGCTTACCAAAAGGTCGGCAGGTGTGGCGATTGTAAGGGCAGGAGGTGTATAGTTATTGTCCAGGAAATTGCGTTGAGATGAAAGAATGTCGGCCTTGATGGCCCCTTCTTGTAATGGCGTAAAATCATAATCGGTGCAATTAAAGTAATAACTCATGAAGTTATTCTCCATGGGGTCCACTGGCTGGCACATTGGATCTTGCGCACCACCATTATATTGTCCACAAACTGATGGGTTTTCGCAATAGCCAAAGTTGTAATCCGGTGGGGTATCACAAATGAGATCGGCAGCTACCGAACAGTTAGAACCATCGGCCTTTTCTGTGGGTGTTCCGCCAGGAGAGATTGCAGGAGCACAAGGCCATCCCGGATCAGCAGACTCAAAACAGGGTGGTTCATTCTGCCAGTCCTGCGCATCGGATTCCCAACCGTAAAAAGTATGGCGGAGTGAAAAGAAGTGACCTGTTTCATGCGAGGAAGTACTTTCACCTAAGGAAGAGTAACCTTTATTAACCACAATCCAATCATTAGCAGGGGTATAATAAGCTGCTGCTCCACCAGGCTGTTGGTTGTTGGTCTGTGCCTCACCCACGATATAGTAGTTTACTGCATTAGCGTGTTTACGCAGCTTCATCAGAAAACTATTCGTTTGGTTATTGTAAACATTATCGTTGTTAATAGAAAAATCCACCAGTCCGTAGGTAGCATGTGGTACCATATAAAACTGAATATTATGCTCAGCATAATCAGCATTAAGGGTACATAAAATATTGAATATATCCTTCACCCCCGCACGGCCATCACCCGCAGTATTTGCTGTAAGGTGAAAAAACACCGGTATGTAGGTGATTGCGTTTTCCGGTATGCCAAACTTATTGAAATATTCAATATTCGCTTTCAGTCTGTCGGTAGTGGCCTCTTGATCTGAAAATGATGTACCGCATTGTTGTTGAGCAAATCCATGAAATGCCAACATTAACAAGGGTAATACAAAAAAATTCTTCATGTTTATTCTTATGCAAAGTGAAAGTAAATAGATATACCACAAAGGTAGGAATAATATTAGGTCAGGACATGCCTAAATCTGTCAAAATAGCATCATTTTGCGCCCTGATGGTGAATTGGAAAACGGAATCATTTTTCTTTTTCTATTTCAGTTGCTAAACAGATGATAATTTTGAAAGTGCATGTTGTTTATCATTGAAATAAAATAAAATTTGCGTATTTTTGCATAAATTTTGATTTTTGTTTAATCTATACCATTATTTTGGATTTACTTATTTTTCTCAAAATAAAATTCTGAAACTTATGACAGCCCTTTACCGCTTTCTTGGCATATTCTGTTTACTGGGCTTTTCCAGTCTGGAAAATGCGGCTTTGGCGCAAAATGCCATATCTTCTGTTTTTCAATCTCTTACGGGGAAAGAAGGCACAAAAATTGCCATTGAAATGGACCTTACTGCCTTAATTGGTAATAAAAAAACGGTAGCATATTCTCCCGCCAAACTGACAGGTGAAGACGGAAAAATCTGGGAAATCGAGGTGCGGCCAAGGGGGAAATACCGGCGGAAAATTTGCCAGCTGCCCCCTTTAAAATTGAAGTTTAAAAAGAAAAGTCTCACTGCTGCCGGATTGGATACTTTGAACGAAATGAAACTGGTTTTACCCTGTTTCGAAGATGAACACGGCGACGAACTTATTATTAAAGAATACCTTGCTTACCGAATGTTCGAACTCATGACGGATGCTTGTGTGAAGGCCAGGCTCATTAAACTTTCTCTCACGGATACTCACATTGGTAAAAAACATACTGTTTTTGCCATTTTACTGGAGGATGAAGAAGAAATTTGTAAACGACTAAAGGGGATACCTTCTGAGACGTATGGGATCCCTGCAGATAGTTTGCTTACCAATCAGGCGGCATTAGTATCGATGTTTGAATACATGGTGGGTAATACAGACTGGGACTTGAGTATGATTCGGAATGTCCGGACTATTCGTTCTCCTGAATCAGGAAAAATTATCCTTATTCCTTATGATTTTGATTTTTCAGGCTTAGTGTCTGCTCCTTATGCCACCCCTTCCTCTGAATCAGGGTTACGCAATGTGCGGGAGCGCTTTTTGATCTCTAATGGCTTGCCGCCAGAATCGCTTCGAAGAGCTACGCAACGCATGAAAGGGTATAAAAAAGATATCCTGGCTTTATGTCGTTCGAAGTACTTGTCGAGAGAAGGTACACAGGACATGACCGCTTATTTGGAAAGTTTTTTCCTGAAGGCAGAAAGTGTTCATGACATGCCTTCAACGATGAAAGCTCCTGCCACCGAATAAAAATAATCAAAAATTATTTAGTTTGTAAAAAACACGCTTATCTTTGCGCCCTCATTCGGACATTTCGAGTGATTAAAGGTTTGGAGGAGTGCCAGAGCGGTTTAATGGAGCGGTCTTGAAAACCGTCGTACTGTAAGGTACCGGGGGTTCGAATCCCTCCTCCTCCGCGAAAAAAAGTCGTTTCGGTTCACCGGAGCGGCTTTTATCGTTTATATAGCTTGATATTAAAATATCCACTGTCTATGTTGGTCATTTGACCACTTCCGTTTAACAATAGTCCTGAAAACCGGCCACTGATGATGTTGTTCTGAAAACTGTCAATTTCAACGGTTAAATCTTCACTGATCGCATTACTGATTCCAGTGAAATTAAGTGTATCGGTTTCGCTGAATTCCACACCTCCCCAGGAAAAATCTTTTAATTGTAAAACTGCATTGGATGGCGTGTAAGGATATTCCGCATGTAAAGCATCAAATTCAAATCCAAGGGCTACGCCTAATTGGGGCGCAACAGGGTCGTCCTGCCGGATTATTTCTACATATCTTGTTAATACACAATAAAAATTGGCGGCACTGTCTAATGCGGCAGCACTCTGGCCTCCCCGTTGAAAAAGACCATGTCTGGAGGCTTTTATCGGTGATGTTAATCCGTAATGCGTACCTTTGAACAAAAAAAATATTCCATATTCATTAATAATAGGTGACGTTTTGGTCGTTTCATGGTCTCCTAGCGCACCCAGAAAAAAAATAATTATCACCGGAATACCATTCCGAAAACCTGATTTGATTGCCATCGCTATAAACACTTCATTTTTAAATTCACCACGAAGTTAGAACATGTCCGGGTTTTTTTTCTCCGATCAAAAAAACTCAACATCCTCTTAATTCTTCTTTTTGCTCAATACGCCATGATCAGGTACAAATTTATTATTTTACTCACCGGTGCGCTGGCTTTTAATAATTGCCAAAAAAATGAAATACCTTTGGAACCTAATTTAGTTTTTAATCTCGCTTTTGATGCCGGTCAGGCCAGGTTAAATAACTTTGGCGTGCCCGTTGATATTCCCGTTGGCCATGCTGCTCAAACTCCTGTCTTTAATGAAATGAGCCTGCATTATATTGAACTGTCTCAGGATAGCACTACTCAGTTAGGGGAAGGTGAAATTGTTTACGAATCTGCTGTAACCACTTTCGGCGGAAGTGAAGCGATTGATTTTGAAAATTCAGTAAAGGCTGGCAATAACAAGGAGTTTTGCCGATTAAAAATCAGTAAAATTAAACCAGGCAGGTATGAATATATCCGGGCCAGTGCCAGTTATCAAAATTACGTGGTACGATATAATATCAAGGGAATTCCTGCTGTCGGTGACTTAGTGCAACAAAGTGGGATCTTATCTTCATTTGTAGGCTACAATACGTATATAAAAAATGTGGTGCCCAAAAAGCAAATTCTTACCGTCAATGCGAATATGCCCCAAGGGTATTGGGTCTTTGAAACTGACTTGCTGGCACCTTATGACTTATATAATAAATTGTATTTTGGTCAGTCAGCGGGTACTACTACAGTGGTAAATCCTTTATTTAATTCCAGTCCGATTCCAAGTGGCTCCTGTGTAATAACTGGAAAATTAACCGAGCCATTACTTATCGCAGGCGATGAAAAAGAAGATATTGTAGTGAAGCTGAGTTTTTCCATTAACAATAGCTTCGAGTGGATTGATAATAATGGTAATAACCAACTTGACTTTTATGGTACGCCTGGGAATCCACATGAGCAGGTGGTCGATATGGGCATCAGGGGACTTATTCCATCGATTGAAAAATGATCCATTTTATTAATTGTAAAGGTCGGCTGCTTGATTTTTCGGAGCCACGGGTAATGGGTATCCTCAATGTTACTCCAGACTCATTTTTTGATGGCGGGAAATACGTCTTGGTTGAACAAGCCGTGGAGCACGCTGCCCGGATGCTGGCAGAAGGTGCCACTATTATTGATGTCGGTGGAATGTCCAGTCGGCCAGGTGCTGCATTAATATCAGTGGAAGAAGAAATAAATAGGGTGGTGCCGGTAATTGCCGCCATTCAATCGGCTCTCCCCGAAGCCATTATAGCTGTTGATACCTGGCGTTCGGAAGTTGCCCAACAGGCAGTCGCTGCGGGAGCTTCCATTATCAATGATATTTCTGCGGGGACTTTGGACGACAAAATGTTTCCAATAATGGCCGAATTGAATGTGCCGGTAGTCCTGATGCACATGAAAGGTACGCCCGCTACCATGCAATTATCTCCTTTGTATGAGGATGTTGTAACCGAAACACTTGATTTTTTAATGGCAAGGGTCTCTTTGCTGCAAGGAATGGGAGTCAATGATATTATTGTCGATCCGGGGTTTGGTTTCGGGAAAACGATCCTGCACAATTATGAGCTTCTGCGCCGGATGAGGGAATTATCTACTGTCCTTCAATGCCCATTGTTGGCAGGATTGTCCCGTAAATCTATGATTTATAAAGTATTAGGTACTGAACCAGCTTCGGCGATTAATGGTACAAGTGTATTAAATATGGTGGCATTGGACCAAGGCGCTCAAATACTCAGGGTACATGACGTGAAAGAAGCAATAGAAGTCATTCAGCTCTGGAAAATGCTCCATTCAGCAGGCTAAAGCATAGTTTTGTCTGAATTAAATGTTAATTTGAACACTTATTCATTCTGGGAATCGATTTATTTTCAGATATTTGTGCTTTACTTTTGA
>JBILHQ010000229.1:0-9416 GCA_044350415.1 Saprospiraceae bacterium | reverse complement strand
TTCGGGGCGGCTCCTGTTTCGGTTAGTCTGTCGTAACGGGGAATATTTGTTGAATTGCTGTATTGCACATTTAAGGTATGAAGGATATTGTTATTCTGGCGGATAACGAGTTTTTCTAACAGGTCATATTGGCGGTAACCAGAAAACTTTTGCAGGTATGGATCGGTATTCCGAACTACCGAATCCACGCCGTTAATTCGTTCTGCATAATACTCCCGAAGTCCGAAAAATGGACTGTTACCTTCTTTTTTACCCATTCTTAAATTGCCAAAATCGCTCGTTGTAAATGAGCTCAACAGCGCAATTCGATGCCACCCAAGGGAAAGGTCTGCATGGGTAGTTTTTTCTGTATTTACTGTTCCATACCTGAAGAAGCTACTTCCTTTTGCGAGAAAAACGTTTTTTTTAGCGCTAAAGGAAGGCTTTTTTGTATAAAAACAAATGGCACCTCCCAAGGCATCCGAGCCATAAACGGTTGAAGAAGGCCCGAATAACACTTCGGTACGTTCCAGGGTATTGTTGTCCATGGTAAGGATATTTTGGAGGTGACCACTGCGGTAAATGGCATTATTCAATCGAATGCCATCGACCACCATCAGTACCCTGTTGGCTTCAAATCCGCGAATAACCGGGCTGCCTCCGCCCTGTTGGCTGCGCTGAACAAACAGTCCGGCAGTATTTTGCATCAAATCAGCGGTAGTCTGGGCGTTCATCTGTTCCATTTCTGCCTGCTGGATTACTTTCACGGACTGGGCGACTGCCTTTCGGCTTTCCATAGTCCGGGAAGCTGAAATAATGGTTTCCTTGAGGTTAACGGCGGCAGTATCACTTTGTGCGATAGCAGCGATTGCCCAAAAGGTATATATGCTGAATAATAAAATTTTTTTCATGTGAAGGTATAATATAAATGACCTGTTGCACCAGGCATCACGTCCGGTACAACAAATATTAGGTACTGCTTTCACCTGTGTAAACAGATGGAAAGCGAAAGATTTTTAAAAAAGGGAAGTCAGGCCAAGTCCTGCGGGGGGCGTTCCTGGCAATCCGGCAGGCGTCCAGTGAATATCGCTGGCTCCGAAATAACCGCTGAACAGGTCAGGTGCAATGGAAGAAAGTCCAGTCTGATAGGGTCGGGAACTAAATAAACGGTAAAAAAAGTATCTGCCATTCGGGTGAAACCACCAAGGTGACCGGCAGATTTTTGGTGGGTCAATTGTTCGCCGGTTTTTAACAACCGTTCTTCCTTAAAGTCGCGTTTTGCAATTAAATGTACTAAATCGCCTTCCATTTGTACTGACTTAATATCATACATATTGCCGGCGATGCGTATTTCTTTTTTTCCGGTTAGGGATTGTTCCCATTCGATGCGGGAGATAGTAAGTGAGTGCAATTCTCCTTTCCCCCAATCACTTGTCGCCTCATACCGCACATCAGCAAGCTTCCACTGCCAAAGAAGTGGTAATGCCGTCCATTGAACAATCAGGAGCGTGAGTAAAAAGGCGATAAGTGTCTTTTGCAACATCATTTCAGTAGCAAAGAAACAAAAAAAATATGAGGTGTGAGGTGTGAAGTATGAAGTATGAAGTATTGATGCGCGTAACGGGTTAAAACGAACCAAATTGCAGGCAGCCTTCGTGTCCGGGACATATTACCTTCTCTCATTTTTCGGCGAAAATGGTGATATGTCCCAAGTACTGCCCAAACGAAATACATAGTTAAACGAAAGACTTTCCGGTTGGACCCTGCCATGGGAGATGTCACCTTTTCCGCAAAAAAAGCGGAAAGGTAACATCTCCCGAGGCCGGCTATTTCTGCCCAAAATGTCAGGTTGGTATTGACAAACACCTCATACCTCATACTTCATTATACTGTTTGATAGGCCTCCATTGGCGGGCAGGTGCATACCAGATTCCGATCGCCGAAAGCCTGATCGATCCGGCCTACAGTGGCCCAGAATTTCCAGCCATTGCGGAGATAGGGGAGCGGCCAGGCTGCTTTTTCCCGCGTGTATGGTCGGTCCCAATGATCGGCGGTGACATTGTCAGCGGTATGTGGTGCATTGTGCAATACGTTATTGTCTGCCGGATAGTCACCCGAAGCGATTTCATCGATTTCGGCACGGATAGACAACAGCGCGTCACAAAAACGGTCAAGTTCTGCCTTACTCTCACTTTCAGTTGGTTCGATCATGATCGTACCGGCCACAGGGAAGGAAAGGGTGGGCGCATGGAAACCGTAGTCCATGAGGCGTTTCGCAACATCTTCGGCACTGGCTACCGCTTTGAACGGCCGCAAGTCGAGAATGAGTTCATGTGCCGATCGACCATTTTTGCCGGTATATAACACTTCAAAGGCTCCTTCGAGGCGCGATTTCATATAATTGGCGTTCAGGATAGCGTATTTGGTAGCATTTGTCACCCCTTCCGCTCCCAACAACCGAATGTAGGCGTAAGAAATCAAAAGAATACTCGCACTGCCCCAAGGTGCCGCACTGATAGCGGTGGTACCTTTTTCGCCACCAGTTTTTGCAAAAACGTGTTTGGGAAGGTAAGGAGCTAGACTGTCGTTGCAACAGATGGGACCCATTCCCGGGCCGCCGCCGCCGTGGGGGATGGCGAACGTTTTGTGCAGGTTGAGGTGACAAACATCGGCACCAATAGCAGCAGGACTCGTTAGACCCACTTGTGCGTTCATATTCGCGCCATCCATATATACCTTTCCTCCGTGCTGGTGAATCACCTCGCAAATCTCGTGGATGGAAGTTTCAAACACCCCATGGGTTGATGGATAAGTGACCATCAAACACGCCAGACGATCAGCATACTCCGCTGCTTTGGCTTTTATGTCGGCCACGTCAATATTGCCGCGTTCATCGCAGCTGACCACGATTACCTGCATACCGGCCATCACTGCACTGGCAGGATTGGTACCGTGAGCCGATTGAGGGATCAGTGCTACATTGCGGTGGCCATCGCCCCGGTCGAGGTGGTAGGCCCGAATGGCCATCAAACCGGCGTATTCACCTTGCGCACCTGAATTAGGTTGTAATGAGCAGGCGGAAAATCCTGTGATTTCACAGAGATATTGCTCCAGTTCTGTAATCATTTGCGTGTATCCGGCTGTTTGATCTGCCGGTGCAAATGGGTGAATATTAGACCATAACTCCCAGGTTACCGGGATCATTTCTACTGCAGCGTTGAGTTTCATGGTACAGGACCCTAGCGAAATCATAGAATGGGTCAATGATAAATCGCGATTTTCGAGGCGTTTGATATACCGCATCATCTCACTTTCAGTATGATAACTATTAAATACCGGATGAGTAAGATAATCGGATTCCCGTTGCAGGCCTGCCGGAAACGCGTTGCCTTTTGGTGCTGAAAAGGAATAATTTTCAATACCAAATACATTCAGGATATCCTGCAGGTCGCCGAGCATTACCGTTTCGTCGATGGCAATTTGAGCAGCATTGCCTTCATAATAAAAGTTAATGCCCGCGGCTTCTGCTTTTGCCCTGATTTGTGCGGCCTTACCGTCGGGTAAAACAATACGAAGCGTATCGTAGAAATGGGTATTGGTTGGTGTAAATCCGTTTTTGCTTAAAGCATCCGATAAAGCACAAGCCATATCGTGGATGCGGCCTGAAATACCTACAATTCCTTTTGGGCCGTGGTATACAGCATACATAGCTGCCATATTGGCCAATAAGGCCTGAGCGGTACAGATATTCGAAGTCGCTTTTTCCCGACGAATATGTTGTTCCCGGGTTTGCAGTGCCATCCGAAGGGCTGGTTTGCCGTTTACATCCACCGACATTCCTATGATACGGCCAGGAATCTGGCGTTTAAAATCTTCTGAACAAGCAAAAAAAGCAGCATGCGGTCCTCCAAATCCCATTGGAACGCCGAAGCGTTGAGTATTACCCACGGCAACATCAGCCCCCCATTCTCCGGGTGGTTTCAGTTGGGTAAGACTTAGGAGATCAGCGGCCACACAGACGTATATTTCATGTGCTTTGGCTTTTTCCACAAAAGCGCGGTAGTCATTTACTGAACCGTTACAATCGGGATATTGGAGCAATATGCCGAAAGTTTTATCTGTAAAGGTATAAGTCGCCCAATCGCCCACCACCAATTCAATGCCCTGTGGCACAGCGCGGGTGCGCAATACATCAATAGTTTGTGGCAGAACCTTATCACTGATGAAAAAGATATTCGCTTCTTCTCCTGCTTTGGCCCGTTTGTTTTTTTCGGCAAAAAACATATGCATTGCCTCTGCTGCAGCGGTACCTTCATCCAGCAGACTACCATTGGCGATTGGCAGACCTGTGAGATCGCACACTACCGTCTGGAAATTGAGCAGACTTTCGAGCCTCCCTTGTGCAATTTCTGCCTGATAAGGGGTATATTGTGTGTACCAGCCCGGGTTTTGAAATACATTCCGCAGGATCACATTAGGAGTGACCGTACCGTGGTATCCCATACCGATATAAGAACGGAATACCTTGTTTTTTGCAGCCATCACCTTCAGATCGCGCAGGTACTCCTGTTCATTGAGGGTAGCGGGCAAATCAAGAGGTTGGGAAAGTCGAATGCTATCGGGAACTGTCTGTTGAATGAGTTCATCTAATGATTTGACATTCAGTGCTTTAAGCATGGCGTCGGTCTCTGCTGCTCCGGGGCCAATATGGCGACGTTCAAACACGTCGGGATGTGGAAATTGATACATAATTTATTTGATCGGGTGCGACAAAATGGTGGCGGGTATAAAAACGATGCAAAGGTAGATATTGTTCGGACTAATGAAAGTAGGAGTGGGAAAATTTGGCTTTTTTCTCCTTTTACGGCTGTAGTATAACAGTATTTTTTTGCGAACAAAAGACGTAAATTTTTTGAATGCCATAAAGTTGACGGTATTTACAGCCACCAGTAATTTTTCCCGCAAGAAAATTCTTCCTCTTGACTTAGGGCCTCCGCCTTACCAACAACTAATGATAAAAGCGCCCCTGGTCAAATACTGACCAGGAACGCTTTTGCCGGTCGCTAATTGGTAAGGCGGAAAGTTTGGTACACCGGTATGGAATATGGGCCAAAGATCCACAGAACGTGGCTTTCCTACTCCGGGCAACAATAATGTACCAAAAACAGCATCATCTAATGCTGTTCCTGCTACAGCTGCCGCCGAGGTCAACATAAAAAAGATCATCCGCAGGGCCGCAATACACCCGTTCGCCAGTAGTTGATGTGGCAATGGCACGTGGCGCCACGGCGGTAAAAAGGGCAGGGGCATTGTTTGTATTTCTCCCGGCATTTCCGGTTCTTTGCGTAAAAATATATGGGACCCTCTATGCGTTAGTCCTCATCGATGCTCAGAATACCGATTATTGTCACCTAATATTACTCCTTATATGAAAAAGATCCTAAAACTGATTCTCCTCTTACTCATTATTGCGTGCAACTCCTCATTACAGGCACAGGTTCAACTCGGTCTGCGGGGAGGAATATTAAGCAGTTCCGCTAATTTTTCTGAAACAACCGCCGGGCAGACGATCAGGAACAGAACAGGTCTTTTGGGCAGTTTGCTGCTGGAATTCCGGATCAATAAGGGGTTTGCCATTCAACCCGAAGTCTCCTTGGTGCAGCGCGGGTGGAAAAATACGTCCGTATTAACCATTCCATTTATTGGCACCAACGAACTGATTGACCAGGAACAAATTAATTATTTGGAAATTCCGGTGCTCCTGAAAGGCGGATTTGCGATAGGTAATGTGCGCCTGGATCTATTGGCAGGCCCCAGTTTGTCATGGGCCATAAACGGTCAACGAAAGGTTACGAATAAATTCACCAATGGAGCCGGCCAAACAACAGAAGATAAGTCAACAGAGGATATTGATTTTGACCAGGATTTTGAAAAAGCCGACTTCGGGCTCCAGGGAGGAGCAATGGTGTCAATAAAATTGGGCGGTATGCGGCTTTTCGCCGACGGCCGGTATCTTTACGGCATCAAAGATCTCTCCAAAGGAGATAATGTGACCGTCACCAGCAAGGGGGCTGTGTTGAGTGTGGGCATTTTATTTTAGTCGATTTTTTTTGTCCGATAGTTAGTCCCAGGTCTGTAGCGTTGACCGCAAGCAGAGCGGTATTTACTAAGGAATGATCTGCTTGCGGTACACTCTACGGACCTGGGACTAACCGACTAAAAATCACATCGACTCGCGTCTCTCCCGGTCCCAGTCAGTACGGGCGAGAATAAACAGCACCATGCCGACCAGCACCATAAGTACTTTGGCGACGAAAGCGAAAAGGCGGCCACCGAGTTCCAGCCAGCCTAAGAAATACCAGTGAACGCCGACCATTTGTAAGATAATGGCCGTAAAGCCGAAAACAAGGAGTGAAAAGCCGAGAATAAGGCCCACATTTTTGTATTTTTTCATTGTCATAATATGTCAGAGATTTTTCAAAATCCCATTAAATTAGTGGAATGTCCGCGTGATGCGATGCAGGGGTTGCACGATTTTATTCCTACCGATATCAAAGCCGCTTATATAAACCAATTATTGCGCGTTGGGTTCGATACGATTGATTTTGGATCGTTTGTCAGCCCCAAAGCGATTCCGCAAATGCGCGATACCGCCGAAGTGCTGGCAAAGTTAGACCTTTCTGTTGGAAGCACGAAATTGCTGGCTATCGTGGCCAATCAACGCGGTGCAGAAGAGGCTTGCCAATACCCCGAAATCCAGTACTTAGGATATCCGTTCAGCATCAGTGAAACGTTCCAGTTGCGTAATACCAACGCCACCATCGCCGAGAGTGTCGAACGGACCCGGGATATCCAGGAACTGTGCGTCAAACACGGTAAAGAACTGGTCCTGTATATTTCCATGGGATTCGGCAATCCTTACGGCGACCCCTGGACGGTGGAGATCGTACAGCGGTGGGTCGATCAATTGGTGCCATACGGAATCCGGATTTTTTCCCTGTCGGATACCATTGGGTGCTCCAATTCTGATAATATCGCCTATTTGTTTCGAAGTCTTATTCCGGCATTCCCGACGGTAGAATTTGGGGCCCATTTGCATACACAGCCGCACAACTGGCGGGAAAAAGTGAAGTCGGCTTTCGACAGCGGGTGCCGCCGTTTTGACGGTGCGATCAAAGGATATGGCGGCTGTCCAATGGCCAAGGATGATCTCACCGGCAATATGGCCACCGAAAATATGATTTTCTTTTTTGACGAGGAGGATGCGGCTATACAGATCGACCGGTCGGCCTTTGCGCGGAGTATGTCGCTGGCATTGGAGGTGTTTCCGCAGTGAAGGGAACTTCCAGGCAGCGTTTTTGCCCTCAATTGAATATGAGGTACAACAGGAACCTGCTGGCCAAAAATACCTGATTTTTGGGTTCAGATACTCCCATAACAACAATCATCAACTCATCCATTTCTTCTTTTTTAACATGAAAAAAATAGTACTCGCCCTCGCCCTGCTTCTCTGCGGCATTACCTCACAAGCACAATTATTTATCGACAACAGTTATACCGTTGAAGATATGATCAATGGTTTTTTTAGCAATTCCGGTGTGACCATTTCCAATATAACTTATACCGGAACGCCAAGTTCTTTGGCTTTTTTCGAAGGTAGCCAGTCCAATATTGGCATTAATGCAGGATTGATACTGACCACTGGAGATGTAGCCAAAGCTATTGGCCCCAATGATTCAGAAAGTACGAGCACCAATATGGGAGTTCCTGGAACGCCCTGGCTCAATGCTTTGATTCCTGGTTACCAAACTTATGATGCTGCCATCATCGAAATGGATGTGGTGCCCGATGGCGATACCCTGAGTTTCAAATATGTTTTTGCTTCCGAAGAATACCAGGAGTTTGTCAACACGCAATTTAATGACCTTTTTGCTTTTCTGATCGATGGCCCGGGATTACCTATGGGCGATACCATTTACGTTGCTGCTGATACGATCCTCTATTATGACAGTTGTTATATCTGCGTGGATACTGTTTTGGTTTCACAACAGGTGTATTGTTATTACGATTCTTTGCAAATGATTGACACCTGTATTGTGTATGCTGACACCCTTTATACCTGGTGCTATCAGGACCCGAATTGTGTGCCTGACACCACGATATACCCCGGCTATTTTTATATCTCTCCGGGTGGTACCAATATTGCCGAAATACCCAACACTAATTTGCCCGTAGCGATTAATAACCTGAATCAGTTTATGAATACCCAGTATTTTGTGGACAATGCAGGCGGATCTTCGGTGCAATATGATGCCTTTACCACACCGCTTTGGGCGGTAACCCAAGTGATCCCGGGCGAAACCTATCACGTGCGGATTGCAATTGCCGATGCAGGTGACGGTGTTTTTGACTCTGGTGTATTTATGAGCATCGAAAGTTTGGGCGGCGACTCGCTCTTAAGTGTTAATCCGGTATTTTTAGTAATTCCCGGCAGTGGTTCTCATAATGTTTCATTCGACAATAATACCTTGTGGGCTACCCAGTGGCATTGGGATTTCGGTGATGGCACCACCAGTGAGGAGCGTTTTCCGGAGCATACTTATGCGAATGACGGTAATTACACCGTTACGCTGACTGCCAGCAACTGGTGCTCCCAAAAATCATATCATCAGGAGGTGAAAATTGGCGTTTCAGGTGTAAATGAGCCTATATCTAATGTATTTAAAGTAATGCCAAATCCGACTAACGGCTCCTTTGTACTTGATCTTCAGCGCGATCCTTCCGCGCAGGTACGATTGATGACCCCGGATGGCCGGTTGCTTCTGGATCAGCAGGTAAACGATGGTACCCGGATCGACCTGAACCGTTTTGGAAAGGGTTTGTTTATACTTCAGGTGGTATCTGGTGGCCAATTGTATAATGAAAAAGTGATTAATCGGTAGAGGCCAGTTACTTAGTTATCAGTTAATCAGTTATCAGTCGTAGATTTGACCCCAATCAGATCCGTTTTTTCGAGTGATGTCCAATTTCAGGTTTGCTCTACGACTGATAGCTGATATACTAATAACTAATAACTTAATTACTCATAAAAACTTCAACAGAAAAAGAGGTAGTTCAATCACTGCGCTTGTCCCGCGTGATTCTACCCGTATTGATTGGTTTGAGTGGCGCTGGCTATCTCATTTACACCAAGTTCGATTACCAACAATTCGATGCTATAGTTTGGGATGCGCGAGCTTGGGGCCTGATTGGAGCGGCATTTTTGTTGTTGTTGCTGCGCCATTTATCCTACACCATGCGGCTTAGAGCTGTAACGGGGTATCAATTTTCCTGGTTAAAATATGCAGAATTGATGGTGATTTGGGAATTTAGTACCACTGTCACTCCAACAAGTAAAGGCGGCCCGTTTGTTACTTTATTTACCCTGAGTAAAGAAG
>JBILHQ010000228.1:0-9451 GCA_044350415.1 Saprospiraceae bacterium | reverse complement strand
ATCGAAAAAAGATCTCAGGTAATTCGTCATCAATTTTACCTGATTCATAAAGAAATTTGAGAGCTTCGTCAAACATCCTGTAACAAACCCATTACACGCTTTACCTTTGAGATACAAAAGAATCAGGTTTATTGCCTGAATCTTTATCAATTTTAAACACGGTAGGAAGATTGTTATACATGGAGCCGCTTGACGAAAAGTTAAGCGGCTTTTTTTATCAGGTCCATACCCTGCTTAGTCGTTTTTTAAATCCTATTCCGGTGATAATGGGTTATCTTTGTAGAGAGAAACATTTTTTCCGCCACGCTCATCAACAAAACAGACCATTATGTTCTTAGTATTTTTAGGGATTGTCCTTTGGGTTGTACTCACCGTTTTTTCAAAAGCAAATCCACAACGCGCTCAATTGAGCCGTATCGCCAATATCCTGGGTCCTGTGCTGGTCATTTTGGGATTATCTTTGGCTTGTACGGTTCAAATCGATCCCGGACAGGTTGGCGTGCAAACTTTGTTCGGCAAAGTACAGTCAGGAACACTTACTGAGGGGCTCAACTTCATCAACCCCTTGGTGAACATAACTCATTTTGACACCCGAACGCAAAACTACACGATGTCGGCCCTTCACGATGAGGGCGACAAAGAAGGTGACGATGGTATAAGGGTGTTGTCGGCTGATGGTCTTGAGGTTACTTTTGATCTTACCGTCTTGTACCGGCTTGACGCCAACATGGCAGCGGAAGTATTACGAACAATTGGAATTGACTACACCGAAAAGGTGGTGCGTCCAATAACACGTACCAAAATCAGGGACTTTGCTGCCAATTACGACGCTGTCGCATTGTATTCTTCCAAAAGAGAAGAATTCCAGAAACGCCTTTTTGAGGCATTGACTAAAGAGTTCCAGGTCCGCGGATTGATCCTCGAAGATTTTCTGGTCAGAAATGTTGCTTTACCCACCTCTGTAAAACAGGCCATCGAAGCCAAAATAAATGCAGAGCAGGAATCACAAAAAATGCGTTTTGTGTTGGAGAAAGAAAGACAGGAGGCCGACCGCAAACGGGTGGAAGCACAAGGTATCACTGATTACCAGCGCATTCTCACCGCATCACTTTCTGATAAATTATTGCAATACGAGCAAATCAAAGCACAAAAAGAACTCGCAGCTTCTCCTAATGCCAAAATCATCGTGTTAGGTAACAGTAAAAATGCACCAATCTTAATAGGGCAATAAAATCGCAACCATTTTATTGCAGCAGCGTTTAATGTGCCGCTTTCGTTAACTACGATTGCGGCACATTATGTAGAGCGCATGTCTGGAATTTTTTCTTCCTGAAAACCAATTCCAGACATGCGCTAAAGCTCACCACGCTTACGTGCTTTTGACCAGCCCTAATCACATTTTTTTTCATAATTCAGCCGGCGAAATTCCTTCTTTCGGCTCAAAATGCTGTTGAATAATGGGCTTACGTGCTCTTCCGGTCGGAATTGACGACATGGCGTTTTATGCGCCAAAACTTTACCTGGACATTCGTGAACTGGCAGAAAAACGCCAGATTGCGTTCGAAAAACTCCGTGATGGCCTTGGGCTCCATAAAATGGCGCTGCCCGATACGCATGAAGATGCTGCTACGATGGCAGCAGAAGCCATCTATGAACTAATCACCCGCAACCATATCGACCCTTCACAAATTGGCAGGGTATGGCTGGGTACAGAAAGTGCGCTCGATATGGCCAAACCAACGGCTACTTATGCTGTTGGAATGCTACAGGAACGCCTCGCCGGTCAATATGGCCCCGATTGCTTCCGCCATTGTGATGTACTCGACATGACATTTGCCTGCATCGGTGCCACCGACGCTTTGCTTGGCACACTCGATTGGGTATCGGCCAATCCTGGCCGGATGGGTATCGTTGTAGCCTCTGATATTGCCAAATATGAGTTGGATTCCTCCGGGGAATACACACAAGGTGCGGGCGCAGTGGCCATTTTGGTAAAAAGTCAGCCCAGGTTAATGCGACTTATTCCGGTCGTGGGCGTGGCCATGGAAAGCGTACATGATTTCTATAAACCACGCCGGGAGCGTTTCTCCGAAACACCGGTTTTTGATGGTCAATATTCTAATCAGTGCTATCAGGACAGAATGACGGAAGCACTGGAACATTTCAGGGTGGAAGCGGTCAGTTCAGGCCTTTTTAAAGCAGATAAATACCCCGCCATAAGCGACCGTTGGGCGCGTTTGATTTTTCACCTTCCTTATTCATTTCACGCCAAGCGGATATACACCGAGCAATTTATCACCGAACGCCAACAAAAAGGCGCATGGGAAAAGGATGTTGCCCGGTATAAATTTTCCAAACCTGTACGCGCTTCTTTTACCGATGAAAAACTGTTTCGTAAAGCCTGGGCAGTTTTTTTGAAATCAGTGAGCGAGTCCGCTCTTTATCAGGGATTTGTGAAAGAAAAACTTGAAAAAGCACAGCGGGCCAGCAGCGAATTTGGTAATTTATACACTGCTTCTATATTCCTCGCACTCATGAGCACTCTGGAAACTGATCTGCAGGAAAACACCAAAATGAAAGGTAAACGTATTGGATTCGTCGCTTATGGATCGGGCTCTAAAGCCAAAGTATTCGAAGGCGTAATGGCCCCTGAATGGCGGCAAGTAGTGGAAAAGTGGTGCGTTTTCGAAAAAATAAAAAGCAGACAAGCCATCAGTTACGACAGTTACGAAGCCCTTCATAACGGCTGCCGAACAGCATCCATGGCTCCCGAAAAAGGCCGTTGGAAACTGGACCGTATCGGTACAGAAGGTGTAACGCTCGGCGCAAGATATTATTCGATTTACGATTGATTCGATTTGCGATTTACGATTAGTACAAGAGCAATGATTTGATTTACTGAAGAAACCATTATCAATCGTAAATTGAAATAGGGTACGTGTATTAATCGTAAATCGCAAATTGAATCAATCTTGAATCAAGACATCTTCCTATTACCATTGAACATTATCCAGTAAATAAATCAGCGAAGTCATGCTGGCAGTACCCAATTCTAATTCTCGTTTATTAACTGCTTCAAAAACGTCGGCATTGGTGTGGTGAAAATCGAAATACCGTTGAGAATCAGGGTAATAGCCACACATCAGACCTCCTTGCGGTTTGAGTGGACTGATATCGGCTCCTGAGCCGCCCGGGTTCAGCGTCATATTGTACCCTTCAAAGTACTTGCGCAGTGGTTTTACTTTTTCAAACAACCCGTCAAACTGACCATCCGCAGCATCAAAAGTGAATCCCCTTGGGGTAAAACCACCTGCATCCGTTTCAATAGCACACTGGTGTATTTCCCCTTTGCGCTGGGCTTCGGCAGCATACATTTTTCCTCCCCGCAGCCCGTTCTCCTCATTCATAAATAAAACACAACGAATGGTGTATTTAGGTTGGTAATTCATACGCTTCAATATCCGCAGCATATCCATACTTTGAACACAGCCAGTACCATCATCATGTGCGCCTTCGCCGACATCCCAACTATCGAGGTGCCCGCCAACCAGCAATATTTCATTGGGGTGCACCGTGCCCCGAATTTCCCCGATAACATTAAAGGAGGGGGCATCAGCCATTGTTTTACAATTTAACTGCATCGCAACGGCTGTTGCTTTATCTTTTTTGATCAGTGCCGACAATCGTTCTGCGTCGGCAGTACTGATAGCAATTGCTGGAATAAATGCAAAAGCAGAATCATAATGCAACGACCCCGTGTGTGGCCATTGATCAATATTTTGGGTCATGGAACGCACAATCACTGCCACAGCACCGTACTTTGCAGCTCTTGATGCACCACTCACCCGTTGGTCGACAGCCCCGCCGTAAGCATCGAACGACCTGATTTTAGTAGGGTCCATAGGGCGGTTAAAAAACACAATCTTCCCTTTAATGCCTGCTTCTCCCAGTTTTTCCAGATCACTCCAACTTCTGGCTTCTACGACTGCCGCCTGTAAACGTTTCCCCTCTGTACCAACCGAACCACCCAGCGCAAGGGCTTCCAGGGAGTAATTGTCCTTTTTACGGGAGCCGATGACGCTAACCTTTTCTTTTTCCCCCCGAACCCAATGTGGCACCATGACCGGTTGCAGCCACACACTGTCTAAATGAAGTGTGTCCAAAACGTTTTTGGCCCATTGTACCGCTTTTTCAGCCTGCGAAGAACCACTAAGCCTGTTGCCAACAGATTTGCACAGTGTCTCTAACCAGGCATAGCTACGGCCGTCGGAGAGCGTTTGGGAATAAATATTCCGGATAAATACTTCCTCTGATCCACCTTCCGACGTTATTCCGGATTGAGCTCCGGCATTTTCAACAAAAAAACTTATTGTTAAAAATACAATAAGAAAAATGACCTTCCAATTCTTTTGCAGCATATCAGATTTTAATTTGCAATTTATTTAAAATTTAAGAATAAAACACGGCACTAGTTTTTTCAATTTTTATAATTCATGTTCAGGAAATAAATTATCGTACAATAATACTCTTAATTTTTGCCATTTTATTGATAATATACTAAGATAATGAAGCAAAAGTTATAAAAAATATATTTTTACAACTTTTTATAAAATTCTTTTCCCGCTTCTTGTCTATTATACACAAAGACACTTACCTTTGCAGTATCAATTATCAGAACGTAGTAAATACGCGAGAATAATTTGGTTTTATTTGGTTAGGGCTGAGGTAGTGCTGTGGTGGCGCTACCTCTATTTTTTACCCGAAAACCTATCTGCATTCAGGCTCTTACTTCCACTCTCCTGACTCCCCCAGCCTTTTCCGCAATGCCGTGATATATGCCTCCATTTTTGTGCGGGCCACGACCGGCATTTCCGGAAAAGTGGATTCCAGTTCCTGCATGATTAACGCGGGCAAGGCGTAAAAGCCAGACTTTCCTTGCCGTTGATGAATGTACCGCCACACTGGCGTATAGCCGTATTTACCAACAGTGGCATAAGGCACTCCTTTTTGATGCAGGAGTTCTACCTGGAACATGACGCCGCCATCAGTATTGGCTTGTTGCTGGTTGCTGATAAAATTGCCCAACGAATAGGCGACCACCACTTTCTTCCCGTCCACTTCTTCTTCTTTCACAGGCTGCACTACATGCGGGTGGGAGCCGATAATCAGGTCAGCACCATTGCGGATGAGAAAACGAGCAATTGCGCGCTGATCCTCATTTTCCTTCAATTGGTACTCCAATCCCCAGTGTAACACTACAATAATAAAATGCGGTTTTCGGGCCTTTGCCTCTGCAAGATCTTTCGCGATCTGAATGGTATCAATAAGGTTTACGATCGTAGGGGCTTCTGTTGCTATCCCGTTGGTACCATAAGTATAATTGAGCATCGCCAGCTTAAAATCGTTTTTATATACGATCAATGGATAGAACACTGCTCTTTCTTTTTCATTTTTGAAGGTGCCTGTCTGCCAAAAACCCGCATTCCGCACGGTTTCAATGGTACTGACCACCCCTGCCCCTCTGCTGTCGTTGGCGTGGTTGTTGGCCGTGACTAAAATATCGAAGCCAGCATCTTTCAGTGCGGTGGCCAGCGCATCAGGACTTCTGAACATGGGATATCCTTTATACGGCGGTTTGCCGGGCAGGGTTACTTCCAAATTAGCGATAGCCAGATCGGCCTGCTGGATAACAGGGGCAACATACTGAAATGAAGAGTGGTAATCATAAACGCCCGGACTAACTTCGGCACCATTAATTTGTGGAGTGTGTCCCATAACATCACCCACAAAAATCAACCGTAGTGTATCCGTTTGAGCGGAAACAGCCAAAGCAAAAGACAGTCCAAAAGAGCAAAGAGCAATGGCACGCCGTAAAGTGCCTGATCTAACAGAATACTGGTAAAAAAATGTCATTATGCAATTTTCTAGCAAATTAATGACTTTATTCCCACATCAGTACACGGTTGGCCCTATTATTGCATGAATGAAAAAAGGAAGTGCCTAAAAGTGACATTCTGTCCCTTATTTCGGCCCTTTCTGTCTATTAAGTAATTGTTAACTATTTTCCAGGAATAATATACCTCGTAAATCTGTTTACAAGAAATATTGTCAGGCGATTCAAAAACCAGTTTTATCCAACACTATTTTTTCACTCAAAAAAACTTAATCCTATGTTACTTTTATCAGTATTATTGCTCATTGCATTCATTTTTGGAAATAAAGTATTGGCTGCTAATAAATTATGAGTTACAAGCGATGAGTTATGAGTCTCGCGATGTCATCCGGAGCGCAGTACTTAGGTGTATTCCGGAGCGCGAAGCTTGAATGGTCTTTGGGATTCAATACTTATTTATCCTTTGAAAAGGCGGGTTTGTATAAGTGTACAATATTGTTTTGCCCCAAGTAAAGACCGTTAATTTATGGGCTACCCTACAGAGGGTATCACGAGGCTAATAACTCATAACTACCTCACCTGGCCATTTCCAATTCCAATCCATTTTTCTGTGACCAATTTTTCCAGTGCGAACGGTCCGCGGGCGTGCAATTTTTGGGTGGAAATGCCGATTTCGGCACCCAGTCCAAATTCACCGCCGTCGGTAAACCGGGTTGATGCATTGGCGTAAACGGCTGCGGCATCTACCATTTCAATAAATTGCTGGCAGGCTTCCTCGTTTTCGGCAATAACTGCCTCAGAGTGCCGCGATGAATACATCCGGATATGCTCCATGGCTTCTTCCAGGTGCTCCACCACTTTTACAGAACATTTGTAATCCAGAAATTCGCGGCCAAAATCCTCCGGCGCTGCGGGGAATAGTTTGGCGTACCCGCTATTTTTAAAAATTGGGTAGGCTGTTTCATCTGCATAAATTTCAACCTGCCATTTTTCAAAATCTGCTTGCAACATTGGCAGAAAATGATCGGCGATAGAACGGTCCACAATGATGGTATCCAGCGCGTTACACACAGATGGGCGCGATACTTTCGAATTCACCACAATATTTTTTGCCTTTTCAAGGTCAGCCGATTGGTGCACATAAGTGTGGCACACCCCTGCGCCAGTTTCGATGGTGGGCACCAATGCGTGTTGGCGCACAAAACGAATCAACGATTCCGATCCGCGTGGAATAATGATATCCACATACCGGGTGGCTGTGAGCAGCTCGGTGACCAATTTCCGGTCGGTCGGCAACAGGGTAACTGCCGCTTCGGGGACCCCAAATTCCCGCAGTACTTCATGAATCACCTTCACCATCGCTTCGTTGCTGTTCCAGGCTTCTGAGCCACCGCGCAGGGCAACGGCATTGCCGGAACGGAGACAGATAGCCGTCACATCGAGGGTCACATTGGGCCGGGATTCATAAATTACCCCCACAACACCCAATGGAACGGTGATTTTTCGCAACCAGATGCCATTGGGCAACCGGCGCTCACTGAGCACTTGTCCCCCCGGGACCGGTAACCCCGCAATATCCCGGATACTTTGCGCGATACTGTTCAGGCGTTCTGAATTCAGCAGCAGACGGTCCTTTTTCGGATCGGCATCGGCCATTTTTTCCACATCGCGCTGGTTAGCAGCAAGGATAACAGATTGATTTTGAAGGATGGCTTCGGCAAGTCGATGCAGCAAGGCCGCTGATTGCAGGTCATCCAGGTACCGCACTTTTATGGAGGCACGTTGGGTTTGTTCTAGTAGTGGCAGTATGGACATGGAGCAGCGTAATTATCAGTGAAGCAAATATGCCGGGACAGGTGGTATAAGATATTTAATTTTAGGTTTACCTTTTCGGTAACGCACCATTTTAAATCAACACAATATCATCTGCATGCGCAATCTCAAAATTTTGAGACAGTACATTCTCCCTAATATGTGTTGATGTGTGTTTGACGCGGGCGATGGCCACGATATTGGACTGATAATCAACTAATTCAATAACATCGCCTTTTTCAAAATCGCCTTTAATACGCCGCACGCCTACAGCTAATAAACTTTTTCGGTGCTGAATAGCCACCAATGCGCCGGGATCAAGGGTGAGGCGGCCAGCAATAATGCTGCCTGTACCGAGCCATTTTCGGCGGGCATTTAAACCCGATACCGGCAGCGGGTCAAACACAGTGCCAGTAGTACCCCCAAGGGCTTTGGGGATGCCTTCGGGTGTGCGGATATCGAAAAATACAGTGCGAATGCCCATGCGTGTTGCCAGGCGGGTATACGTAAGTTTGGACAACATGCCACCCAGCCCGAGCGGCGATTTCTCGTTGTTCACCAATGCTAATATGGTGCTGTCGATCGCTTTTACCAGCGGAATTACCTGTTTGTTCTTATCCAGCAAACCACCCGAAGAGGTACTGATCAGCAAATCGGAGGCCCCAAATCCAGCGGCAATCAGGGTCGCTAATTCATCGTTGTCGGAGAACTTCAGTTCGAGGTTGCTCACCACATCATTCTCATTGGCGATGGGAATGATGCCATTGTCCCACAGTGTTTCGTAAGTTTCTTTCAACTGTAAAAACTGCCGGCGTTGTGCAAAATGCTGCCGTTCACAGAGGCTTTGGGCAATAGGAATGCCAAATGGCTCAAAATACCGGGCGTATAATTGCAGTAACAGCGGATTACCGATAGCCGCCGCCGCTTTCCGTTCTTTGATGGTGCCTTTATAGTCTTTTAATTTGCGCTTACCCGCACCGACTGCCCCTGAGGAAACCAATACAATCCGGTAACGGCCCTGCAATTCCGCCACCTGACGGGCAATATCCCGGATTACCTGCTCGTCAGGCTCCCCGTCGGGAAGGGTGATGGAGCCCGTTCCGAATTTGATGACTAATATGGGTAACATAGTATTTGATGGTTTTTCTGATGAATGTAGTCAGAAAACAGATTAGTCGCAAAGATACGATGTGAAGTACTTGCCTTAATGTGAGCGCGGAGATAATTACTATTCAGCCTCCCCTTCGAGTATTTTATTGCACAGAGAACCTCAGAGAAAAGGGCACGGAGAACCACGGAGACGCAGAGAAGATTTTTACGACATCAACAGTTACTGAATACGCCCTCTTTCCTATATAAAGCCCCCTCTTCGCCTCCGTGGTTCTCTGTGCCCTTTTCTCCATGGTTCTCCGTGTAAATACGACATCACAAGAAATACAATATGCTGACGATCAAAGTAATTATCTCCAAACTAACGTTACTTTAGCAAAAAACCGCCGATGGCACAATCCAGGCATCTTTTTTTATCACAATAGTGTGTTTTGAGTTGTAACAGTGCCTGCGATTCGTAAGCGTGGCCAGGTTCAATACCGAGCGGTTCCCAGCCTGCTACTAAGTGATTGGATTCTGCCGGGAGTTCTTCGAGCCAGCGAAGGGCCTTTGCGGTGTGCTCGGGTATTTGGCGGGTTTTCCCGTAATAAAACAGGGCTGGAATAATGGCATTGATCAATAAAAGATCAATAAAGT
>JBILHQ010000389.1:0-3069 GCA_044350415.1 Saprospiraceae bacterium | reverse complement strand
TTTTGGTTACTCATCATGGAAGTGCTTTTGTAGTAAAGTGATGCCTTCGGAACCAGTTCATTCGTTCCTTCGGGTTTCGTCCGGCGATCAGTCCTTAGAAAAGGCCGTCGCCTGGAAAAAACTAAACCCCAAACATAGATACGACGATAAGCAATTGCGCTATACGATGTCGTATTTATTGGAATTGGTCGAATCTTTTTTGGCACAGTTGGAAATGCAATCGGAAAATTCCTTTCATCAGTTATTCATTTTCAAGGCATTGCGCAAACGCGGATTAGAAAAAAACGGCATGCCGCACTTAATCGCCGCACAATCGGCCAATCAGTCGAATGACCGCTATGATCCAGCATTGAACAGAATCCGCCAACAGTATATCCGGGAACTGATGTCTTTGACAGGCGAAGTGCTCCGCCCAAATACCCGCCAGGAAACAGCCGGTTTTACCAGTGAATTGCTGATGGAGACGATACGGGAAGGCTGTGCGTTTTTGGACTCCCAAATCCCGCATCCCGGCGATACGGATTTCCCCTGGCTCGATACTGCGCTCGCTTTTTGCGAAAAAGAACAATGGTCTGAAAAATCGGATGCTGTTGCCATGCTGTACCACACTTATCGGATGCTCGAAACCATGCAGTCGGGTGGGGGAGACACTCATTTTGAACAGGTGAAAAGTATATTAAACAATGCCCAGACCATTCCTCTGGCATTGCAGCGCGAGTCCTGGCTCCGGGCCATCAATTTTGCCATCCGCCAACAAAACTTTGGCAATAAAATATACGGTAAAGCGGCGTTTGAACTGTATAAAGCGGACATCCAAAACGGACTGATTTTAGAAAATGGACAAATTTAAAAAAAAGCCTATTCCAATACCCTCATACTGGCACTCGTGGTGGGCGAATGGGATTGGGCGGAAGTTTTTTGAAAGAATACAAGGAATATCTTCCTGGAAATGGCATCATGGATATTATCGGCTGAAAAGTCTTTGGTTTTCACGGTGGCGACTCGTTTGTTCATCCTTTCGGCCGCTTCAAAAGCGAACTTCAGCCAATGTTTGTTGTCTATAAAATAAAAGCCATGCAGGCTCCTGCGCATTGACATAAGAACACTGTACAAAGCGATCGCTTCCAATATTTCAAAAAGTGTAGAATCAAGGTTTCGCCGAGAGAAACATTGGATAGACATGGTAATAAAAGAATAATGTAAGGGTTTTTTATGGCCGTATAAATATGAGGCAACCTGTCGTTATGTCGTTGCCTTTCCTTAATTTTGAGCAAAAAGAATGTAATATGCCTGCAAGAATGAAATATTTAATCAAAAGTAAGAAACAGAAGTAATTTATGACACGTTGCTTAAGGTGACCATGCTGCAACGGAAAGTACTGCTCCCAAAAATCACTGCTCCCAAACACAAACGTATTCTCCGCCTTCGGTTTACGGAAAAAGGCCAGGAAATGGTGCAATTGTGCCATAAAGCAATGGATAAACTATCGGAGGGATTCGGTAAGGAAGAGGTGCTGCTTTTCAGTAGCTTTACCGGGAAAATACTTGCGAAGAGCGCTTTATAACCAATGCAAAGTGGTGCTGATCCCGTCAAAACCACTTTGCATTGGCTACAAAAATACTAATTATACGCTTGTTGTGTAATTACCAGTTTTTCAGCACCCTCCATCTCTTGGCACGGCATAAATCACCTTACCCGAAACGGACAAATTAAATACCTTTTTATCGATGGCTGTTAGCAAAAGTTTCCATGTTTTGCCCTTGTCGGAAGAGCGGAAAATACCGTCAGGATGGCCGCAAAAGAAGTATTCGCCCACTTGTTTGATGGAGGCGATCAATGCATGAGGAGGAAGCCCCGCATCAATGGCCTGCCAGGTTTTGCCGCCGTCGGTGGATGTGCGTATCCTTCGGGTCTCCGAATCGGTATTGTAAGTGATGGCCGCAAATCCGCTCTCGATGGTTTCCACAGCGATACCCACACCGCCTTCGGATATCACTGATTCCCAGTGCTCCCCGCCGTCGGTCGAGCGCAATATCCCACGTACATTGGTGCAGAGGAGCACGCCATTGGACTCCACGATTTTCAATACCCAACCATTCTCCAATACGTGTTTCCAGGTTTTCCCGTAGTCACTGGATTTGAAGAGGCCATTGTCACAGCCGATGAAAATGCTCCTGTCCGTGGCTTCGAAAATAGTGCGAAACGACTGGTCCTGGAAGGTGGTGTAAGCGGGCAGCCAAATACTGGACCCGTTTATTTTTTGAGAAAAACGACCATTGGAACTGAAGGCAATCAGTCCGGCCTGGCTCGGGAAAATAGAGGTGTTCTGGTCGTCAAGGGAAATCTCTCTTTCCCAAATAGGGGCCATGAAAGCAGTACCGCTGCGATACATTCCTTTTTCAGTGCGTAAATAAAGCTCAGCATCACCTGCAAAAAAGCCATCGACCTGCAAAGATGGCAGCCCTTCGCTAACGTCTTGCCATGTTTGCCCGCCGTCTGATGACTGGAAAAGGAGGTTTGCTGCTCCTAGCTGCACTTTTTCCGGGTGCTGCTGGCTGGCACCAGTGGATTGAAAAGCAAGGTTATCGGGCGATGATTGAGCAATTTCCGATACCTGATTGCAGGCGATGAAAGATTGAAAAAGGAGCAAAAAAGCAATGTTGCAGATATGCATGACTTTAATTGGTTGGTGAAACAATGCTGCAAAGGTGCAGGTATGGAGGTAGCTGAGATATTTTGGGCTGTAAAAGGATGTAAAGGATTTGTAAAAGGATGTAGTGTGCCGGGTGTGGGGAAAAAAGTTAGGCGATTTTTATCTATTTCTGTGAGGATCAATTATTTGTTCCACTCTGTCAGATGGAATATCCAACAAGTCTGAAATTTCCTGGTCAGTCATGCCTTTATTGTGAAATTTTAAGACGGTTTCAGTTTCTTTCTTTTCCTCACCTCTCAGTTCACCTCTCTTCTCACCTCTCTTCTCAGCGAGTTGCACTTTCCCTCTTTCATCTTGCTCCCTCATTTCGGAATAATCATAAGCCTCTAAATCTTCTTTTGTCCACGAGTGCTTAT
>JBILHQ010000227.1:0-9475 GCA_044350415.1 Saprospiraceae bacterium | reverse complement strand
AGCCGCCTCTGCCGCCGTTCTTTTTTACCTCATTCAGCACCGCTTTGGCTGCAATTTTTACCGGCAGTTTCTTATACCGCATGAGGGCAGCAATTTCATGGGCCACAACATACCGAATGAAATCCTCACCTTTTCCGGTACACGAAACGGCGCAACTGCGGTTATCTGCATACGTACCGGCACCAATAATAGGGGAATCACCGATACGATGGTATTTTTTATTCACTAATCCTCCTGTAGAAGTAGCCGCAGCCAGGTTGCCGTATTGGTCCAGCGCCACACATCCCACCGTGCCGTATTTTTCGTGTACGGTTTCATCTACCGGATGGACTTCGCCGCCACGGGTGTCATTGTCCAGAACAGTCGTATCGCGGAGACGCACCTTCTCCCATTGACTTTTCCGGAACGGGGTAATAAAATAGGTGGAATCAGCCATTTCCAGGCCATTCAGGCGGGCAAATTCTTCGGCACCTTCCTCGGACAGCAGCACAAATCCCGATTTTTCCATGACCTTTTTAGCCGCTAAAACGGGGTTTTTGATATGGCTCACTCCAGCCACGGCACCGCACTTCATCGTGGCACCATTCATTACCGCTGCATCCATTTGTACCGTGCCATCATGGCTTAAAACGGCCCCTTTACCCGCATTGAATAACGGACAGTTTTCCAGAAACACCACCACTTTGGTCACTGCTTCCATGCTGGTACCGCCGCGTTGAAGGATGGTATAACCGGTATCTAAAGCGGTATTAAGGGCTAAAGTATAGGCGGCTTCCTGTTCAGGGCTCAGGTGCATATTTTTGATATTGCTGGCGCCGCCATGCAGCGCGAGTGCAATTGGAAAGGAAGGGGCGGCTGTCGGGGAATACATCTTGCAGTGCGAAAAAAAGAAGGTGGAGAACAACAAAATAATAAAACGCATCTGCAAAGATACGAGACTACTGGCAGCGGGAAGCCTTCTCCTCCAATCTACGGATAGTTTAAAAGCGGATGCTCCAGCCCAGAGCCGTAAGGAAATTGGTGTTGTTGGCTCCTCTGAATACTTGCTGCTGCCATTGTTCATACAACTGAATTTTAAAGTTTTGGTTGATCGTCCGACTGATTCCCAGTAATATACGGAATTGATCAGGTCCGCTTCTGGATGGATTATTTACAGGCACAAATACTTCTACCTCCGTAAAAGGCTGCCAGTAATAATCAATTTTATACCGCAAAGATGCCCTGTACCGGCCATATACAGCGGGCCTACGGTAACCTTCCACGATATGGTTGTAAAAAAAGGACTGCAACCGTGCACCTGCCCCCAATGTCCAGCTGCGGCGCGTGCGGGACCATGCGAGATCTGCAAACAGCACTTGCCGGCGATCGTAAAAATTGGCTAAATTCCGGCGGTACATCAGGCGGTAAACGCCCCGCAGGGTGATGTGTCGGGTAAGGTCTACCTTCAAACCCGCATCAGCCCAAAAAAAGCCGGTTTCCTTAAAATCATAGGTTTGAATGGCCGCGCCCATAAAGGTGGCTGACAAGGATGGCGTGATTATTTTTTCAATATTAACGGCAGCAAGTCCCCGAGAATCAACCTGCGCCTGTCCATAAAGTGACTGGAACCCAATAAGCAGTAAAAGGGCAGCAATATAGCGCATCAGTAATCGTATTGAATGGTTCTTGATTGGAGCAATTTTCCCTGGCCGTCTACAGTAATTCTGCGAACCAGCATTCCTTTTTTGTCGTACTCAAAAGTAGTCTGTCGGGATATTTTACCACTGGCATTAGTTGTGATTTCTGTTGCAATATTGCCCCACTGGTCGTATTGGTAAACCATTTTTTTATCCAGTTGCAGACCGGCCCCATAAACCAGTAATTCGGCATCTTTACCATCTTTGCGGTAAGTCGTTATGGTTCGTTTTACTAATTGCCCGAGGCTGTCCAGGGTTTCATGGTTGACTTCTTTTCCCTGGCGGTTGTAAGTATTTCTTTCCCATCTGGAGACGATACTATCTTTATCGAACTCTTTAAATTCCAACAAATGGCCGCGTTTATCATAGGTTTTAGCGGTCCATTCCACGCGGGAGCCTTTTTTTCGTACGTCTTCGTTTCGGATGGTTTCCGAGCGTATTTTTCTTTCGGCAATGTCCCGGTCACCCCAGGTCGATTTCCGCCACAGGCAACTGCTCAACAGTAATATTCCCGATAGGGCAATTATCCAGTTTTTGATTAACATATTTCAGCGTTACTTAACATCAAAAATTAAAATCGTATCTATTTCCACGATCTCTTTTCGTCCGGAAATATGGATATCGCGTACAACAGGTACTGTCCCGGATGGATCGTTGCGGGTAGAATCTTTAGAATATACATAGACTTTATAGTCGCCGGGATAAAGATACGGGACTTCAAACCTGCCGTTGTAATCGGTATAAATATGATCATCGTATCCATAAGTATTGTCGCCATACACAATATACACACTTTTATTCCGGGCGGGGTATTCGCCTAAGTACTGGGTAAAAGTGGTATTGAATTTTTCGGTATGCACATACCCGCGAATGGTGGCGTCGCCTCCTGCACCCTCTTTTTTACAGGCAACAATAGCAAGAACCATGATAATAGTGAAAATAAGGTATTTTAACATTACAAATGAATAGTTTGATCCACCAGTAATGTCTCAGGCAATGAATCGCTGGTGATGATAATGGTGTGTTTCTTTTTATAATGGTTGAGCAGATGCACAATATGTTCGCGTGAAGTGGCATCTAAGTGGCCAAAAGGCTGGTCGAGCAACAGCACAGTCTTTCGGGTGAGCATTGCCCGCGCAAACTGGAGCATAATGCGTTCCCCTGCGGAAAGATTTTGCCCATGTTCTTTCAATGGAAAATCCAGCATAGTCTCTGCGTCGGCTGCAAAATGCAGGTGCAGTTGCTCCAGCATGGCTGCGGCTTCCGGCCTTTTTGCCGGTTTAGCACTGTAACTGATCGCCTCGAAAACAGTGGCACCAAGCAAAAGTGCTTCCGGAGACACAATAGTCACATTTTTTCGGATTTCAAATGCACTGGTTTCATCATAGGCGTAATCATCGAGCAGTATTCCTCCTTCCTGCGGAGTCAGTATTTTCTGGATTAGTTTAAAAACGGTGCCTTTTCCGCTCCCCTGGCTGCCACGCAACCAGTTGATGGATGCTGGTGCTATTTTAAAACTCAGGGATTGGAGAACAGGCCGGTTTCTTTCAAATTCAAAACGGACATTTTTAAATTGAATAGCACCTTTGATTTTCTCTGAGAGGGCATCTGTTTTTCCTTCATCTACTTTTTTCCGGAGCAGTTTGGCCCATTTTTCGAGGGATGTTATTCCTGCCCACCAAATAAGATTTACCTGCATGAGCCGGCGCATCACACCGCGCATATAAAGCAGCAACAGTACAAAAACAAAAACATCTGCAGGCGGCAATAAGGCAGAATCATTGGCAACAGCGATAAGCACTGACGCTAACGCACTATATTGTATCAACGGATAAAGCGACTGAATAAAGCTTTCAAAACGGAATGTTCTCAAGGATTTTTCATTCAATTCCTGATTAATCGCTCCAAATCGCTGAATTTCGGGTGTCTCCCGGTTAAAACTTTTTATCGTATAAAACGCTTGCAACCGGGAACTGATAAAATCGAGATACGACGACCGGCTGCCTCTTTTTTGTCGTGAAAGTCGTTCAAGGTAGTTGCCCAGCCAGAGAATGAATAAAATGCCGCTGCTAAACACACACAAAACCACCGCTGCCAAACGGGGTTGAATCATAAACAGCGCGCTGAAAGTAACGACAATAAACACCAGATCACCCACAAAAATGAGGATGCCCCTGGTGAGCATCTGCCGTGCGGCCAGTAATTCGCCGCTATACCTGGCCAGGTGTTTACCCAACGGTTTTTTGATAAACCGGGTCATTGGCAGGCGCAATTGCCGTTGGAAAGTTTTTTGCCGCAATGAACTGGCGAAAGTTTCCCCCGCGATATCAATCCAGTACTCTTGTAAAAAGGTTAACACGACTTTCAGGAGTATCAGGATTCCAAAAAAAAACAAAAAGGGCCTCGCCTCCGTAAAATGAAAAGGGAGCCATGCAAGCAACCGGCCCTTTGTACCTTCGGTATGGAAAATAATTTCATAGAACATACCGATACTCAGCGGCAATAACACATTCAGTAAGTTATTGAATGTCAAAGCCAATAGCGTACCTGCTGCCAGGATTTTGTTTTCCCGAAGGAACCGGATAACCAGGGAATGGCCCTTTATATTACTCATGCAACGATGGCCTGTTTCTCTGTAATAAGATGGTTGATTTGCCCACTAGCCATCTCATCTATAGTGAATACCGGAATTTTCAAGTGATCAGTGACTTCTTGCACCAGTAACGGACTCATGGTGAACCTGCCGCTGATGGCACACACTTCAATTCCCCATTTCTGCAATATTTGCACGCCGTGAAAGGCGCTTAAACTGTCGCCACAACTGAACACTACATTATGGATGGTGCGTATAAACGCCTCATCCTGCAGTAAAAACATGGTTTCTCGTTGCATTAAGCCATCTGCTATTTCCATGACAATATAATCTGGTTTTTCTTCTGCCAATTGATCCAGTAAAGACTGATAGATATCTAATATTTCTTCCTTGCTGCTCATATAAGTAGATGGGAAACCCATTTCGCTGAAATCAGTCACCACATGAGCACCACAATCATATACAAATTCGCGGTCGCGTGTATAGCATGTGCCTGTTAATTTGATAAAAGCAACTTTATGCCCTGCCTGTTCTAAACCACGGGCCATAAAAGCCGCAGTGGTGGTTTTGCCGCTGTCCATTGTTGAGCCAATCGACAGGATGACTTTACCTGGTGTTTGGCCACGAAATGTACTGCGTTTTTTCTGATAAAATTTAGTGTTGATTACCTTGCCATTTTCATCACAACAATAGCCAACTAATCTCACAGTGGTGGGCTCAATATCTTTTAACGACCAGTTTTTAGATTTTACAATGCCGATTACGCCACCTGCACCCAGAATGTGGTATTCGTCTAAAGGCCCTTCCGGCACATATCCTTCATATTGCGATGTGGCATAACGGTCGGCAAATGCCGCAACGATACGGTCACCCGGGAAAATTGACCGGTTACGACCGTCAGCCATTTGGGCACTTTCGTGTTTGCCGGTTTCGATAATTTCAAATACCGCCAACTCTCCAGCCTGCATTTGGTGGGTATTATTAATGGCAGTATTCAAATGATATGATTGGATATCTTTGGAGATAATGGTGCGCTTGAGTCTCATAATGAAGTATTTTATTAGTGGAAAAAAGGTAGAAGGGAGGATTGTTAATTTGTTTTGAAAAGGACAGCGGTCTTTAATAATCGTCCTTGCGTCGAAATTCGGTACATATATAGTCCTTCGGGCAAACCAGAAAAAGTCAACTGCTGATGGGAATTGGTTATAAACCGGTCATCAGTTATTACGCCCAAACTGTTGAATAATTCAAAGCGAATGGGGTTTTCCAGAAAAGAATCGGGTATTTCAACGGATAATTGTCCAAAAAATGGATTGGGCGAAACCTTCAGCGCCGATTCTGTTGGTGTTTGAACATCGACCAGCTGGCCTGCATATTTCAGCATCAAAATATCGCGTTGGTTTGCACCCATTACACTACTCCCTGCTACATAAAAGGTATTTCCACGAACTAATAGCTGGTTAGGAATATTGCTGCTGTCGGAAGGACTGTTATAAATGTCTGTCCAAACGATTCCTCCTTGCTGATTCATGATAAAAGTAACAATATCATATTCCGGCGCTGTTATGGTCCCAAAATTACTGTGGCCTGTCGCATAAATCAGCCCGTCATTTCCCGTACGGATATCATCTGGTGTATCGTCGCCTCCTGTTGGATTAGCGTATTCCGTATCCCAGACGAAATCGCCCGCCGAATTATATTTGACTACCGAAATATCGTAACCTGTGGTGGAAGAAGTACTGCTCTTAGCTGTAAGGAAGAAGTTGCCTGAATTATCAGCAGTTATTGCCTGAACCTCATCATTCCCACCACGGTTATAGGTTTTTTGCCAGAGTATATTTCCTGTAGTGTTGTAGGCAATGGCAATCATATCATAGAGGGTGTCAGAAATAGTCATGGTCGATGAACCACCGATAATAATGCGTTGATCACTAGTGATTTCTAATCCTGCCGGTTCATCATCTCCTCCAAAATTATAAGTTTTTGACCATTGCATTATCCCGACACTGTTGTATTTTAATAAAAAACCGTCATGCTGACCATTAGGCACAAGCGATCTGCCCGATACATAAATATCGCCGTTAGCTGCCTGCCTTATACCTGTTCCCCGATCAGCACTGCCACCGTCGTATGTCTTTGACCAAAGAATATTGCCATCGGTATCCAGTCGTTGGGTAATACAATTGTCGTTGGCTGCTGCTCCTCCTAATGCATCAACTCTGCCAGTAGCGTAAAAATAACCATCGTTGCCTGCTATCATTTCATAAATCCGATCCGATCCATGCCCCGGTCCGTCGTATTTTCGGGTCCACAAAGTATCGCAGTTATTGTTTAACTTTATAAAAGTCAAGTCATTAGAAGTGCCGCTGTTTTTGGTAAATCCTGCTGCAACAGGATTGCCTCCTGTATCCAGGGCGAGTGCCAGCGCATCGTCTTCACTGCCTGTACCATCTCCATCAAGGGTAAATGAACAGTCTAAGGTGCCATTTGGACTAAAGCGTAACATCGCCATATTCCGATTACTACCACCACCAATACTATATCCGGCAGCGTAAATATTACCTAATGGGTCTACGGCGATTGCCCTTACATTATCATTGTTGTCGCCTACGCCAGAAATGATTGAATTCCAGGCCAATGTGCCATTGCTTTGGTAAGCGAGCAGGAGCGCATCTCTTCTTCCAGTGATCGTGGCCTCGGCATATCCTGCTACCAGACAGCCAGTGGCGAAGCCAACTACGCTGGAGGGAGCATCTTCCTGGTCATTGGAGCCTGCATAGGTTTTGTGCCATTGTTCGTTGCCATTGGCGGTATTGCTGGCAAAAGTTATGATTTCATTGACGTTTTTTGTCGAAGGGTCTGTATCCGTTTGGCCAGTAATATAGAGGGTATTGCCTGTTACATTCATTGCAAAAGGAATATCATCATCCTGGGCGGTGCCGTTGTATCTTTTTGCCCATAGTTGACTGCCATCAGTGGAATACGCAACCGTCAAAAAATCCCAGTCATTCGTATTGTTACTCTGACCGGTTACCAATACCCGCCCGCTACCGTCGATAGCGATCGCCACCGGTCGGTCCTGATCAAGATAGTCAAAATCTTTATTCCATTGCTGGATGCCAGCGCCGTTGTATTTCAGCGTCCAAAAATCATCGTCAGATCCATTGCTGCTCCTGCCGGTGATATAAATTGCACCGTTTTGATCGACCGTCATGGCCGTTGGCCGGTCGCGGTCGCCCCGGTCGTCGTACAATGCCCACTCCACATTACCAGCGGGGCCATATTTTATGGTGACAAAATCATCATTAAAACCACTGTCACTTCTGCCCGTAACGATAGCATTGCCAAAGGGATCTGAAACCACCTGAACGGGCCGGTCAATGGCATTGCCCAAACCGTTAAATCGTTTTTTCCAAAGAATATCGCCGACACCATTGTATTTTATGGTGATATAATCGTCGTTTTGAATGGCCGATGGATCGCTGTCGCTTTGTCCGGTTACCAGAATATTGCCATCATTGTCTACAAATAAGGCATTCGGCTGATCATATTCGTTTACATAATCGTAGCGCTGCGACCATAGGGAATCGCCGTTCAAATCAAGTTTGATCGTCCAGATATCCTCACTCGTGTTATTACCACCTGAAATACCAGTGATATAGGTAAATCCCTGTGCATCCACGCCAATAGCTTTTACTTCATCAGATCCACCGGAAGAACCGTTGAAGGTTTTTTGCCAGATTTTTTCTCCGGTGGAGGCTATTTTTACTACCAAAAAATCACGGTCTGCATCAGGTTCTGTCGTAGAACCTCCCAGCAATACGTCGCCGGACGCGTTGCGTACCATACAGGTAAACCGGTCATTAAAATCGCCTTCTCCATTAAAAGTGGTAGCCCATTCCCTATTGATTTGGGCCTGCAAATGGCTTATTGCCACGAATGAGATCAAAACTAAATAATATTTCATAAAAAATGGTTATCTTAAAATGGTGATGTCGCCGGAAAAATACTCCGTTTGATTGTCTTGATAAATCACTTCTATCCAGTAGATAAAAATACCCTGATCCACGGTTTTTCCTCTCCAGGAACCGTTCCATAAAGGTGTTCCATTGCCCGGATTGATGGTCTGGTATACTAATCCTCCCCACCGGTCAAATACCTCAAATCGGGTTACGGATTTGACAGATGAATTCCAAAATACCGACAAGGTATTGTTGTCGCTTGCATCAGGTGTAAAAGTATTAGGAACAAAAATAGATTTGTCTTTGGTAACGCTTATCCTGATCTGTGCTGATACGCTGCATTGATTACTATCGAATGCAATCAAATGATATAGTACACTTTGCAGTGGCTGTACAAAAAAGGAGCTACAGGTATCGCAGACTAATGTGTCAGTAAGGGAGGACCACTGGAAAGAATGGGGCTGAAAATTGAATTGTGGGGACAATAAAACGCTGTCGCCAAGGGGGATAGACTGATCAGGTCCCAAATCCAAAATTAATTCCTGTGGCGTGGAAAAGGTAACTATGGTATCTGTAATGCAACTCTTACTATCAGCGATAATAATGGAATGGTCTCCTGGATCAAGTTGGCTCTGTAAAAACGGAATATTTATCAAAGAAAAGGAAATGCCATCTGTGGAGTAAAGGTATGGCTGTTCACCTCCAACCATGGAGTCTATCGCAATCATTCCGGTTTCTCCAAAACATAAGGGTGGGGTAGCGTGGAAAAATAATGTAAGTGGAAGATAGGTGGTAGTAAGGATGACCAAACTATCGCAGCCATTCGCCCCCGTAAATAAGTTTTGCACCACGCCGACCAAAGCGGGATTGCAAGTAGTAGCCGTCAAAGTCGTCGTATCGGAAGGCAATAAAGTGGTGGTAAGGATGACCAAACTATCGCAGCCATTCGCCCCCGTAAATAAGTTTTGCACCACGCCGACCAAAGCAGGATTGCAAGTAGTAGCCGTCAAAGTCGTCGTATCGGAAGGCAATAAAGTGGTAGTGAGGATGACCAAACTATCGCAGCCATTCGCCCCTGTAAATAAGTTTTGCACCACGCCGACCAAAGCAGGATTGCAAGTAGCAGCCGTCAAAGTCGTCGTATCGGAAGGCAATAAAGTGGTGGTAAGGATGACCAAACTATCGCAGCCATTCGCCCCCGTAAATAAGTTTTGCACCACGCCGGCCAAAGCCGGATTGCAAGT
>JBILHQ010000388.1:0-3107 GCA_044350415.1 Saprospiraceae bacterium | reverse complement strand
TCCTATCGGAGGATCAACGGATATCAATGGCTTCTTCACGCTTTCTAATATACCAGTCGGTTCGTACCAATTGGTAGTTACCTATTTGGGTTATGACGACTTTCGCACAAGTGTCACCGTCAAAAAAAATGATATTGTTTACCAAAACATCTACATAACAGAAACCTCCAACAGTATAGGGGAGGTGGTCATTTCCGGAAAAAAGGAACAGGCCCGGTCTGATGTAAAAATTTCGAAACTCTCTGTCACACCCAAGCAGATCCGGTCATTGCCTTCTGCCGGAGGCCAGGCTGATATTGCGCAGTACTTGACGGTACTTCCCGGGGTTATTTTTACGGGAGACCAGGGTGGCCAGTTGTATATTCGCGGTGGCTCCCCTATCCAAAATCGCATTTTGCTGGACGGGATGACCATTTACAATCCTTTTCACAGTATCGGTTTCTTTTCCGTTTTTGAAACAGAGTTAATTCGCAATGTCGATGTATTAACAGGTGGCTTTAATGCAGATTACGGTGGTCGTATATCGGCCGTTGTGGATGTTAAAACCCGAGAAGGTAACCGCAAACGACTTTCAGGCCTCGTTTCTGCTAGTCCGTTCCAGGCAAAAGCACTGATTGAAGGCCCTATTATTCCTTTGAGAAAAGATGGTGGTGGCAGTGTTTCGTTCGTCATCACCGGCAAAAAAGCGCTGATTGACAAGACCGATAAAATCCTGTACAAAGACGTCAATGAAGGCGCTGGAGTTCCGTTTAACTACCAGGATCTTTACGGAAAAATTTCGGTACTTTCCGGTAATGGCAGTAAATTCAATGTCTTTGGTTTTAACTACACAGATGGTGTTGATTCCAAGCTCATCAATTTTGGATGGGACAGCAAAGGCGGTGGTATGGATTTTACCTTGATTCCGCAAAATTCCAATACAATTATCGGTGGAACGATCACCTATTCGGGGTACGATTCCCGCAGTAAAGAAATTGAACGGGAACCACGAACAAGTGGTATCAGTGGTTTTTATGCTGGCTTGAATTTCAGTAATTTCGGCCGCAATGATGAAGTAAAATACGGCCTCGAATTGACCGGATTCAATACGAACTTTACCTATAATAATTACAAAAACGTACCGATTACCCAAGATGAAAACACCACTGAAATCAGCGCTTATGGTCGGTGGAAACGAAAAATTGGTCCTTTTGTATTCGAGCCCGGGTTTCGTTTGCAGTACTATCAATCGCTCGGCACGCTCTCTCCCGAGCCCCGTCTTGGCGTAAAATATAACATGACAGACAGGATTCGCCTGAAAGCAGCGGGTGGACTTTATTCTCAAAACCTTTTGTCGACGGTTAACGAACGCGATGTAGTGAACCTCTTTGTAGGTTTTCTTTCCGGACCGGAAACGACTGTTTACAAACTAGGGCAGGACTATAAAACGCCAGGTGCCGAAACAGTAAACCACCGCCTGCAAAAATCATGGCATGCAGTAAGTGGTGTTGAAATAGACATTTTAGACAATTTTGATTTAAATATTGAAGGATATTATAAAGATTATACACAATTGCTTTCCTTGAATCGCAATAAATTGGAAAAGCAGGCTCCTGATTTTGTAGTGGAAACCGGTAAAGCATACGGTATTGATTTTTCAGGCAAAATAGAAGGCAAGCGCGCCTATCTCTGGGGAGCATATTCATTAGGTTATGTCACCCGTTTCGATGGTACCCAGGAATATCCGCCAGTATTTGACCGCCGCCACAATATGAACCTCGTGGCAACTTATCTGGCGGGCAAAAAGAAAGAGTGGGAAATAGGCGCACGATGGAACCTGGGTTCCGGATTTCCTTTCACCAAAACACAAGGGTTTTATACTTCCTATAATTTCAATGATGGCGTAGGCAGTGATGTTTATGGCGGCAATTACGGTGATACAGATCTGGGTATTATATATTCCGGCAAACGCAACAACGGTCGTCTCCCCTACTACCACCGACTTGATGTGTCTGTTAAAAGAACTTTTAAGTTCGGCAAACACGGACAGATGGAAATTGTGGCTTCTGCAACGAATGTTTACGACCGCCCCAATATTTTTTACTTCGACCGGGTTCGCTACGCGCGGGTCAATCAATTGCCCGTTTTGCCAAGTTTGAGTATGACCTTGCAATGGTAGGGAATGTTCAATGGTCAATTTTAAATGTTCAATGGTTAAGGTGGGACATTGGGAAAATCAGGACTATTGATCACTTTTATGCTTTCCAATAAACGCCATTGAACATGGAACATTTTACGTTGAACATTTTACATGAAACAGTCAAACATGGAAATAAAACTTACACAATATTCTCACGGGGCCGGTTGTGGCTGTAAAATAGCACCTGCTGTACTGGATCGTATTTTGCATACCGACCAGGCTAAAGAACATTTTTCGCAGTTACTGGTAGGCAATGAAGAGCGCGATGATGCAGCCGTATATGATTTGGGCGATGGAACAGCGATCATCAGTACCACTGATTTTTTTATGCCCATCGTAGATGATCCTGCAGATTTTGGAAGAATAGCATCTGTGAACGCCATTAGTGATATCTATGCAATGGGCGGTACGCCCTTGTTGGCAATTGCGGTGCTCGGTTGGCCCATTAATATCCTGCCACCCGAAGTGGCCCGACAGGTGATAGAGGGCAGCAGAGAAGCCTGCAGAGAAGCAGGAATACCACTTGCGGGCGGACATAGCATAGATAGTCCGGAACCCATTTTTGGATTGGCTGTAACTGGACGGGTGGATATCAGGCACCTGAAAAAAAATGGCGGTGCCACTCCTGGTGCCAAACTATTTTTGACCAAACCCATTGGTGTAGGCATCCTGACAACAGCGCAAAAAAAAGATTTCCTGCTGGGAGAACACGCTGCTATTGCCCCTGATTCTATGAAAAAACTCAATAGCATCGGCGCTGCTTTTGGGAAACTGGATTATATCCAGGCAATGACTGATGTTACCGGATTCGGTCTGTTGGGCCATCTTACCGAAATGTGCGCAGCATCTAATGCCAGTGCAATTATTCATTTCAACCAGGTTCCAGTCATAGACATCGATATCCTCAATTATTATTTAGACAAAAAAT
>JBILHQ010000387.1:0-3111 GCA_044350415.1 Saprospiraceae bacterium | reverse complement strand
GACTGCGTTGTAAAGCCTCGCCGATGCGCTGCATCGCCTGCGTTTTACGCCTTGTCAACGGAACTGATGAAAACCGATCATTTTACAAAACCACTTCGCGGTGACTATAAATAACCGGGCTTCAAATGTTCCGTCTTCAAAAGAGACAGAACTGGGATAATCACCCGTTTCGTCTCCATTAAAATACAGATTGAAAGTACCTTTAACTGTTTTGGTAACAGGATCATACGAAGTGATATTCACCCTATTTTTCTTTCGGTCATTCACTGTCCAGTACGCGTCAATTTCATCGTAAAAACCAACCCAATAGATACATACTTCCTGATCATAATCTTTTTTAGCCTATTCAACATCATATTCGCCTTCAAAAGGTATAAATGATATTTCCAAACTTCCAATGTTTCTATAAGAACTATCATATTCGTTATAAATCGCAGTCTGAAAATTAAGGCCAAATTTACTCGAATCAGCAGGAACATATCCCCATCCGCCGCTGCCTTCCCAGTCTTGCCCATTTCGTTTTGCCTTTGCCCATCCGAAGGTTTGTGGCCCTTTGGGCGTATCAGGAAGTGGGATGCAGTCTTTTTTGCAGGAAATAAGGAAGAGTACCGCTCCCAAAACTATTAAATATTATTTTAGCATAATATTATTTTAAATGGGTGAATTTAAAATTTTGGATAAAATTGTTTTGAAAAATATTCATCAAAGGTAGGTGCTATTTATTCATAAACAGCGGACAGTTCTGCAAGGATTGTGCATAGCATTAAAATGTCATTTTGCTAATTCACGCGATCTTCGTTAAATTTGCAGCCGCAAACGATCAGTCTTCCTTTTTTTTAACCTTACTCCTTTTTTTTCATGAAAGTTCATTTACGCTTTGTCCCCGCTTGCCTGTTTTTATTTTTCATCAACTCCCTTTTCAGCCAAACCATTGATATCAGCCGGACGCTTTGGAGCGCCATCGGGGAAAGTGATATTATCGTAGACCCTGCCGACCGGCAGATCATTCCCAACAGTTACCTGGTGCTGCACCTCGATGTAGAAACCGTTCGGCAACAATTGCTGGGAGCGCCCGACGAGATGGATGTGATCAATGATGTTGCAGCTCCATTAATTATGGAATTCCCTAATCCTGCAGGTGGATTTTCTAAGTATGAAGTCTGGTATTTTTCCCCGATGCACCCTGATTTGCAGGCGCAGTACCCGGAAATCCGGTCTTATGCAGGCATTGGCATTGATGATCCATCCTCCCATGTTTTTTTTGACGTAACTCCTAAAGGGTTTCACTCCATGACCTTGCGCAGCAAAGGTGGGTCGGTGTTTATTGATCCGTACTCCAAAAATGATACGGAGCATTACCTGGTGTATTTCAAACGCGATTTTGTAAAAAAAGAAGCAGACCGCATGGTGTGCGAAGTGGGCGATCCGCTCGAAGCGGAAATCAAAGACCTGCCGGAGGAATTACTCACCACCAACTGCGGTAAACGCCGCGAATACCGCCTGGCCCTTGCCTGCACTGGTGAATATGCGGCCTTTCACGGTGGCACTACCGCCCTGGCACTCGCTGCCATGAACACTTCCATGACGCGTGTTAATGGCGTTTATTTGACGGAAGTAAGTGTGAAAATGAATATTATTGCGAATAATTCCCTGATTATTTACCTCAATGGCGCTACTGACCCGTATACCAATAATAACGGCGGCACCATGCTTACTGAAAATCAAAATAACCTCACCACTGTGATTGGGGCGGCCAACTATGATGTAGGTCATGTATTCAGCACTGGTGGTGGAGGTGTAGCAGTACTCCAAAGTCCGTGCAGTGCCGCCAACAAAGCAAAGGGCGTTACGGGAGGACCAAGTCCGGTAGGCGATCCTTTTGATATTGATTATGTCGCCCATGAAATGGGGCACCAATATGGTGGAGCACATACCTTCAGCAGTACGGTGGGCAGTTGCAGTGGGAATGGTTCGGCATCTTCTGCGTATGAACCCGGAAGCGGTACCACGATCATGGCTTATGCCGGAATATGTGGCGCCGCAAATGTACAAAGCAACAGCGATGCCTATTTTCATGCCCAGAGTTTGGCGCAAATTGGCGCTTTTGTTACCGGGGCTGGGCATACTTGCGACACCGAAATCACTATCAGCAATGGCAAACCTACAGTTGCCGCGCTGACAGGTATCAGTTGCCCTAAATCGACCCCTTTTGTGCTCAATGGCAGTGCTACCGACCCTAATGGTGATCCTGTTAATTACTGTTGGGAACAATTCAATGCTGCATTAGTGTCTCCCCCGGCAGCGAGTAATACATCGGGGCCATTGTTTCGGTCTTTAACCGCTGTTCCTGAATCTTATCGCTATTTTCCGAGTTTCGATAATGTATTTGGCAACACCACCGACCCCTGGGAAATCCTGCCTGGCGTTGCCCGCACGTTGACCTTCCGCCTCACCGCCCGCGATAACGTCATTACAGGCGGTTGTACCGATGAAAAAGACATCAATGTGGTGATTGACGGCGCTTCAGGACCATTTATCGTGACTGCCCCGAATGGCGGTGAAACATTGGAGGCTACCAGTTCCTCCACCGTAACCTGGAATGTAGCAGGAACCAATGCGAACAGTACCAATTGTGCGAATGTCGACATTCTTTATTCCACTACGCCAGCTGATCCAACCAGTTATGTGATGCTGCTCGCCAGTACACCCAACGATGGTACGCAAGCCATTACGGTGCCCAATATCGTTTCATCGACGGTTCGGATTATGGTGCGTTGCGCCAGCACGAACGGTACCTTTTTCTTTGACATTTCCAACGCCAATTTTTCGATTATTCCGACTACGACCAACTACTGCTATACCTTCGCGAGTACAGATGTGCCCAAAACCATCCCGCTGACTGCTTCGGCTACGCCCATCACTTCCAATATTGTTATTGGCGGCAGTACCACGGGCACTATTACCGATGTAAATGTGACGGATTTAAATATCCTGCATACTTTCGACCGCGAATTGGTGGTATCGCTGAAATCACCAGCGAATACCATACGATCCTTGTTCGCCGGTCTGTGCCTGGATAATGATAATGTCAATCTTAAATTCGACGACAAT
>JBILHQ010000226.1:0-9578 GCA_044350415.1 Saprospiraceae bacterium | reverse complement strand
AGGCGTACCGGCAGGAATGGTTGCCACAACTGTTCCGTTGACATCTGTTGTGGTCAGCGTACCAATGTTCGTTGAATTACAGAAATCACCATTGGCATCACTCAACTGAGCCGTCATCACATTCCCATTGCCCAATGGCAAATTCGTTGAATACGGCACATTCACCGTACTACAGTTCGTCAACTGGGTAGGAATACTTTCTCGGGTGATGAGTGGATCTTGTGCCCAAGGCGAACGTTGAAAATTACTGGACGTAACGTTCGGAATACCAAATCCAGGTCCGCTCGTATTCAGATAACCAACACGAAAATTAGTGGTCGAGGTTTGGGTTCCAGAAACTGGAATAACGGAAGACAAACCCAAATCAGACAATTTTATATTGGACAGGGTATTTACATTGAACACTGTAACGGGGTTGCCTTCGAACGTCACCACTGCGGATGAAGACGTCGCACCAATGCGGACTTCTACAAACAAATTTTGAGGATCAGCGGGATCAACCCACGGGGCAAAACAAAAGCCACCGCCACAACTGGCATCTATATCATCAAAATCCACCACCAGATCAAATGAACCGTCGCCGTTTACATCAACGCCGAAACTGTCATCAAACAATCCGTCAAAGTTGAATTTGAAATTCAGCGTGGGTACCACTTCTCCGGGCGTACCAGACAAGACAATCTTGAATGCGTCATAGAGACCTGGCGTACCCATTCCCAGCGAACTATAATTGGCGTAGTTGTCAAAACCTGCTGGCTTATTCGGCCAAGTACTGTTGTCTGCTGTTTGATTCGCAGCTATTAATACCGCTTTAATGCCCGCCTGCACCACACTGGAACAGGTGGAGGTGTGGCCGTAGGCATCGGTAACAGAGTACACCACCGTTGTGTTGCCGGTAACCGGTGTTCCTGCCACCGGGTTCTGTACAATACTTGCCACGCCGCAGTTATCCGTCGCGGATACCTGAGACACCAAGTCGGGCATTGTTTTCTCACAATCAGACAACGTCAAATTCGCCGGGCAGGCGGTAATCACCGGCGCCGGATCCGTAATCGTAATATCGAGCACGTTGTCAGAACCGTTCTGTGCAGGATTGCTGCTCGACACGCGGATTCTGTATTTGGTCCCCGCAGGAGTACCCGCAGGAATGGTTGCCACAACCGTTCCGTTGGCATCTGTTGTGGTCAGGGTACCAATGTTCGTCGAATTACAAAAGTCACCATTGGCATCACTCAACTGAGCCGTCATCACATTACCGCTGGCCAATGACAAACTCGTTGAATACGGCACATTTACCGTACTACAGGTTGTCAGCTGGGTAGGAATACTCTCCTTGGTGATGAGTGGATCTTGTGACCAAGGCGCGCGCTGAAAATTACTGGACGTAATGTTCGGAATACCAAATCCAGGTCCGTTCGTATTCAGATAACCAACACGAAAATTAGTGGTCGAGGTTTGGGTTCCAGAAACTGGTATAACCGAAGACAAACCCAAATCAGATAATTTTATATTGGACAGGGTATTAATATTAAACCCTGTAACAATGGTGCCTTCGAACGTCACCACCGCGGATGAAGACGTCGCGCCAATGCGGACTTCTACAAACAACTTAAGAGGATCAGCAGGATCATTCCACGGGGCAAAACAATATCCACCGCCACAACTAGCATCTACATCATCATGATCCACCACCAAATCAAATGAACCGTCGCCGTTTATATCAATGCCAAAACTGTCATCAAACAATCCGTCAAAGTTGAATTTGAAATTCAGCGTGGGCACCACCTGTCCGGGTGTGCCGGATAAGACAATCTTGAATGCGTCATAGAGACCTGGCGTACCCATTCCCAGCGAACTATAGCAGCAATAGTTGTCAAAACCAACTGGCTTATTCGGCCAAGTGCTGTTGTTTTCTGTTTGATTCGCAGATATTAATACCGCTTTAACGCCCGCCAGCACCACATTGGAACAGGTGGCTGTATTGCCATTTACATCTGCTACCGTGTAAACAACAGTTGTGGCGCCGGTAACAGGCACGCCTGGTACCGGATTCTGTACAATACTTGCCACGCCGCAGTTATCCGTCGCTACTACCTGAGACACCAGGTCAGGCATTGTTTTATCACAATCCGACAGCGTCACATTCGCCGGGCAGGTGGTAATGGTGGGTGGAATAGGATCGGACAACTGACCAGTCGCAATATAGGAACTGGTTGCGGTACAGCCTACGCTGTTGGTAACTGTCAGAACGTAGGTTCCAGCTTCCGAAGCCGTGATTACATTGGTGGTAGCCCCTGTAGACCAGAGGTAACCATTAAATGCTCCGGATGGAGAGGTGGACGGATTCACCCAAGTAGTACCATTGATCAGGTTACCAGTGCTGCCAAAACTTGATTTATCAACGGTGGTGGTACCCTGACCCTCATCCAAGGGATAATAGGCAACCAATCCAGGTGTACTTGCCGGAAAACGGACACCCAACGAATTCTGAATGTCCGCAGCACTCCTGCATACGTTCCAGAAACGCAGCTCATCCAATTCTCCGTTCAGATATGGATCGGCAGGATATTGAGATTTTCCAATATAATTATTATTGGTAACCGGCAAAGACGCCGGGGTAAGCGTCATATTGGTAAGAGTACCGGATGCAATACCATTGATATAGATGGTGCCGACCTTGGTTGTACCATTGATGGTAACGGCAAGGTGGGTCCATTTATTTTGTGGAATTGGAGCGGTAGCATCAAGCCTTTCTTGGTTGCCATTCAAAGAAATCGTAAACCGGGGTTTATTTGTCGGAAAAGCGTTTAACGATATTTCGAAATAAGTAGATGGATCGTTGCCAAAATCGAAAATACGTTGCCAATTAGTCCCACCACGCCAGTAAACCCATGATTCTGCGGTGAAATCTGTGGTGGATGCCAGTGTATTGGGAATTGTCAAAAAGTCATTGACGCCGTCAAAGTTCAAATTGCTGCCACTGGCAGATAGGCTGACGACAGGGCTACAGACATCGGGAACAATGACTGAAATAGGCGGGCCGCTGAAACTGCCCAAAGTAACCGTATCTGTTTCTGACATGGCAGCCGAACAAGTGGCATCATACGTTACATTACAGCTGTACACACCCGCAGCAGCAGCGGTGTAGGTTTGGGCATTGGCACCAGAGATAGAAGACCCGTTCAGCAACCACTGGTAGGCAGTTCCGGTCGTCGAAGTGCTTAATTCTACCGTACTACCATTGCAAACAATACCGTTGTTGGTGACGTCCGTCTCGGGTGTAAAGCTGCCGAAATTGGAAAAGTAACCGTAACGGGTACCTCCGGTTGTCCCTCCGTTGATCACACCGAGGTGAAAAGGCGTTGTATTCTTGATGATCGCTCCCGTCCCAGTAGCAAATTGAGCCGTACTCAAGGTTATCTGCGCCCATTTCCATACACCACCGGTATTCGGAACCGTAGAGAAGGCCGCAGCGGTGATGATACCCGTATTGCCGTTGAAGGTAAAAGATCCCTCCCCTCCGGTCTTGACCAAGAGGTTAAGCGTAAACGTCAGCGATGAAGATCTGTACACGCCAATAGCTGTTGAACCCGTACAATCCACATGAGGCACTACCGCGCCACCAACTTCACAACCGAATCCACCAACCTGATACACGTGAGCAGGCTTCGACGTACTGATCAGCCTGGTGGTACCGTTGTTGGTAATTTCATAATATTCACCCTTGTTTTTTGTTGCGACCACCACACCGTCAACGGTGATAACAGTATTGTTCTGCACCGGATACACATACACCATGTCTGTTATCGTACCTCCGTTCACCGTCAGACCGCCGGGCAGTGTGATAAATGTCTGGCCTGCAAGCCTGTCCGGCACCAATTGATCACCATTCATATCTCCACACACTGGCGGCACATCAGTCAAATCGTTAGACATCGTCACCGCAATATCATTATTGGATGTTACGTACGTGCCTCCGATATGACTCAATGCAAGAGACGATGAAGCTCGACCAACATACACCTGCCCCCTGTTCAGTGTAACTGAAAACGCCCCTCCAGATACCGGGTGACCTACCATATCAACGGAGGGTGTTACAGTAATGGTGGTGTTGTCTTGAACTGCCACCGCATAGAACGCACTTTGATCGGTAGTATAACTTGGCCATTTTTTTTGAGACGACACCACAAAGTCTTTTCCGAGTGCGTTTCCTGCTTTCAATGCAAACAAATCAGGGTTGTTTGTGGCCGAACACTCATAATAAGCAAGAATATTTTCCGTGGCCGTAATGAGCAAACCCTTATTTGTTGTGACATTAGACCCTTCGTTTGAAACGTCCGCCAGGTATGTTGACAGATCAAAGGCATATACGGTATTGGCTGTAATGGTCCTGGTAATAGGAATAAAAGCACCGTTTGCCGGTTGAGAGATTGTTACAGTGGCCGTCTTGCGTAAGGCCGACACATTGAGGAAAATCGGAAGATCTAAAGCATCGTTCTGGTCTGGCGCTGCAAACCAGAATTCCTTACCAACCTGTGCGTTGGCACTCCAGCAATAAGCCAGCAGTACCAACAGGGGCACCAGCCTTCTGACTGTCCGGAGCAATGCGCTTCCGGGCCTTCGAAGAGCGTGGGTTTTAAAAAGTACAGAGAAACTTTTCATTGAAAATAAAGTTTAATAATTAAAAAATAAAAAGTGAGATTCGGAAAAAAAGAATGGGGGGGTACGACGAGTTCATAGCACCCAAAACAGTATTTTTCGGTGTGATTCCTGCTGTACATCCCTGTTCACGCTGCGTCCTTCCTTCGTTGGTCAAAGGAATGACGCGTGCACAGCTTCCCATTTTGAACGACTGGGACAGTTGTGACAAAGTGCTTGTAAGGGGGTAATAGCCGGGGAATATTGTGACAAAATTGTGTCAAGATGGAGGGCCGGCAATCTAGTCTTTCGCGATAAAGCGCGAAAAAAAGGCCGTTTTAGCGTTTTTTTAAACGTTTTAGCGTGCAACGTTGAAAAAAAGGCTCTTGGCAATCATTGGGCCTGAGCGGGCGGTATTGAAAAGCATCGAAGCGGCTGAATACCTTTGTACCATGAGAACGACAAGCAAACAAGTTTTTCTGTTTTTAGTCCACCTGAGCATACTGTGCGGCATGGGTTTTCTCCCAATGTCGCTATTGGAAGCTCAAGAGATTCCTGATGCTATCATCGAGCATTATACCGTAGAAAACGGGCTCTCTGACAACCATGTATATCAGACTTTTCAGGATAGCCGTCAGCTGCTGTGGCTTATTACAGGTACAGGACTGAATTATTTTGATGGTAAAAAATTTGTGTGTGTGATGGCTTGGCCGGCATCCAATGATATCGGTTTGGCCAGTATCCGATTTGAGGATGACCTTGGCAATCTCTGGATTCGGCTGAAGACAGTAGAGGGAATTAGCTTTTCTTTGATGAACATCTACACGATGAAACATCAAACCGTGTCGCAGTGGTTGGATGGCGTGGTGGTAGAGGCGCTGTTTGATGCGGCTAAGGGTGCAGGAGCAACCGTATTGATCTCCACCAGAAAGGGGGCGGTGCAAGAGCTGGCATTGTCCACAAAAAAAATTCGGACCTTGTACACCTTTGCCTCGGCTCCACTCCGGTTTTGCACACCCGAAGACAACAAGTATGGCATCTGGATTTCGCCGGAATTTTATGTAAACGAAATTAGGAACCTGATTTTACTGACGCCTGAGGGCGTTCAAAAGGCATGTTACGACCACCCCTCGCGACTTTTCAGGGTTAAAGCGCTGGGGGCTGGTGCAATATGGTACAGCGACTTCTCTTCCTGCACCATCATTCAAACTGACGGTCACGTAAAGCAATATCCCCTCCATGATTGTATACCGCAATACGAACACCAAACTTTTATAAATTGGCGAGACATCTCCGTGGCCCCCAACAGCGAAACGCTGTGGTATTATAATAACGGCATGCTCTTAACCACCAACATACGGCATCAAAATAACGGTGGCGGTAGTATCTCTCTGGGGAGTATCAATCAAACCGACGTTTTTTGTGTGATGGCTGACCAGAATCAAGTTGTTTGGCTTTCTACTTTGCATGGATTGTACAAAATTGTATTGCGCACCAATAGATTTCAGAAATTATTCTGGCAAGATCCTACAATAACCAAGACTGAAACACCCCAAAACACCTGTAGAAGCATAGAAGAAGATCGTTTCGGAAACATGTATTTCAGCGTTCGTGGAAATATTGTTCAAACACCGCGAGGCGGAACCCAAAGAATCAACATTGTACAAAACAATTCAGGTGCCCTTTTTGCCCATATCATTGATTCATTCGACAATATTTGGTTCTGTGAAAAAGAGCTTATCCGATACAACCTGCGCAACCACAGCGCCACACCATTTACGACACCGTACAACCTGGACGATGGGATAACGTGGTCAATGTTTGATGAAGCGGATCGTATTTGGCTAGGAGTCGAACACAGCCTGAGCTTTTTTAACCTCCAAAACGAAACCATCTCGATTTTTGATCAATTCAACGGGTATGAGCAGTTGAAAAATGCCGACATCTATTCGATTCAACCGGCTGGTGAAAAAAATAAACTATGGCTGGTGAGCAGTACCGGTTTGTATCTCCTGGACAGGGAAAAGGGGATTGAGGAACGCTACTGGAAAGGAGGAAAGGGTAAGTTTTTTTTACCCGCGGAAAATTTCAGGCATTTGCAAATTGACCAGAATGGAATATATTGGCTGGCCTGTTCGGATGGGCTGATTCGTTGGAATAAAGACCGATCGGAGTTCCGGCAATACACCATGGCAGATGGATTGCCCAACAACAACTTATACGCCGTATATGCCGACTCCGCTGGTTATTTGTGGATGAGCAGCGACCGTGGATTGATACAATTTCAACCTTCAAGTGAACATTTGCGGTACTTTTTAATCAAAGATGGTATCACCAGCAATGAATTTAATCGCATTTCGCATTTCAAAGCGTCCGATGGCACCCTGTATTTTGGTGGGCTTAATGGAATAACTTCACTTCATCCGCGTGACTTCTGGAGTGATTTTGAACATGCCTTCGATATGCCAATATTTTTGACCGCTGCCAGACAGTTTGTGGCGGATGAGGGCAGCGAGGTTGACATATTGAATGACTATGCGCAGTTGGGAAAAGTGACCCTAAATCCCAGCGACCGTTATCTCTATTTTGAATTTGCCAATCCCGATTATACCAGTTCCGGTACCACAAGTTATGAGTATCGTATTGAGGGATTGAACAATAATTGGCATCCACTGAGCACACCTGAACTGTACCTGGCCGGGCTTCCGTACGGCAATTACACCCTCTTTGTCCGTACCCGATCCGGCAATGGCACAATCAACCAACAATTTTGCCAGGTCAAGATAGCTGTGCCGCCGCCATTTTACCTGACAATCTGGTTCTTTCTGATAATTGGAGCCCTGTTTTTCACCGCAGCGCGTTGGTATGTGCTGTACCGGGAACGGACATTGCTTAAGCGACAGCAAGCACTTGCCAATGAGGTAGCCCTCCAAACGGAAAAGATCGCGCACGACAAATATTTGATTGAGCAGCAGGCCGATCGTTTGTCGCATTTAGCAGAAGAAAAATCCCGTTTTTTTGCCAATATCGCTCACGAACTGCGAACACCCCTTTCGCTCATTCTTAGCACGACCCGCAAAATACAAAAAAGCCGCGGTATCAATAAAATTGACGCGGAAATGGCGGCTGTCGCGGTCAGAAACGCCAATCATTTGCTGAAAATGGTGAATGATATTTTGTACCTCTCCACCTCTGAAGTGGTCAGCCAGCGCCTGAAATTGTCTCCCGTTGACCTTGACGAATTGGTGTCCTCTCTACTGTCAGATTACAAACCTCTGGCTCAACAAAAAAACATAAAATTGCACCGCATTACGGCTAAAACAAGGCCTGAAAAAGTACAACTGGATCCCTATTACTTTGGTATCGTGGTAGGAAATCTGTTGTCCAATGCCATAAAATTTACCAGTGCCGGCGGCAGTATCTCCGTGGAAGTAAAATCCATGGGCGACAAGGTCGTTTTGGTGGTGTCTGACACGGGTCGTGGTATCCATCCCGGCGACTTACCCCATATTTTTGAACGCTATTTCCAAACAAAGATCCCCGATACGGCGGTCGAAGGCGGAACTGGTATTGGTTTGGCACTGTCAAGAGAACTGACCGAAATGATGCACGGTGCCATCCGGGTAGAAAGTGAGCTCGGCAAGGGATCTGTTTTTTACGTGAGCGTACCTGTCTTCATGGGGCAAAAAACTGAAGCCCAACAGCACGATCATCCATCAGCATTGGAGGCATTGATTGACCCACAAAATACCCCAAAAATACTGAAAATACTGGTCGTAGAAGACCATATAGATTTTCAATACCTGATCAAAATGGTACTACAGGAACATTTTGAAGTACACAGTGCTTTTAATGGCGTAGAGGCATTGAGACATTTGAAAAAATATAATTTGCCTGATTTGATCGTTTGCGATCTCATGATGCCCGACATGGATGGATGGCAGTTAATTGCCAACATTAAAGCCCACGAAGCGTATTCCAATATTCCAATCCTGGTGGTATCAGCCTTACACAATGCGCAAAGCCGGCATACGGTCCTGCGCTTGGGTGTCGATGATTACATACTAAAACCTTTCGACGATGATGTTTTTTTGACGACCATTCGGGTGCTCATAAGGCGCAGCCGTAAACGGGAAAGTGTTTCCGCCGAACTCAAAATAGTCGGTATCAACCAAGCAGAAGAGCACCGTGCAGACTGGCTGTCCACCTTGGAACAAACGGTACTACAAAGTCTGGGAGACCCCGATTTCACCGTAGATACGCTGGCCGATCAGATGATCATGGGCCGCAGAACCTTTTATCGGGAAGTGAACCGACTGACGGGTATGACGCCCAACGCGTACATCTTAGAAGCCCGTTTACAACAAGCTCGGTACTTGTTGGAAACAGGCTGGGACCATCCGATTGAGCAGTTAATCTTTGTGGTGGGTATGCGGGATGTCAAGCACTTTGCCAAACTTTATCAACAAAGGTTCGGAAAAGGCATAAGGCGCTATACCGCTGAAGGGTAAGGCGGCACTACTCCACAAGCGTGAGCCGGATGTTCGATTATGCGCATGAAGAGGTGCTGGATTGGCTGGTTCGGCCGTTGGAAGCGTGTTATCTGATCGTGTACATTGACGCATTATGCTGGAGTACACGACGCGATAGAGGGGTGATCAAAAAAAAAGCGCCCCGGCACCGTAAAAACAGGCCGGGGCTGTTGTTCGCTTATTGTATTTTCGCTGAGTAGGGACAAGCCCCTCCCCTATCCGGACTAACAAATACCTGTGTCTTGTCCACAAACCTCCAACTGCTGTTGTTTGGCAGTTCGGTGTACGTACCCAGGATCAGTTTGCGGAGTTCAACAACGTCGAACGTGGTCACTGTCCCTGATTTATTCGCATCTGCTGCGATCAACTTGTAGGCTGTGTTCAACGGCTCCAGTCCGAGGATATGGC
>JBILHQ010000386.1:0-3117 GCA_044350415.1 Saprospiraceae bacterium | reverse complement strand
ACTCAATTGGGCAAACAACGACATTTTCATCCGGCAAGTTTACAATTAATTTGGAAATATATCGAATAATTCATTGATTACCTTATCTTTATGGCCCGGTAGGACTGTAACGACGGACACTATTTAAGAATTTTGCAGTACCAATAATAAAATATATTTTTTTTAGGTATATCTTACGAAATCTAATATCTTTTTAATTGATTTTGAATAAGGAAGGTTATTAGGAGGTTGTTCTGTAAGGGACAACCTTTTTTTCATTTATTTCCCTCTCCCCACACCGTCCCATCCCGCAACTTTCCTACATTTGCCCTCCATTAAAAAATTACACAACCAATTCCAATGGCCATAAAAAAATCAGAGTTATACAGTTCCCTGTGGGCAAGTTGCGACGAACTGCGGGGCGGTATGGATGCCAGCCAGTACAAAGATTACGTGCTGGTGATGCTGTTCCTAAAATACATCAGCGACCGTTATGCCGGTCAACCGTATGCACCAATTACGATTCCTCCGGGTGCTTCTTTTCAGGATATGGTGGCCTTAAAAGGCAATCCGAAAATCGGAGAATTAATCAATACAACCATCATTCGGCCCATTGCCGACGCCAATAAATTGTCGGAGATGCCGGACTTCGACAATCCCGATAAGTTAGGCGAAGGAGCAGATCAAGTTAGAAAACTATCCAACCTGATCGCTATTTTTGAAAACCCGGCTTTGGACTTCAGGGGCAACCGTGCCGACGGAGACGATATCCTGGGTGATGCGTACGAATACCTGATGCGGCACTTTGCCACGGAGAGTGGAAAAAGTAAGGGCCAGTTTTATACACCTGCCGAAGTGAGCCGGGTAATGGCTAAAATCATCGGGATCAACAGCCAGAACACCACTTCCGAAACTTCGGTATATGACCCGACCTGCGGTAGTGGCTCCTTATTGTTGAAGGTAGCCGATGAAGCAGAAAAATTAGTGTCGGTGTTCGGACAGGAGAATGATACTGCCACTGCGGGACTGGCCAGGATGAATATGATCCTGCACAACAACCCGACCGCCGTTATCAAACAAGGCAATACACTGTCTAATCCCCTGTTTCTAGATGACCATTCAAGGCTGAAAACCTTTGACTTTGTAGTAGCCAATCCGCCATTCAGTTTTAAATCATGGGGGAATGGTGTCAATATTCCCGAAGAACAACAGGAAGGCGGCCGGTTTCATGGATACGGTGTTCCACCGGCCAAAAACGGCGATTATGCTTTTCTGCTGCATATCCTGAAGTCTTTAAAAAGCAAAGGTAAAGCAGCAGTTATTTTACCGCATGGTGTATTATTTCGCGGCAATGCAGAAGCCGAAATCCGACAGAACCTGATTCGCAGAGGTGTTATTAAAGGAATCATTGGTTTGCCCGCCAACCTGTTTTATGGTACCGGTATTCCTGCCTGTCTGATCATGCTGGATAAAGAAAATGCCGAAAATCGGAAAGGTATTTTTATGATGGATGCCGGAAAGGATTTTATGAAGGACGGCAACAAAAACCGCCTGCGGGAACAGGATATCCACAAGATCGTCGATGTGTTTAATAAACAACTGGAAGTCCCGAAATACAGCCGCATGGTTCCTGTAGCCGAAATAGCAGAAAAGGAGTACAACCTGAATATTCCCCGCTATATCGACAGCACCGAACCGGAAGATATCCAAAATATCGAAGCACACCTGATGGGGGGTATTCCCAATGTCGATATCGACGCTTTACAGGGGTACTGGTCGGTGTATCCCAACCTGAAAAAACACCTGTTTGAACCTGCTTCGCGACACCATTTCAGCCAACTGAAAATTGCGAAAGACGAGATCAAACAACATATCTTTTCTCATTCTGAATTCACCACTTATGCATCGAAAGTGAACGAGGTGTTCAGCGCATGGAAAACCAAAAGCGAACCAGTATGTAAAGCCATTAACGCCGACACCAAACCCAAAAAACTCATCCGCTCCCTCAGTGAAGACCTGCTGGATACGTTCAGCAACCTGCAACTGATCGACAAATACGATGTGTACCAACACCTGATGACCTACTGGATGGAAATCCTCCAGGACGATTGTTACTTGATTGTCAGTGACGGATGGAAAGCTGGTAATGAACTGGAACGCACTAAAAAAGAGTTCGAAGGCAAACTGATTCCCAAACAATTGATGACCAGCCGGTATTTTGAAACGGAACAAAAAGCCATAGAGCAATTAGAAGCCGATCGGGATGCTATTGCCGCTCAACTGGAAGAACTGGAAGAAGAGCACAGCGGCGAAGAGGGCTATTTCACTGATTTCGACAAAGTGAACAAGATCAACGCCCTGAAAAGGCTGAAAGAGATAAAACCGGAAAAATCCAAAAAGGTCGCTATGAAAGAAAACCTTTCTATGGCTGCCGAACCGGATTCTACTTACGGTGAAGTGGCTGTTTTGGAGCAATATATCCAGTTGCAAGACGACCAGGCGGAAGCCAACAGGCAACTTAAAGAAGCCAGGGCCGCTTTAGATCAACAATTAATTGCCCAATACGCTGCCCTCACCGAAGCCGAGATTCAAACGCTGGTGGTCGATGATAAATGGATTTCCACTATCGAAAACACGGTGAAAAATGAAATGCAACGCATCAGCCAGCGATTGACACAACGGATCAAAGACCTGGCAGAACGGTATGAAACAACTCTGCCTGCATTGACTGCCGAAGTGGCCCAATGGGAAGAAAAAGTAAATGCGCACCTTCAAAAAATGGGACTGGTATGGAAATCATAAACAAACAGGCCGATTATCACCACTTAATAGACCAAATTGCTGCAACCTACCAAAAGGGGCAACAAAAGGCCATTATGGCGGTAAATACACATTTGGTGGAAACCTATTGGGAAGTAGGACGGCATATCGTGGAATTTGAACAGGGCGGAAATGCCAAAGCGCAGTACGGTAAAAGCCTGATCAATACTTTATCGGAAGACCTCTCCAGAAGTATCGGAAAAGGATTCAGCCGAAGCAATCTCATTTATATGCGCCTTTTTTATCTCGAATTCCCAATAAGTGAGAAGCCTTCTCACTTATTGAGTTGGTCGCATTATGTGGAATTGCTCAAAATAG
>JBILHQ010000225.1:0-9643 GCA_044350415.1 Saprospiraceae bacterium | reverse complement strand
TCAGTTTTTTGCTGTTCTTTCAAAGATTCAGCATCTATCTTTTTATTTGCAGCAATTGATACTTTGGGTGGTATAATTGCAAAATATTTGTGTTTATTCGCCAACATATTTGCATCAGGGCTAATAACTATTTTAGCACAGGAACTTGCTGAAATTAATACTAATGCAATAAAAAAAAGTTGAATTGCTTTTAAGTGGTTGATTTATTTTATATTTTTATTTTAATGCCTACTCTATAAGTTTTCGGCTTCCCTTTGTTAATATGTTATGTTTCTTTTACATTACCCACAACTCGTTAATATACGCAATATTGCATTGCCTAAGACAAAGATAAAAAATAATTTATAATTTAATAATATTATTTCTTTATCCCTTAGAAAATTGGTAATCAAGCACCAAGGCATTGTCATTTTATTGATATATAGCCACCGCGAAGTGGTTTTGTAATTACTCGGTTTCCCTCCGCCCCGCTGACTGCGTTGTAAAGCCTCACCGATGCGCTGCATCGCCTGCGTTTTACGCCTTGTCAACGGAACTGATGAAAACCGATCATTTTACAAAACCACTTCGCGGTGACTATAAGTAGGAGTTCAGTTTATCATTTTCTGATCTAAAATCTGATTCTACTTTTTTGACTACTGATAGTAATTCTTTCATATGGCATTTTTTTGTTTTACTTGCCCATAACGTGAGCACTGCCGACGTGCCGACGCTTAGAAGGCATGAGAGGTAGTGCAAAGTTGGGCGATTTAATCTTTGGTAAATTTTGCATCTTTAAAGACCAATCCCAAATCACTTGTTGTTTTAGAGGTTATTACAATGTCCTTGCCGCTGATTTTATAAAATAATATGTTCTGGGAGTTACTAAATGTAATCTGTTCCCAAGAGTCAGTCCTGTCGTTATGGCGCTCTTCTATTCTCAATATACCATCTGCAATTGAGTCATTTGGGGTAGTTAAAAACTTTCCTTTGTACGCGATAATTCCTGAAAATTTTGTCTGCATCCCAAGATATATTTTTCCTCTGGTTTGATTTTTGTCAAGTTGTTCGGGATCGCTCAATGTCAAGACATAAGTGGCGGATGCCTCATTTTTAAGTCTGTCCTTAAATTCCGAAACCTTCTCTCTACCAATCATTTCGGCTATATCGTTGTCTGAAAAGACGGATTTGGCATATTCCGTAAAAGAGTATTCTCCACATACAGAATACGAAGGCGTATCAAAATACTTTGCAATACCCCAAATTATTAAGAGAATGATAAAATATTTGAGGCATGAGCCACCCTTAGAATTATTTTCGGACATGATGTAGTTCAATTTATGATAAAATCTATTTTTTTAGTCCACCTGCTGAGGTGAAAACACCATTGCGAGCGCGATATTGCTCTGGGTCAAGTTGCTCAAATATTCTAAACTCTATAAATTCTTTTTCCATGTAAGCATTTGAAATCAAATACCGTTTGGTAAGTTTCATATATCCGTTAGAATAACCAGCCTTGGGGTTTTCTAAAATTAGAACCTTAGAGCATGTCTGGGATTTTTTCTTCTTGAAAACCAATACTTTATGGTTACTGAGCCTGCCGAAGTATGGTTGCTGAGCAGCCTATTCCACTTTTATGGCTTGCAGGTTCTTCAAGGTAAAAATGACAAAAAGAAAAGATGTGAATACAAAAAGGTACAATCCAAATTGAGGGTTTACACTGACTTTGGCCGAAACGCCGCCAAAATTGGAGCTGTAACTCGCACGCCCTCCGGCTCCTAACCATCCAAACAAATAACCCAGACCATTTAACAGGTTTAAGATTCCCGGGAAAGCGGACCATTTGCTGTTAATGAGGGCAAGATATCCACCAACAAGAGCACTTAGTAATGCGAAAACCCCACCACCACAGATAATACCAGAAATGCCTCCGGAAGAATAGCTGGAATTGTACTCACCAAAACTTGCTGCGCTTGACGTTTCCAGCCAGGGTAAAAAGACAGAAATGGCCGATAACCCAACGGAAATCAATGCAAGGAAATTTACTTTTTTCATATTATTATTATTATTTAGTTTAATTTTTACTGTTTGTCAGTTGAGCCCAAGTGTCATTGATGATATAGTCACCGCGAAGTGGTTTCGTAAAATGATCGGTTTTCATCAGTTCCGGAGATAGTACAGGGTTCGGCGGAATCATTGCTGCTTTCCCAAGCAAACTGCTTTGGTTTCAGGCCCATTTTCCCAAATTTTGGTGTTGGACTGCCCGAAGACCAATCGATTGCCGGAAATACTGCATTGGCGATAACCAAGGAGGCCACCAAATATCCAAAACCAGTTTTTAACGATTTCGAGAAGACCATGATAAAAGGCAGGCAGAGCATGATGACCCAAGCAATGTTTTCATATTCCCCTCTGCTCTTATCGATTCCCGCCAATCTATATACCATTCCGAAAAATAAAAAGACAAAGCCTAAAATATAGACTAAAATTCCGATGAAAAAAGATTTGACGTATTTCATGTATTGAATATTAAAAACTATGTACAAAATTACCCCCACTCCACGCACTCCTCCTAACATTTACCCGCTGTTTCCATCCACTGGTCAAATTTTGTAACCAGCGGTTCTGTTGCTCAACCAATGGCAATCAATTTGCACGTGTTGGGCAGTGTTTTATCTTTGTCGATACAATAATGTAAAATAATGCGCCCTGAAAATCAAGAGACTTGTTGCGGTGGAAGCGCCCGGGCCATGGTCTGCTTGAAGCGCATTGGGGCGTTTGTAGCGCTGCGACGAACGCCCCAATAGCCGAAAAGCAGGCAAATCCCGCAAGGCAGGATGGCCGGCAATCTTCCACCGCAGCAAGTCCAATATATATAGTCACCGCGAAGTGGTTTTGTAAAATGATCGGTTTTCATCAGTTCCGTTGACAAGGCGTAAAACGCAGGCGATGCAGCGCATCGGCGAGGCTTTACAACGCAGTCAGCGGGGCGGAGAGAAACCGAGCAATTACAAAACCACTTCGCGGTGGCTATAAATCATTTCGCCCGATGAATTTGATCACCATTTTTGTACCAAACATCTGCTACATTTGCCTGTAATGCAGCCGCCTGCACCCTATTGCGAATAAACCAGTTACAACATGATGTCCGAACACAAGCGCCTGTTTCCCATTGAGCCCGACAGGTCCCGATTGCTGGGAGAGTTATGGCATTGCCAGCAAACAGAAGGATATATTTCAGCTGCGGCCATCGGGCGACTCGCACAGGCGCACCATCTTGCGGTCATAGAGGTAGAAGGGGTGGCTTCTTTTTACCATTTTTTCCACCGCACACCAGGCGGCAAGCATATGATCTATCTCAATAATAGCATTATTTCGGAAGTAAAAGGGTTTGAAAAGATCAAAAATGCTTTTGAAAAAGAAACGGGTGCCCGCACCGGCAGTGTGGACCCTACCGGCACTTTCGGGCTTTTCACGACGTCCTGCATTGGGCTGAGCGACCAGGAACCGGCAGCATTGATTGACTTTTACCCTTTTGTCAATTTGGATGAAAAAAAGGTAAAATCAATTGTACAACAGCTCCGGGAAGGCAAAAAAGCAGCTGATATCTGTGATACCCCGCAAGACCATATCCGTTACCTGCCTGAAAACAATGGCAGTATTTTGTTCGCACCTTATATGCCCGGCGAAGCGGTGAGCATCTTACCAAGCTTGGGTCCGGAAGGAATCATATCGCTGATCCGGGAAGCCGAAGTCAGGGGTCGGGGTGGCGCTTTTTTTCAGACCTGTCGCAAATGGGAAGCTTGCCAAAAGCAACCCGCATCGCCCAAATTTATCATTTGTAACGCCGATGAAGGCGAACCCGGCACCTTCAAAGACCGCGTTTTACTGAACAGTCAAACGGGATCGGTGCTGGAAGGCATGATCATTGCTGGTTATACGGTCGGTGCACAATATGGAATTATTTACCTGCGCGGGGAATACCGGTGGCTGGCGGAGAAAATACAGCAAACCATTGATGCCTTCAGGGCTCAGGGTTTGTTGGGCGTCCATGTCGGTGGAATCAAAGGTTTTAAATTTGATATTCGAATAGAAATTGGTGCCGGTGCCTACGTTTGCGGCGAAGAAACGGCCTTGCTGGAGTCGATGGAAGGCAAACGCGGCGAACCGCGCACCAAATGGTTTTTCCCGGTTGAAAAAGGTTATTTGCAATTGCCGACTGTCATCAATAATGTGGAAACTTTTTCCACGATTGCACGGCTGCTCCCTATGGGCATCACCGAATATTCGAAACGGGGCATTCCGGGATCTCCCGGCACCAAATTAATCAGTATTTCAGGCGATTGCCAGTTGCCAGGTATCTATGAAATAGAATGGGGCATGTCGGTTGGTGCATTGCTGGATGCCTGCCAGGCCATTGATCCTTATTTAATACAAGTGAGCGGCCCCTCCGGGAACGCATTGTCCATGGCAGAAAAGCACCGGCGGATAAGCACGCCAGGGTCGGGGGTTGAGGACGGCATTACCTGTGGCGGTGCCTTTATGGTCTTCAACAAAACAACAGATCTGCTACAGATCCTGCTCAATTTCGCCACATTTTTCAAACACGAATCCTGTGGCATTTGTACGCCTTGCCGGGCTGGCAACTTCATTATTCAGCGCAAGTTGGAGCACTTGTTCCGTGGCACTGGAGATATGGACGACCTGCAGGATTTGAAAAAATGGGCTATCATCATGGAAGCCTCGAGTCGCTGCGGATTGGGAAAAACGGCCGGTAATGCGCTCATGGATACCCTCGATAAATTTAATGATTACTTCGCTGCCCGGCTGCCCGCCAGCGATCAAAGCGGTATTCGACCGTTTGACATGGCCGCTGCAGCGAAAGACTATGAACAATTCAAACCCACTGCGCAATGAACAACCCCTGTGAAATAACCATCGACGGCGTGCCCTTTCTGGTAGAAACAGGCATGAACCTGGTAGATGCCGCCCAATTGCAAGGTATTTTTATTCCATCCCTCTGCTACCACACGGCCACAACACCACCGCTGGGCACTTGCCGGACCTGCATTTGTACAATCAATGGCAAATACGGCCCCGCCTGCACAGAAAAAGTATACGATGGGTTAAAAATTGCATTGAATACGGCCGAATTGCTGGACACCCGCAAAGCGGTGGTAGAAATGATGTTTGCCGAAGGCAATCACTTTTGTCCTTCCTGCGAAAAAAGCGGTGACTGCGATCTGCAGCACATGGGCTACGAACTCGGTATCGCCACCCCGCGTTTTCCACACCTGTTTAAGGACCGGCTCATCGACTTCCAGCCCAAACGCATGGTGATGGAGCACAACCGCTGTATTAAATGCCGGCGGTGTGTGGAAGAAGTTTTCACGGATGAAGGCCAACGCGTGTTCATGTACGTCAACCGGGGAAATGAAACAGCTGTGGGCATCGACTACGAACAAGAATCGAAATTGACGGAAGAACAAGCCTTACACGCGATGAAGATTTGTCCTACAGGGGCCATCATTGTGCGCGGCAAGCGTTTCTCCCAACCTTTTGGCAGCCGGCATTTTGACAATGAATCCGTTCAAAAAGAGTATCACAGTGCGCCTATTGAACAAATGGCGGAAACTGGCCGGGAGAAAAAAAGGGTCGCCACTGTTTCATTGGCCGGATGCTTTGGGTGCCACATGTCGATGCTCGATATTGATACGGGTATACTGGACATCGCGGAATTGGTTTCGTTCGATAAATCGCCTCTCACAGACCTGAAAAAATTCAGCGGCAGGTGTGATGTGGGCCTGATTGAAGGCGGATGCTGCAATTCGCATAATATTGAAGTACTCAAAACCTTCCGGGAAATGTGTACTATTTTGGTAGTTGTAGGTGAATGTGCCATCTGGGGAGGCGTGCCGGCCATGCGCAACACTATTCCGCTGAGTGAATGCCTGGAAGAAGCCTACCTGAACAGCATCACCAGCGAAGCAGGGGAAACCATTGTACCTTACCACGAAGAATTGCCCAAAATGCTCGACCGGGTTTATGGCTGCAATGAGGTGGTAAAAGTAGATTATGTCATACCTGGTTGTCCGCCTGCTGCAGACCATATTTGGAAAGTGGTGAAAAGCATTTTATTTGGCGCGCCATTCTCCCTTTTATATGCAGAATTCAAATACGATTGAACCCATGGAAAGAAAGATAACCATCGACCCGATCACCCGTGTAGAAGGCCATGGGCGCGTCACGATTCACCTCGACGAGCAGGGGAAAGTAAACAATGCATTTTTACACATTGTGGAATTCAGGGGTTTTGAGCGCTTTATACAAGGGCATCCTTATTGGGAGGCACCGGCGTTGGTACAGCGTTTGTGCGGTATTTGTCCGGTAAGCCACCATTTGGCTGCTGCAAAAGCCATCGATCAACTCGTGGGCGTTGATCCGGAAAACCTGTCGCCAACAGCCACCCAATTGCGCCGGCTGATGCATTACGGGCAAATATTCCAATCGCACGCCCTGCATTTTTTCTACCTCGCTTCGCCTGATATTTTGTTTGGTCTGGATGCCCCAACTGAAAAACGCAACTTCTTCGCGGTGGCTATGGAGCAGCCCGACATGGCCAGAAAAGGAATTTTGATGCGGAAATTTGGACAGGAGATCATCAAAGCCATTTCAGGGAAAAAGATACACGGCGCGGTAGCGATACCGGGCGGCATGTACAAAACATTTGAGCCCAATGAAAGAGCCTGTTTCTTAAACGGAAAAGAGGTGCCATCCATCGATACCATGATCGAATGGTGCCTGGAGGTGATTGGTTTCATCAAGTCGTACCACGAAAGCCACCGCGTGCTGCTGGACACCTTTGCCGCTTATCCTTCCGGGCATTTAAGCATGGTGGACAGCGCCGGCAACATGGAGATGTACCACGGCCGGCTCCGGGCTATCGACAGCACCGGGCATATTACGTTGCCGGATATTGCCACCCAGGATTATCAGCAATATTTCGCCGAAGGCGTGGAGCGATGGTCGTACATGAAATTCCCGTACCTGAAATCATTGGGCCGGGAAAAAGGCTGGAACCGCGTTGGGCCATTGGCAAGACTCAATGTTTGTCAGGCTATTCCAACGCCGCTGGCTGAAAAAGAACGGCAATATTACATGGACTACAGCGGCCAAAAAGTCAATAACAGCACCATGTACACCCACTGGGCGCGGTTGATTGAAATGCTGCACTGTGCGGAAGTCATGAAAGACCTGTTGTGCGATGATGGTATATTGGGCAATGATTTGCTGCGCGAAGGAAAGCCAAGAATGGAAGGTATTGGCATCATTGAAGCGCCGAGGGGCACCCTGACGCACCATTACCAGATCGATGAAAAAGGCATGATCACCAAATGCAACCTGATCGTTTCCACCACCCACAACAACGAACCCATGAACAGGGCCGTTCGCTGGGTGGCCGATAAAGTGATCAGTGAAAAAGGCGCCATCACCGATGAAATGCTGAACCAGGTGGAAGTGGTGGTGCGCGCTTACGACCCCTGCCTGAGCTGTGCCACCCAGGCTTTGGGCCAAATGGCTTTAAAAGTGGAAGTGTATAACGCCAAAGACGAATTGATCGATGAACGCATTAAATCCTGACCACAAAACGATCCTCATCGGAATAGGCAACGACGGACGTGCAGATGATGCCCTTGGATGGCTGTTTGCCGACCAATTTGCCGATAACAGCGCGTTGGAGGTGGTCTATCGGTACCAATTGCAAATTGAAGACGCTGAACTGATCAGCCAATACGATTGTGTTATATTTGTTGACGCCAGTTTGCAGGAAATGGAAACCGGGTTTTATTTTCAAAAATGCGAGCCCGTGGCGTCTGTACATTTTTCCACGCACAGCATAGATCCCGGCACCATATTATGGCTAGCCAAAGAAATCTATCCGGCTGCTCCGGTGGGTTATGTGCTGGCTATTCAAGGGTATGAATGGGCGTTGCACCAGGGACTCAGCAAGGTCGCAGCACAAAATTTTGAAAAAGCCATTGCCCATTTTCGCCAGGTGCTTTCGCCTTTAGCAACGGTGAAATAGTAACATAACACCACCTCCAGTACATGCACGAAATATCCCTCGTCCGCAATATTTTCGCCACCATTGAAGCCCAACATCCGGACATACCGCCCGAATGTATTCAATGCATTTACCTGCAAGTCGGGGAATTGTCGAACGTGGAGCCCATTGCCATACAAAACGCCTTTGACGCTGTGATAGAAAACGACAGCCAGTACCAAAATGCGCAACTGGCGATCACCGTTACCCCTGTTTTAATCTATTGTGATGACTGCAATAAGACATGCGGCATAAAAAATTACCACTTTGTATGCAGTTGCGGCAAGCCCTCGAAAAAGATGGTACAGGGCGATGAACTGCTGATTACCCGGATTGAGTATAGTTTGTAGTTTCGATTTAAGATAAATCTCTTGCATCTTTGCCGCATCATCAGGATCATTTTAACTTGTATTGCATGCGTACAACCCTTCTTTTTTTCTTTTTCTTCCTCTTGGCAGCCTGTTCTCCCAAGACGACACCCCAACCTGCTACACCTGCCGGTCCGTCAACTATTGCCGAAAAAACAAAAAAAATGACCGCTCATCCTGGTTATTTTCCGTTCTGGTGGGACGATGCTGAAGGAAAGATTTGGTTGGAAATCAATCGCTTCGACTCCACGTTTTTGTATGTCAATTCCCTGCCTTCAGGAGTAGGGTCGAATGATATCGGCCTCGACCGCGGTCAAATAGGCGATACCCGGGTGGTCAAATTTATCCGCAGCGGCAACAAAATCCTGCTGGTTCAACCCAATAGCAACTATCGCGCCAGTAGCCCGGTTCCTGCCGAACGCCAGTCGGTGGAACAGGCATTTGCACAATCTGTATTGTGGGGATTTACCGTGGGGGCTAAAGAAGGGGATCGCTTTCTGGTCGATTTTACGCCGTTTTTGCTCCAGGATGCGCACGATGTAGCGGGGACATTAGAACGTAACAACCAGGGAACCTACGCTGCCGATCCAACGCGTTCAGCAATTTTCGCCCCTAATACCAAAAATTTTCCGAAAAACACGGAGTGGGAGGCGACCATCACTTTCACCGGAAAAGCAAAAGGGGAATTTATTCGCTCAGTAACACCGACGCCCAATGCTGTTACTGTTAGAATGCACCACTCTTTTATCGAATTGCCTGATAACCAATATAAACCACGGCGCGCCGACCCGCGCGCGGGCTATTCTGAAACCACCTGGTACGATTATTCTGTGCCTATCGGCGAACCTATTAACCAGCACTATATCACCCGGCACCGCTTAATGAAGAAAAATCCTGAAGCGGCCATAAGCGACCCTATGGAGCCTATTGTTTATTATATGGACCCAGGCGTTCCGGAACCTATCAAATCGGCCCTGATGGACGGAGCCAAATGGTGGAACCAGGCATACGAAGCGGCTGGCTACCGCAATGCGTTCATTGTCAAAGAACTACCAGCAGATGCCGATCCGATGGATGTGCGCTACAACCTCGTGCAATGGGTCCACCGCTCCACGCGTGGCTGGAGTTACGGGAGTTCGGTAAGCGACCCGCGCACCGGAGAGATTATCAAAGGGCATGTCTCGCTGGGTTC
>JBILHQ010000224.1:0-9680 GCA_044350415.1 Saprospiraceae bacterium | reverse complement strand
GTCGGTTAAAATGTCCCGCATTAAGCCCTCCTCAAGCCTTGATGAACAAAAAATCTATCGCGCCAATTCACAGGCTATTCGGTGGATGCGGCACTAGTAGATTTTGGAGAAGATAAACTAGACTGGTTGCGTCAATATTACCCTTATACCAGCGGTATTCCATTCCATGACACACTGAATCGGGTATTCTCTCTGCTTGATAAAAAAGCCTTCGGAGACATGTTTGTGGATTGGGTCACGGCTGGTCTGACATTGGGGGCGGGCAGTCAAATTGCCGTGGACGGAAAGTATAGCCGATCAAGTGCTACCAAACTGGAGCAACAAACACCCCGGGATGAAATTTTGGGATTCATAATCAGCCATACTATTTAATAAACCTTGAGCCCCATCAACAATTGAATTCACTGCCGCAATTGTCATTTTTTGATTCCCAGCAAAAGCGGCTGGTAAATTGTTAATATAATGCGATTTTAAAATCCTCAAATTTGTATTATTTGCCCAGGAAAAGTAAAGTGCATGTTCGGGGGCTGTAACAAATGAACCGGGAGGCTATGAAGTCGACACCATAACAGGTCCAGGTAACGGGTACACATAATTCGGCTTTAACAGAGGTTCAAGATACAAAAGAGGCAAACCAGTCCTAAAATGAGACTGTGACAATGATGCCGGTAAGATCACTTCCAATGAGCAGGATGTGGCCCGTATATGGATGGACGGTGCAAGTTTCTCCCGAAACAGTACACTAACCGATGAGCAAAAGGCTACCAAAAAGCGCAACGCTACCATCGTCGGGCAAATTCTCTTTGAACGGTTTTGTATCGAGGGTATCAGCCGCGATATGCAGGTCAAAATCGAATACTTATTCAACAGTACCCGCAACCACTATGCGCCGGTGCAATACCACCGCATGCCCGTAGGTTTTGAGGTAGGTAACAAATTCAAAGGCGGCGAGTTGAAGATTCGACCTGCACAACGGGAAGGCGTTTCTTTCCTGTCGCATCGCGGTACAGTCCATTTTTATTTTTTCACTGTAAAAGTGATTTCAAGACCATTCGACTCTCCAGATACCGTTGTTTGATCAAATCTTTTACAAAGGAGGTACGTGCCCATCGGCGGCCTTTAATAGCCCGGGAGAACGTGCCTGATCCGGCCGTATAGCCATACTCTAACGCAAGTTCCCGCCAGGGAATATCCGTTGTTTTTTTGTCTGCTAAGTTCGTTTTCAAGTTAAAGGTGGCAGATTCAATATCCTTAACGTCTCCGCTGTAATTGGATATGGTAATCTCAATGTGTTCTGTTTCGACTTTCGGTTTATCCAGCATTACAAGGTATTTTCCGACAAACTCAATATTGAGCATTGAATTCATCAATACCCGGCGCACGCCAGGATAGTTTTGAAGAGCATACCCTACCCTAGTGACGGGAAACTGGTCCCATGGGATATTTCTAATTTCGATAAGTGCCTCACGGACTTCATCAGTCAGGAGTGTTTTTTTGTTTTTCGCATACGTCAATAGTTTTGTTAAAATTGTTGTGTTTTGCCTCTGTGCATAAATACGGGCGGTATCTTCATTTGAAATGCCCAATATCGCTTTTACGTCGTCAATATCAAAACCGCTATTAATAGCCTGGTCACCGGCAAAATGACGGCTATAATGATTGGTAATCTCCCTTCCAATAATCTTGCTGCCAGTCTCTTTAAATGAAAATTATAATCGGCAGTGGTCACTTGGGTAAATAGTCGACCATCATCATCAAACTGAAGCAATTGAGTTTCTTCCCCAAAGAAATGAATAATTCCTGCAATACCGGACTTCTATGCTCGCCGATTGAAATAGTACAATACATCTTCACCTTGCTTAAACTCTTGTAAATCAGATTTTTTCAAATGTAACGTATCTGAATATCGCAACCCTTTACATAGAATAATGACTCGTTATTTTTTGATGGGTACCTTTTTGCTCTGCCAACTATCTTTTTGTGCGAATAGCGACGAACTCAAAAATAGCCCAAAACCCTGCAAATCCTGCAAGGCGGGACTGGCCGGGTGGCTACCCACCGCAACAAGTCCCGTTATTTTATAGCGTAGTCCGCAAATAAATACCACTTTGCCCGGTAATAGTTCGCATCCACGATATCTGCATGGTCTTTGTATAGAACATAATAACATCCAACCCTATTCCGTAAGCGTATAATACCCGGTTGGACAATGGATTATTAAATGCAAACCAGGGGTCATTGGCATAACCGAAATCATTTTGGATACTCCAGTATGCTTTCACCTCAAAAGGCTTGCAGCGGTTACAGTGTGCTTTGACAATGTTTGGGAAAAAAATCATTCTTTTGACAAACCGGCCGCGTAAGGAGGTTTTTATCACCCCCAAGTCCAATCCGTCCATCACGTAATATTCATAACCGCGCACCAGATCACTGCCATATCCAAGGGCCTGATTATTGAAATAAGGCGGGCGCGACCGCGGCAGGCTGAACCTGACTCTTACCCCGGTTTCCAAACTAAGCCAGGATGTAAAAGGTGTATATTTGGATACTTCCAAACGAGTTCTGGTTAAAAAGAGGTCATCAGCGGGCAATAATCCATTTTGCCGGAGTTCGAAAAGGAAGGACCAACCTTTAGTTGGATATGGCCGGATATCCCGATTGTCAAAATTAAACGTATAAGCGAGGCTAAAGTGTTTTTGAGCACTTTTTCCATTAGAAAAAAAAAGTGGATTGATCTCCTGGATGATCGTATCCGCAATAAAATTTTGTCGGTTTTCAAGCGATAATCCATGTGTATAGAACAAGCCTGGCCGCCAGGTTAACATGACATCAAAAGAAAGGCGTCTGATCGCAAAATCACCCGGATAGGAGAAGAAAACAAGTTTATTCATTTCTGTTTTTACCGCCACTTCATCAGTTCGCGAATAACTGGCACCAAACTGCAACCCTAATGTTTGTTTTTTATTCAGGGAAGGTGTTCGGTACCGCATATGGAGGCGTTGATTATAACCAGTTGTCGCCGTGAGATTGAGCACATCGGCATGTCCGGTAAAATTGTATTGTGTATAGTCTCCTCCAAAATTGGCTCGCTTCAGGGAATGATTGAACTCTGTCCACCACACATTAAAATTTCGGTCGACCAGTTCAAATACGGGTGAGGGAAACCAATACCAGGACTCGTTCACTTTGATATGCAGGTCGGTATGATGATTTTCTTCCCAGTTACTAATCGTTAAAGAAGCGTCAGAGAAAATACCTAAATTGAGTACCCGCAAGCGATTCCTTTCCAGAATACCTGTGAGATCAGAAACAAGAATAGAATCGCCTGAAGTGAACTCCAACTCCCGCAGAATGAGTGCCTTACGTGTTCGTTTATTCCCCTCAATAGTAATTGAATCAATTTTAACAAAAAAATATTTTGCTATTTTTTCCTCATGCTGTGCAACAGCTTTAATACTCCAAAACAATAATAAAAGGGCAAAAAACACGTTTTTTTTGCTAAAAAATGACCATAATTCGGCATTACAACTCAGCATATAGAACAAAATTACCTGTTAATTCAATGAAACTTAATGCAAAAAAACACCTAACTCATTGAATATTACCAATAAAGGCTCACTTTTTGCAGGAATATATTACTTTTGTCACAAAAATAATCCACACGCAATGGACGCTTTAGTACAAGACCCGGTTCTTTACTGGTTAATATGGACAATTGCGACTGTCATCGGTATCATATTAGGGTGGTCGCTCCGTGCCTCATGGCGGGAAAAAGCCCTTATGGACGCTTATGAACAAAGCGAACAGGAACGCAACGCTGTAGCACACCTCTACAGTCAGTTAAGGAGCCAACACGACCAGAAAACAGCGGAGTTAAAACGCATGAACCTGGAATCTTCGCATCTCCGCCAACAACTTACGGTATTTGAAGTCGACCATGCCACTCGCGAAGCACAAAGGCAAGCGGAGGCTGCAAAGTTAGCAAAAGCGCAGGCAGATGCTGCTCATGCTGTAGAAAAAATCCTGCTGCTCGAAGAAAATATTCGTTTCCTCAGGCTGCGCGACCAGCAATTTGGAGCAGAAATTACCCGCCTGCATGAAGAATTGCAAGGCTGGAAAAAACTCCAGCGTGACTTCTCCGGTATGCTCAGCCAAATTCAGGTACTCGAAACCCGTGCAGCACAACTTGACCAGGAGCGTACTGCGCTGCATCGGCAGGTCGAGGCATCCAAAGTTGAAATTTCTAATTTACAAAATAGCCTGGCATTGGCCAATGCCTCCGCCGAAGGCGATTCTGATCAACGCGATTTTACTAATCCATCCGGGCATTTTACAGATTTGAAATAAAGTTAATGCATTTTATGAAATACAGCCCACTCCCACAGGACGCTTTTATTTTTAACCGCCGTCGTTTCTCCCGTGAAATACAGCCAGGTTCCCTCGCTATCTTCAATGCAAATGATCAAATGCCCCGATCAGGAGATACCTGCTACCCCTTCCGGCAAAATACCGGACTTTATTGGCTGACCGGTATCGATCAGGAAGAAACAATGCTGTTTCTTTTTCCTGGTTGTCAGAAAGAGAAACACGAAGAGGTGCTTTTTATCAAACGGACCAATGAACAAATTGCCGTTTGGGAAGGGCATAAATATACAAAGGAAGAGGCGCGGGAAGCATCGGGTATTCAAAAAGTATATTTCCTTGATGAAGGCGAGGTAATCATGCGCGAGATGATTAATTTATCCAGCGGTGCGTACCTTAATTTTAATGAACATGATAAATTTACAAATCCAGTTGAAACACGTGACCTCCGGTACGCAAGGTGGTTCCGGAATACTTATCCAGGGCATCAGGTATACCGATCACAACCACTCCTGAAAAAATTACAAGTCATTAAAACCCAATGGGAAGTGGAAACCGTTCAGCATGCGATTGACATCACAGGATTGGCCTTCAACAGGGTACTTAAGTTTGTCGCACCTGAAGTTGGAGAATATGAAGTGGAAGCAGAAATCACCCATGAATTTATCCGAAACCGGGCCAGTGGACACGCTTATGAACCCATCATTGCTTCCGGGAAAAGTGCTTGTGTATTGCATTATATCGACAACAATAAGATTTGCGCTGATGGCGATCTGTTGCTGATGGATTTTGGTTGTGAATATGCCAACTATGCTGCGGATCTGACGCGCACTATCCCAGTGAATGGCAGGTTCAGCGACCGGCAACGCGCTGTCTATAATGCTGTGTTACGGGTACTGAAAGAAGCCAGCACCATGCTTGTTCCAGGCACCTTGCTGGAAGAATACAATAAAGAGGTTGGAAAAATCATGGAGAGTGAGTTATTAGGACTCGGCCTGATTTCCCGTAAAGATATTGAGGACCAAAACCCGGACTGGCCTGCCTATAAAAAATACTTCATGCATGGCACCAGCCACCATCTTGGGCTTGATGTCCACGACCTCAGTCACCGCTATGAACCATTCCGCGCAGGAATGATTTTCACTTGCGAGCCCGGCATTTATATCCCGGAAGAGGCCATTGGCGTTCGTATAGAAAACGACATCCTCATTACCGATGATGGGTCTTTCGATTTATTCAGGAACATCCCCGTAGAAGTGGAAGAAATTGAGACCTTAATGCAGGAGCGAGCATCAGTTATGGTGTAGGTTGAGCGATGAAGATATTTATCTCCAGGTATGCGTTTATTCAAAAAGAGAGTCCACAAATGCCCTTTTATTGAATATTTGCAACTTATCGATGCTTTCCCCCACGCCAACATATTTAATTGGAATTTTAAACATATCGCTGATTCCTAATACTACGCCACCTTTGGCGGTTCCATCTAATTTCGTAAGCGCTAAGGCTGTAACCGGTGCAACTTCGGTAAATTGTTTGGCCTGTTCGATGGCATTTTGGCCTGTGGAGGCATCTAATACCAACAGAACTTCATGGGGAGCTCCCGGAAGATTTTTTTCGACAGACCGGTGAATTTTACCCAACTCCTGCATCAGACTAGTTTTGTTGTGCAATCGACCGGCAGTATCGATAATGGCAATATCACAGTTATTATCTACTGCATATTTAGTCGTTTCGTAAGCCACTGCGGCGGGATCGACATTCATACCTTTCGAATAAAAGTCACACCCTACCCTATCGGCCCAAACGCCGAGTTGATCAACAGCGGCGGCGCGAAAAGTATCAGCAGCACCCAACACCACTTTGAAGCCTTTTTGTTTGAATTGGTGGGCTAATTTGCCAATAGTGGTGGTTTTCCCCACTCCATTAACACCGACCACCATAATTACATACGGTTTTTGACCTTTTGGAAAATCATAGTCCTCAATATCTTCCGTCTTGTTCTCTGAAAGCATTTGAACAATTTCGTCCCGGAGAATAGCCGTCAATTCAGTGGTATTGACATACTTATCCTTCGCAACCCGCAACTCAATCCTTTGAATGATCTTTACGGTGGTGTCAATACCGACATCAGCCGAAATCAGGGCATATTCCAGTTCATCCAGTACCTCTTCATCGACGGCACTTTTACCAGCAACAGCCCTGGTGATCTTTCCGAAAAAACTTTCTTTTGTTTTTTCAAGACTTTTATCTAAATCCTGTTTTTTTTCTTTATTAAAAAACTTATCAAAAAAACCCATTCTTATTGGTGGTATTAAAATATAATGATAGTAAATATTTAAAGGTCACCGTACATGCGCCGCATGGCATCCATGATAACGGGTCGTTTTCGGCGGGACACTTCTACCCTTTCCAGGTTTTCCAGTTCGAGAAACCCTTCCTCTTTGGAGAATTTTTTCATAAAATTCATATTAACAATATTTTTTTTATGAACCCTTAAGAAATTAAACCTCGACAAGACGTCTTCATACGTTTTGATTGTTTTGGCAGTAGTGATTTTATCGCCCCCCACTACAAAGAAATGGGTGTAATTATCCTCCGCCTCCAACCGAACAATATCGCTTAACCGCACAAAATGAATACCTTCCATGGCTGAAATACCAATTTTTTCAAAGGCATTTGCTGCAGTGGCCGGGTAATTCTGCTGTAATACTTCCAGGCGTTCTTTTGTGGTGCGGCCATTTTTGCTAATACTGACACGACTTACTGCCCGTTGCAAATCGAGCGGTTCAATGGGTTTAAGTACATAATCGATAGCCGAAAAATCGAATGCCGTTAAAGCATATTTATCGAATGCCGTGACGAAAATAATATCAAAATGAATTTCCTCCAATTGATTCAATCCCTGAAAAATCAGACCATCCGGAAGCATCACATCCAAAAAAGCCACATCAAACTGATTATTGCTTTCTTCAGAGGCCAAACGAAGCAAATCTGCGTTAGAACCGCCTGTAGCGATTACTTCCACATCAGGGCAATAAAGTTTGAGCAGGTTACATAGGTTTTCCACACTTTCGGGCTCATCTTCAATAATCAGCGCTCTTGTCATAAATCGGGAGGGTTGGTAATAATGAATAGTGAAAGACAAAGGTCGCATTTCCGGGGGTAAAAAATAAGAAGGCCCTCCGTTTTTTTGCGGAGAGCCTTCTTATTTTATAAAATCGTTCGACCGAAGCCCTATTTCAACTCTTTAATTCTTATCAACATACCTGCTTTAAGATCGGCTGTATTGTTCAATTGCATTAAAGCATCAACAGAAATACCGTAACGGCGGGATAAGTCGCCCATCGTCTCTTTATCTTTAACTTTATGAAAAAGATATTGTTTTTGCGGTCCTGCGCTCGCGGGGCGTGTTACTGGTACTGGCGGTTTGACGGCAGCTGTACTGTTTCCTGCTGCTGCAGCTACGGGATTTGCCCGGACATTGGAAGGAACAGGTGCAGGAGACTCCATCTTTTTGACAGGGCTACCAGGTGCTTCTGTTTTTTCAACGGTATGCCGGAGTAAATGTACCGGATGCCAAACCCTTAATGTCTGATTGGCATATACATAATGGTTAGGCAGATTATTCCAGGCGCGAAGTTGAGCCCCATTACAACTGTTTTTTTCAGCAAATTCATCCAGTAGTTGAGTTTCCCGGGCCGTTACCGTTGAATAATAATAATTTGTTCCCCCTGGCACATCGGAGGGTGTTGAATAATCATTAGCATCCACGCGGTACGTATTTCCGCCCAGACCATTCAGATGTCTGACCAATAATGGCATCACTCTTTTGGGGACCGTCACAAAATACCCCCTTTTGGACGGTGGTACATAGGCCCGTTTGAAACCCGGATTAAGATCTTCCACCGATTGGTATTCAATGCCTGTTGCTTTTGCAATTGCAGAAAACGAAATACCGTCATAAACAGTAATGTAATCCAAAATCTGTTCATCCATTTCAGGGTAATCAGGTTCAAGGTTATGTTCGTTGAAAAAGTTGCAGATATAAGTTGCTGCGATAAAAGCGGGTACATAATTGCGCGTTTCCGAAGGAAGATACCGCTGGATAATCCAGAAATTTTTGCTTCCGGCCCTACGAATCGCTGAGTTTACCCTGGTTGGGCCACTATTATAGGCCGCCAATGCCAATGCCCAATCATTATACTGATTGAAAAGGTGTTTCAAATACCGTGCAGCAGATTCACTACTTTTAACAATATTATTGCGCTCGTCAACAGCCGAATTGATCTGCATTCCGTAGTCGGTACCTGTGGAAGGCATAAATTGCCACAATCCTGAAGCGCCAACACGGGAAACTGCATTAGGATTTAACGCAGACTCCACTACAGAAAGATATTTTAAATCATCCGGCACCCCCTGCGATTTCAGCATTTCTTCAAAAACTGGAAAATAGGTCAACCTTTTACTCAGGATTCTTTTTGTTTTTTCAGGACGATACAAATAGTGGTCAATATAACTTTTCACAACCTTGGTTGGTCGTAAATCCAGGCAACTACTCATTTGACCCAGCCGTTCAGCCAAGTCTTTGTCAGTAATATTTTTTACAACATAAGGGGATTTTGCTACAAGCCTGGCGGTTGCAATGGAATCCGCATTAACATCAGCCATTTCTTCAAACTGGCTGAATGCCGGAAACGCTGCAAATAAAAAAGTCAGCCCGAAAGCAAAACGACTGACACGGGAAATGATCAACCTCATTGATAAATTTGTGTTTTTTTGAAATGATCAAATTGAAAACAAACGTGAAAAAATGACAGGCATTCTGAGACCAAAAACAAATAAGATATTCCAAAAACGGAAATGAGGAAGAAAAATTTTGCTTGCCTCAAAATAAAAAATGAGGAGCAAATAATTTGTTGCTTTCAAAAGTAACGCACAAATATCTGAAAATAAATCGATTCCCAGAATGAATAAGTGTTCAAATTAACATTTAATTCAGACAAAACTATGCTTTAGCCTGCTGAATGGAGCATTTTCCAGAGCTGAATGACTTCTATTGCTTCTTTTACGTCATGTACCCTGAGTATTTGAGCGCCTTGGTCCAATGCCACCATATTTAATACACTTGTGCCATTTATCGCCGAAGCTGGTTCAGTACCTAATACTTTATAAATCATAGATTTACGGGACAATCCTGCCAACAATGGGCATTGAAGGACAGTAGATAATTCCTTCATCCGGCGCAGAAGCGCATAATTGTGCAGGATCGTTTTCCCGAAACCAAACCCCGGATCGACAATAATATCATTGACTCCCAT